>JAUQYB010000033.1 GCA_030837825.1 Albidovulum sp.
GGCAACGCCGTAGAAGCGCACGAAACAGGCCGCCGCGAGCGCCGCCGCGAGCGCCAGAAGCCCGCCCGCCGCCGGCACCAGGAATTGCAGCGCCGGCTGGCGCAGCTCGGGGCTTTGCAGGACCGCCTGGAACACCAGCCATTCCGACACGAAACCGTTCAGGGGCGGCAGCGCCGAAATCGCCGTCACGCCGACAAGCGCCAGGAAGGCCGTCACCGGCATGAGGTGGATGAGCCCGCCGAGCGCGTCGAGGTCGCGCCGCCCGGTGGCCGACAGCACCGCACCCGCAGCCATGAACAAGAGGCTCTTGAACAGCATGTGGTTGACGGCATGGGCGAACGCAGCCGTCAGCGCCAGCGCCGCGAGCGCGCCAAGTCCGTTGGCGCGAAAGGCGAGCGCCAGCCCCAGAGCGGCGAAGATCACGCCGACGTTCTCGATCGTCGAATAGGCGAGCACCCGCTTGGCGTCGCCATCGACAACGGCGAAGAGGATGCCCATCACCGCGGTCGAGGCGCCGACCAGGATCACCGCCGGGCTTGCCCACCACTCCAGCGGCCCGAGCAGGTCGAAGGCGACCCGGACGAAGCCGTAGATTGCGACCTTGGTCATCACCCCGCTCATCAGCGCCGAGACGTGGCTCGGCGCCGCCGGATGCGCGACCGGCAACCAGACGTGCAGCGGCACGAGCCCGGCCTTCGATCCCGCCCCGATCAGGACCAGCGCCAGCACGACGCCCGTCGCGGCGGGCGCGCGGGCGGCCCCGCGGATCGCGTCAAAGCCATAGTCGCCTTGCGGCCCGGCCAGCACTCCGAAGGCCAGAAGCAACATCATCGTGCCGAAGCCGGCCATCACCAGATAGAGGAAACCGGCCTCCCGAGCGGCCGCGGCGCGGTGATGGGCCAGGACCAGCGCCCAGGACAGAAGCGACATCACCTCCCACGACAGCAGAAAGGTGAAGGCGTCATCGGCAAGGACCACCAGTGCCATCGCGGCGAGAAAGCCGGGGAAGAACGGCAGCACGCGCTGCGGCTCGGCTTCGTGCCGCCCGTAGCCGATGCCGTAGACGCCCGCCGCCGCGCCGCCGGTCCCGAGCAGGGCGAGGAAAAGCGCCGACAGCGCGTCGAGCCGCAGATTGGCGCCGATCCACGGCAGGCCGATCGGCAGGCTCAGGACCGCGGCCTCGGCACGGGTTGCCAGAACCAGACCGCCGAGCAGGGCCAGGACGGCGCAGAGCGCGGCGCTCAGGGCGTAGACAAGGCCCGATATGCCGGGATAGCGCCCGAGCGCGACCGCGACACCGGACAGCCCGAGAAGGCCCGCAACGGCCGCGGCGGCGAGATCAATCGCGGCCATCCGCACCCCCGCCGGCGGAAGCCGGCGCGGCTTCCTTCAGGCGCACGCCCCGCCCGCCCCGCGGGCTCCTGGCTCCCTCCCCGATCAGCTCGACGCCTGCGCGGTCGAAGGCCTCGATGACCCGCATGAGGCTTTCGACGACACCGCGGACATTCGCTTCGCTCGCCTCCATCCGCTGGATCGTCGGCACCGACACCCCCGCCATCCCCGCAAGGTCCTTCTGCCCGATCCCGAGAAGCGCTCGCGCGGCCTTCATCTGCGCACCGGTGATCACCCGCGACTCTCCCTTTCGCCTCAGTATTGATGTATGAAATACTACTCTTGATGAAAAGAACAGGAAAAACATGACCTCAGATATGCACGGCAGCGGTTGCCCCGGAAGCGCCCGACGCCGCCTGCCTTGGCACCCCGCGGCTGCGACGCAGGGACGCAGGTCGCTTTCGCGCGACGCGCCGGTCGGAATTGGTTGGCGGCGGCGGGGATTGAGCCTTAGCCTGCCGGCCACCCTGGCGCAGGAAAGCGGGCCGGCTTGGATATCGACGTGAACCTGAACGGAGTCGCGGCGCGGATTCCGGCCGATCCGGCCCAGCGCCTGTCCTCGGCGCTGCGCACCCACGGCCTGACCGGGCTGAAGGAGGGCTGCCTCGAGGGTGAATGCGGCGCCTGCACGGTGCTTCTGGATGGCGAACCCGTCTGTTCCTGCGTGATGCTGGCCGCCCAGGCCGGGGGCCGCCGGATCGAGACCGTCGAAGGGCTGGCGGGCGCGTCCGGGCCTTCGGATCTGCAGCGCGCCTTCGTCGACGAGGGTGCGGTGCAATGCGGCTATTGCACCCCCGGCATGATCATCGCCGCCGAGGGGCTGCTGCGCCGGACCCCCGCCCCGACGGAGGCCGAGATCCGCCGCGCCATCGCGGGCAACATCTGCCGCTGCACCGGATACGCCAACATCGTCCGCGCCATCGCCCGCACCGCGAGCGAACGCGTCGCGGGAGAGCGGCCGTGAGCCTCGCCTTCGCCGCGCCTGAAACCCTGGGCGAGCTTGCGACGCTTCTCGGGCCGGGAACCGCGCCCTGGCTGATCGCCGGCGGAACCGACCGCCTGATCGCGCCGGCAGCCCTGCCCGAAAGCGGTCTGATCGTCGACCTCACACGCCTCGAAGCGATCACCGGGATCGCGGAGGCGGCCGACCGGCTGAGCCTCGGCGCCGGGGTCACGGTGGCGCGGCTGACACGGGATCGCAGGGTGGCGCGGCTGGCCCCGGTTCTCGCCCAGGCGGCCGAGGTCTTCGGATCGGTCCAGATCCGCAACCGGGCAACGATCGGCGGCAATGTGGCGCATGGATCGCCCGCGGCCGATCTGGTTCCGGCGCTTCTGGCGGCCGGGGCAGACGTGCGGCTGTGGCGGCCGGGCGGGACGGAAAGCCTGCCGCTTGCGGCGATGCTGGTCCGCCGACCCGCACTCGGCCCGCAGGAGGTGATCCTGGGCTTCGACCTGCCGGTCGGGGACCCTGCCCCGCACGGCGCCTTCGTGAAGCTGGGGCCGCGGCAGGAACCCGCGATCTCGCGGCTGACCCTCGCCGCAGCGGGGCCCGCCGGGCGGATGCGGCTTTTCGCCGGGGCGATCGGTGCGGTGCCGCTCCGCCTCGGCGAGGCCGAGGCGATCCTCAACGCCGGCAGGGCGGGCTTTGCCGCGGCGGTCGCCGAGGGTGTGGCGGCGGCGAACCCGGGCCGGGCGTCGACCGCCTACAAAGCGCGGGCGGTGCGCGGGCTGGCCGAAGACCTGCTGGAACGGCTTGACGAGACACCGCGATGACTGCCATCGGGATGCGCCATCCGATGCTGGACGGGTTGGCCAAGGCCACCGGACGGCAGCTTTACGCAGGCGATCTGGCGATCGCGGGGCTGGCCGAGGCGGTGCTTGTCACCTCGCCCCATCCTCATGCCCGCATCCTGTCGGTCGAGGATGGCGCCGCGCTGGCCGACCCGGCCGTCGTCGGCGTCTTCTGGCACGCCAACATGCCGCCCCATCGCTACAACAGCTCGGTCTGGTTCGAAGGGCAGGAGGCCGACGCCGACGAGGCGATGTTCCCCGACACCGCCCGCCACATCGGCGACCGCGTCGCCGTGGTGGTGGCGACCGGCCGCGCCGCGGCGGAACGCGCGGCGGCCCGGCTCGTCGTGCGCTACGAACCGCTGTCCGCCTGCATGACCCCCGACGAGGCCGACCGCAGCCGCGGCCCGCTGTTCGATGCTGCGGGCGTGCCCACCTTCCTGAACCCCGTGGACGAACGCCACTTCGCCCGTGGCGACGTGGAGGCGGGCTTTGCCACGGCGCCCCATGTCTCCGAGACCACCGTCGCGACCCCCAAGACCCACCACTGCGCGATCGAGCCCCATGTCGCCGTCGCCCTGCCCGAGCCGGACGGCCGCATCCGCGTGATGGCACCGTGCCAGAGCGTTCATGCCGTGCAGGTGGTCGTGGCGCGCGCCCTGGGGCTGAAGGCCGCCGATGTCCATGTCATCAAGACGCCCATCGGCGGCTCGTTCGGCGGCAAGGCCGAGCCGGTGCTGGAACCCATCGCCGCCGAACTGGCGCGGCGGCTCGGCCGGCCGGTGCGGCTGGCCTGCGACCGGCGGCAGACCTTTTCCAGCACGCGGATGCGGTCCTCGACGGTGACGCGCATCCGCACCGCGCTGGCCGCGGACGGGCGCATCCTTGCCCGCGACACCGAAACGCTGATCGACATCGGCGCCTATGTCACGGGGGGAAACTGGCTGCCCGGCTCGATGCTGCAACGCCATGTCCGGCTCTATGACATCCCGGCCGAACGGTATTACGGCCGTGCCGTCTACACCAACACGCCGCCCACCGGCGCGTTTCGCGGCTATGGCTCGCCCCAGATCAACGCGGCGGGTGAGATCAGCCTGGACATCGCGGCGGTGCGGGCGGGGCTCGACCCGGTGGCCGTGCGTCTGGTCAACGCGGTGCAACCGGGCGCCATCGAGCCCTACAGCGGGCTGAACGTCGGCAATGCGCGGCTGCACGACTGCCTGGTGACGGGGGCGGAAACCTTCGGCTGGCAGGCCCGGCGCGTGGCGCCGCGCGGGGACGGGCGCTGGCGGCGCGGGGTGGGGATGGCGGCGGCGGCGCATGTCAACGGCTGCTTTCCGGGATCGGACGAATCCACCACGATGACGATGCGGCTTCTGCCCGAGGGCCGGATCGAGATGGTCTCGGCCCTGCACGACCTTGGCTGCGGGTCGAACACGACGCTGGCGCAGATCGCCGCCGAGGTGCTGGGCCTTGCCCCCGCCGACCTCTGCATCGTCGAGGCCGACACCGACCTCTGCGGCTATGACCTCGGCACGCGGGCGAGCCGGATAACCTATGTCCAGGGCGAGGCGACGCGCAAGACCGCGCTGGCGCTGGACCGGGCGGTGCGCGAAGCCGGGGCGCGGGTGCTGAACACCGCGCCCGAGGATCTGATGCTGGCGGGCGGGCGGCTGGCCCGGCGCGACGGCGGCGAGGCGCTGGACCTGCCGACGCTGGCCCGCCACCTGACGCGTGCGGGGCTTGCCCTGCCCGCCGCGACCGAGACCCATGCCGCCACTGCCAACCCCTCATCCCATGCCGCCCATTTCGCCGAGGTGCGCGTCGACACCCTCACCGGGCTGATCCGGGTGACGGATTATCTGGCCGTGCACGACATCGGCCGGGCGATCAACCCGATGCTGGTGGAGGGCCAGATCCACGGCGGCATCCAGATCGGCATCGGCATGGCGCTTTGCGAGGATGTGGCGAACGATCCCGAAACCGGCCGCATGGGCGGGGATTCCTTCGCCCGCTACATCCTGGCCAACAGCCTTGACATGCCGCCCATCGGCGTCCGCCTCGTCGAGGCGGGCGAGCCGACGGGGCCGTTCGGCGCCAAGGCGGTGGGCGAGATCGCCACGATCCCGGTTGCCGCGGCGGTGGTGAACGCGGTGAACCACGCGCTCGGAACCGAGCTTTCGCGCCTGCCGCTCGTCCCTGCCCGGGTGCTCGACGCGCTGGAGCCGGCGGGCGTGTCGGAGGCCGGCCCAGGGGCACCCCGCGGGGCGACGTGATGTCGGTCGGGGTCAAGCGCGGGCACAGCATGGCAACGCCCCCGGCACTCGGCGGGGGCAGCAAGCCCGCGGACGGCGAAGGTCAGCACTGCGGGCAGGCCCGCCAACCGCCGATGCCGACGCCGCGCAAGGGCCGGGTCGGGCTTCTCGCCTATCTCCGCCTGTTCCGGCGCGACATCCTGTCAGCCCAGCCCGCGCATCTCTATCGCGCCTGGATGGCCGAGTTTCGCACCCCCTTCTTCCGCAGCTATCTGGTGAACGATCCGCCTCTGGTGGACCGCATCCTCGGCGCCCCGGCGACGGAATTCCCGAAATCGGAACGGATCCGGGTCGGGTTGAAGCCGCTTCTGGGCGAGTCGGTCTTCATCTCGAACGGCGAGACCTGGGCGCGGCAACGGCGCATCATCGATCCCTCGTTCGAGGGCGGGCGGCTGAAGTCGGTCTTCCCGGCGATGTGGGATGCGGCGCAGGCGGCCGTGGCGCGGCTGGCCCCGCGCGCCGACGGGCGGCCGGTCGAGATCGAGGCCGAGACCAGCCATGTGGCGATGGACGTGATCTTCCGCACGCTCTTTTCCGTGCCGGTCGAGCATGAAACCGCCGCCGCCGCCTTCGCCGCCTTCCGCGCCCATCAGGAGGCGCAGCCGGTGGCGAACATCGCGGCCCTGCTGCCCTGGCCGAAATGGATGCCGCGCCTGCACGGCCGCCGCACCCGCGAGACCGCGAGGACGATCCGCCGCCTGATCGGGCAACTGGTGGACGAACGCGCCGCCGCGATTGCCGCCGGCCGCGCGCCCGACGATCTGGCGACGCGGATCATGACCACGGTCGATCCGGTCAGCGGCAGCGGCCTCTCGGCGCAGGAGATGACCGACCAGGTGGCGATCTTCTTTCTTGCCGGGCACGAGACCAGCGCCGCCGCGCTAGGCTGGGCGCTCTATCTGCTGGCGCTATATCCCGACTGGCAGGATCGCGTCGCCGCCGAGGCCGAGGCCGAGATCGACCCGGGCAAGCTCTATTTTTCCACCCTCTCGCGGCTGAAGCTGTCGCGTGCGGTGTTCCGCGAGGCGATGCGGCTTTACCCGCCGGTGCCGATGTATGTGCGCGACGCCGCCCGGCCGCAGGAGTTCCGCGGCCGCCAGGTGCCCGCCGGCGCGCAGGTGATCCTGTCGCCCTGGCATCTGCACCGCCACGAAAGGCTGTGGACCAACCCGCACGGCTTCGATCCCGGCCGCTGGGAGACGCCGAACGGGCGCGAGTGCATGCGTGCGGCCTACATCCCGTTTTCCGCCGGCCCCCGCGTCTGCCCGGGATCGGCCTTCGCCATGGCCGAGGGGGTGCTGATCCTGTCGCACCTCGTCCGAGCTTTCCGCTTCGAACCGGTCGAGGGGCGCAACCCGGTTCCCGTGGCGCATCTGACGGTGCGGGCAAGGGACGGCATCCACCTGGCCCTGACCCCGCGCAACCCGACAGGAGAGGCGCGATGACCGACAACGCGAAAACCCCTTCGGCCTGGCCCTACTGGCTGTCGATCACCTTCGTGCCGCTGGTCGCGCTGGCGCTGGCCAGGGGCGGCTGGTGGATCGCACTGGTGCCGGTCTATGGCTGGGTGCTGATGCCGGTTCTGGACATGCTCCTCGGCCGCAACCTGAAGAACCCCGATCCCGAAACGCCGGACGCCGATCTGTTCTGGTTCCGGCTTCTGACCTGGATCTGGTTCCCGATCGAATTCGTGCTGGTCTTCGGCAGCCTCTGGGTCATTTCCCCGGGCGGCTATACCACGGGCGAGACTCTCGCCCTGATGTTCGCCATCGGCGTCACCACCGGGACCATCGGCATCGTCTATGCGCATGAGCTCTTCCACAAGCCGGGGCGGATCGAGCGGAACCTGGGCGATCTGCTCATGGCGATGGTGCTCTACGGCCATTTCCGCACCGAGCATCTGCTGGTGCATCATCCTTACGTCGGCACCGGGCGCGACACGGTGACGGCGCGCTACAACGAGGGCTTCCTGCGCTTCTTCCCGCGTGTGCTGTGGCAGGGGCCGCGTTCGGCCTGGTCGGCAGAGGCGGCGATGCTGGCGCGCCGGGGGCTTCCGGCCTGGCACTGGCGCAATCCGGTCTGGAAATACCTTGGCCTCGAGGCGGTCTTCCTTGCGCTTGCCCATGCCATCGGCGGCTGGACGGCGGTGGGGCTGTTCGCCTTCCAGGCCCTGGTCGCGGTCTGGCAGCTCGAGTTGACCAACTATGTCGAGCACTACGGGCTGACCCGGAAATATCTGGGCGAGAACCGCTATGAACCCGTCCGCCCGCACCATTCCTGGGATTCGGCGCAGGCGGTTTCGGGGCTTCTGCTCATCAATCTCCAGCGCCACGCCGACCACCACCTGCACCCGCAACGGCGCTTCCCGCTTCTGCAGCTTCATGACGAGACGGCGGTGCCGCGCCTGCCGACGGGATACCCGCCGATGACGGCGCTGGCGATGGTCCCGCCTCTGTGGCGGCGGATGTTCAATCCCCGCGTCCGCGCCTGGCGCAAGCAGCACTACCCCGAGATCACCGACTGGAGCGCCTACAAGACGCTCAGCCATCCGCTGCCGCGGTGAGGGCGCCAAGTCGGGCCGTCTGTAGCAAGCTGTCCCTTTTGGACAGGCCCGATTCTCACCGCCGCACCGAATTTCGAACAACGGTCCGGCCGGTCAAGCGCAATTGCACGCGTTCAGGACTGGCGGGCCGGCCACTGCAGCCGGAACGCCAGATGCAAGCACGAAATGCGCGCGAACCCGCAGCTTCGGGAGACTTCGCGCACGAGGGGCGATTGACTCGGCCGATTTTCTCAATATCATTCGTATACAAATGACATTGCGTTGAAGGGAGGGGCCATTGCCGTATCTCGTGCCCGGCACGCTCGGCGAAGCGCTGGCCCTGCTTGCGGCAGGGCGGCCGATGGTGGTGGCGGGCTGCACCGATGTCCTTCCCGCGCGCCGCCAGGGCGACCGGCCCGCCGCGATGCTTGACGTGACGCGGTTGGCCGAGTTGCAGGGAATCGCATCCGGGCCGGACGGCTGGCGGATCGGCGCCGCGGCAACCTGGGGACAGATCGCCGCCGCCGCCCTGCCCCCGGCCTTCGACGCGCTGCGCCAGGCGGCGCGCGAGGTCGGCGCGGTGCAGATCCAGAACGCAGGCACCATCGCCGGCAATATCTGCAACGCCTCGCCCGCCGCCGACGGGGTGCCGCCGCTGCTGGTGCTGGAGGCCGAGGTGGAACTGGCGTCGGCCACCGGGCGGCGGCGGCTGGCGCTGGCCGATTTCATCACCGGGGTCCGCCGCACCGCTCGTGCGCCCGACGAACTGGTGGTGGCACTGCATCTGCCGCAGCCGCCGGCCGGTGCGGGCGGCGCCTTCGTCAAGCTGGGCACGCGCAGCTCGCTGGTGATCTCGATCGCGATGGTGGCGGCGGTGGTGCGGGTGGCGCAGGGCCGGATCACCGAAGCGCGGCTGGCGGTCGGGGCCTGTTCACCGGTCGCCCGCCGGCTGCCGGACTGGGAAGCCGCGCTGGTCGGCCGCAGGCTGGATCAGCCGGAAGCGCTTCGCCCCGATCCGGCGCATCTGGCGGGGCTGGCGCCGATCGACGATGTGCGGGCCACGGCCGCCTACCGGCTGGACGCGGTGCGGGAACTGTGCCGGCGGGCGGTGATGCAGGCGGCGCTTTCGGCAAGGGAGACGGCGGATGCGCGATGAGATGCCGGCGGAAGCCACCCGTTTCACCCTGAACGGCGCCGAAGTCGCGGTCACGGCGCCGGCCGGCGAACGGCTGTCGGACTCCCTGCGCGAACGGCTGGGCGCGCGCGATGTCAAGATCGGCTGCAATGCCGGCGATTGCGGCGCCTGTTCGGTGCTGGTCGACGGGCAGGTGGTCTGTTCCTGCCTGATGCCGACCCGCCAGGCCGAGGGCCGCCGGGTCGAGACGGTGGCGGGCCTTGTCGCCGCCGACCCGCTGGCGCAGGCGCTGGCCGGGCGGTTCCAGGACCACGGCGCGGCGCAATGCGGCTTCTGCACCCCGGGGATGATGACTGCCGCGGTCGCGCTTTTGCGCGACGACCCCGCGCCGGACGAGCCGGCGATCACAAGGGCGCTGGGCGGCGTCCTGTGCCGCTGCACCGGATACCGCAAGATCATCGACGCGGTGGCCGCGGTGCCGCCCGCGCTGGCCGAGGCCGGCGCCCCCGGCCATGCCGGCGCGGCGATCCGCCGGCTGGACGGTGCGCAGAAGCTGGATGGAAGCGAGGCGTTCGGCGATGACATCGCGCCGCCGGATACGCTGGAGATTCTGGTGATCCGCTCGCCCTTTCCGCGCGCCGGCTTCAGCTTCGGCGATCTGGAAGGCTGGCGCGCCGGGCAGGACGGCATCGCCGCGGTGCTGACCGCCGCCGACGTGCCGGGCCGCAATGTCTTCGGCGTGATCCCGGCCTTCGCCGACCAGCCGGCCTTCGCCGAAACCGAGGCGCGCTTCCGGGGCGAGGCGGTGGCGGCGGTGGTCGGCACGCCGCAGGCGATCCGCGGCTTCGATCCCGCGTGTTTCCCGGTGATCTGGCAGGAACTGCCGGCGGCGATGACGCCCGCGGCGGCCGAGGCGCCGGGCGCGGCGCTGCTGCACCAAGGCAGGGCGGGCAACCTGATGTGCACCGGCTTCGTCGCCTGCGGCGATGCCGAAGCGGCGCTGGCCGCTGCCGATGTGACGGTCGAGGGGCGCTTTTCCACGGGTTTTGTCGAACACGCCTATATCGAGCCGGAAGCCGGCTTTGCCCGGGTGGTCGACGGGCGGGTGGAAATCCATGCCTGCACCCAGGCGCCGGTAATGGACCTTGAATCGATGGAGATCCTGCTGGGCATGGACCGCTCGCGCATCCGCATCGTGCCCACGGCGGTGGGCGGCGGCTTCGGATCGAAGCTCGACATCTCGCTTCAGCCCTATCTCGCGCTGGGGGCGATCAAGACCGGGCAGCCGGTGCGGATGGCCTACAGCCGGGCGGAATCGATGCAGTCGACCACCAAGCGCCACCCCTCGGACATCCGGCTGCGGCTGGGCGCGACCCGCGACGGCATCCTGAAGGGCTGCGACTTCCGCGGCACCTTCAACACCGGGGCCTATGCCTCCTGGGGGCCGACGGTGGCCAACCGGGTGCCGGTCCATGCCTCGGGCCCCTACCGGATCGCCGATTACCGGGCCGAGGCGCGGGCGATCCACACCAACTGCCCGCCCGCCGGCGCCTTCCGCGGCTTCGGCGTGCCGCAGGCGGCAATCGCGCTTGAATCGCTGCTGGACGAGCTGGCGGCCAAGCTGGGGATCGACGCGCTGGAGCTGCGGCTGCGGAACGCGCTGGACAATGGCGTGCCGACCGTCTGCGGTCAGGTCTTTGCACAGGGCGTCGGCATCCGCGCCTGCCTTGAGGCCCTGCGCCCGGCGTGGGAGGCCGAACGCGCGGCGGCCGAGGCGTTCAACCGCGAAACCGACGGCCCCCTGCGCCGTGGGGTCGGCATCGCCTCGGGCTGGTATGGCTGCGGCAACACCTCGCTGCCGAACCCCTCGACGATCAAGGCCGGCGTGCGGGCCGATGGCCGCATCCTGCTGCATCAGGGCGCCATGGACATCGGTCAGGGCGCGAATACGGTCATCGCCCAGATCTTTGCCACCGCGCTTGGCGTGCCGGTCACCGCGATTGACCTGATCGGCGCCGATACCGATGTGACCCCCGATGCCGGCAAGACCTCGGCCTCGCGCCAGACCTTCGTCTCGGGAAATGCGGCGCGGGCCTGCGGCGAGGCGCTCAGGGCGCGGGTGCTCGGGATGGTCAACGCCTCCGAAACCGCGGTGCTCACATTCGCGCCGTGCGCGATCACCGTGGACGACGGCGCCAGCCGCCACCGCATCGCGCTGGACCCGCTTGCCGCCGATGCCGACGGCTATGTCCTTGCCGCCAGCGGCCATTACGACCCGCCGACGAAGCCGCTGGACGCGAACGGCCAGGGTGAGCCCTATGCCCAGTTCGGCTATGCCGCGCAGCTTGCGGCGGCCGAGGTCGACACAGGCCTTGGCACCGTGCGGCTCTTGCGCATCGTCGCCGCGCATGACGTGGGCCTTGCCGTCAATCCGATGCTGGTCGAGGGCCAGATCCAGGGCGGTGTGGCGCAGGGCATCGGCATGGCCCTGATGGAGGAATACATCCCCGGCCGCACCGAGAACCTGCACGACTACCTGATCCCGACCATCGGCGACATTCCCCCCATCGAGCCCATCATCATCGAGGAAGCCGATGCCCACGGCCCCTACGGCGCCAAGGGCCTGGGCGAACACGTCCTGATCCCGACCGCGCCCGCAATCCTGAACGCCATCGCCCACGCCACCGGCGTGCGGATGACCAGCGTTCCGGTAACCCCCGCTAAACTCGCCGCTGCATTGGCAGGAGACTGACATGAACGACAAAGCCGACCGGACCGCCGGCAAGATCCGCTGCGACGCCTGCCCGGTGCTGTGCTACATCGCCGAGGGCCGGGCCGGGGCCTGCGACCGCTACGCCAACCACGGCGGCACGCTGGTCCGGCTGGATCCCCTCACCATCATCGAGGGCGCGGCCAGCCACGGGGTCAAGGCCGTGCCCTTCCTGAAGGGCAGCCAGGGCACCGACTGGGACGGCGATCTGGTGCAGGGCGGGCGGCCGTTCATCACCGCCGTCGGCGCGGGCACCACCTATCCCGACTACAAGCCCGCCCCCTTCATCGTCAGCCAGAACGTCGAGGGCGTCGACATGGTCACCGTCGTGACCGAAGGCATCTTCAGCTACTGCGGCGTCAAGGTGAAGATCGACACCGACCGCTTCATCGGCCACGAACGCGCCGTGGTGCGGGTCGAAGGCGAACCTGTCGGCCATGTGATGACATCGGAATACGGTTCCAAGATGCTGTCGCTGGGCGGCGTCGAGCATCTGACCGGCGGCGGCAAGAAGGAGGGCCGCGTCACCTGCGACGCGCTGATGAAGCTGTGCAACCGCGAACCGGTCGAGATGACCGTGGACGAGGGTGCCACCGTCATCGTGCAGGCCGGACGGGCGCCGGTGATCAACGGGGTCGAGGAAAAGCTCATGCGCGTCGGTTGCGGCTCGGCCACCATCGGCATGTTCGCCACGCAATGGGCCCAGCACGCCGACGAGGTCGTGGTGGTCGACGACCACATCACCGGCGTCCTGTCCGAACACCAGTCGGGCAAGCTTCTGAACGTGCCGCCCAGCGGCATCCGCGTGAAGGGGCGCCGGTCGACGCCGGGGCGGTACTTCCAGGTCGCCGAACCCGGCACCGGCTGGGGCGGCACCAATATCGAAGATCCGCTCACGATCCTGAAAGAGGCCGATCCGGAGGTGGCATGGGAGGGCCTGCGGCTTCTGATGGTCTCCACCACCGGCGAGCAGTCGGCCTATTACGAACTGGACGCCAACCTTCGCCCGGTGGCGAAACCGCTGCCCGACGACCTGCGCGCCTCGGTCGAGCTGATCGCCGAGAACTGCGAGCCCTCGCTCTGTTCGGTGCTGTTCATGGCAGGGGCCGGCGGGTCGTTGCGCGCGGGCGTGACGAAGAACCCGGTAAAGCTGACGCACTCGGTGAAGGACTCGCTCACCTATGTCTCCTGCGGGGGGGCGGGGGCCTATGTCTGGCCCGGCGGCGGGATCACCGTGATGGTCGATGTCGCCGACATGCCCAGCAATTCCTTCGGCTATGTGCCCACGCCCGCGCTGGTGGCGCCGATCGAGTTCACCATGCGGCTCACGGATTACGTCGCGCTCGGCGGCCATGCCGGGCAGGTGCGTCCGATCGACGAGGTTCTCACCGACGACATCCGGCGCGTCGGCCGGATCGACGCCCGGGACGACCCGATGGCGCGGCACAACTTCCGCTGGCCGGTGGACGGCCAGGTCTGACGCGGCAGCCGGCCGGATGGCGGCCGCCCGCACCTGCAACACGAAGAGGGACTGATGCCCAAGGTCGAACTGCGCAAGCGCCTGCTGCTGCTTGAGGACATATTCCACGAAGGCGGTCCGGCCCGCGACGAGCCACACCGCCGGGGCGCCGCGCTCGCGGTGATCCGCAATCCCTTCGCCGGCCGCTACGAGCCTGACATCCAGGGCTTCATGGACGACATGAGGCCACTCGGCCTCGACCTTGCCACCAGGCTCGCCGAGGCGCTCGGCGGGGCCGACAGGATCGAAGGCTATGGCAAGGCGTCGCTGGTCGGCGCGGCGGGGGAGCTCGAGCACGGCGCGCTCTGGCACGCGCCGGGGGGCTATGCGATGCGCGAGGTGCTGAACGGCGCCAGGGCGATCGTTCCCTCGACCAAGAAGGTGGGCGGCATGGGGGCGCGGATCGACGTGCCGATCACCCATGTCAACGCCTCCTACGTGCGCAGCCATTTCGACGCGATCGAGGTCGGGCTGAACGACGCGCCGCGGCCCGACGAGATGGTGGTGATCCTGGCGATGACCACAGGCCCGCGGGTCCATTCGCGCTGTGGCGGCCTGGAAGCCTGGCAGATCAAGGGCGAGGACGGGCTGCGCTGACGCCGCCTGCCGGATCGTTGCTCACCGGCCCGCGCAGGGATGCGCGGGCCTGCTCCATTTTCAGCAACTCCAATGGGTTGCCGACTTGCTCCGCCGCGACCACTTCCCGATTGACAGCCGCACCCTTCTCGAATTATCATTAGTATACAAATGAATTTCGGAGGTGCCCGTGACCTATGTCGTCGTCGAAGGCTGCATCGCCTGCAAATACACCGACTGCGTCGAGGTCTGCCCCGTGGACTGCTTCTACGAGGGCGAGAACATGCTGGTGATCCACCCCGAGGAATGCATCGACTGCGGCGTCTGCGAACCCGAATGCCCGGTCGACGCGATCAAGCCCGATACCGCGCCGGGGGTCGGCCCCTGGCTCGCGCTGAATGCGGAACTGGCACAGGTCTGGCCCAACATCCGCGAGAAGACCGTGCCGCTTCCCGACCACGAGATCTGGGCGGCGCGGCCCCGCAAGCTCGACGCGCTGTCGCGCAACCCCGCCGCCCCGCGCTGACGGGCGCCAGACCGGAGACCAGGATGCAGGAAAACGCCACCCTTCCCCAACCAGCCGCCGAGGCGCATATCCCCGCCGGCGTCTATGCCGAGACGGTGACCGAGGTGCAGCACTACACCGACCGGCTGTTCCGCTTCCGCATCACCCGGCCGGCGGCGTTCCGCTTCCGCTCGGGCGAATTCGTGATGATCGGCCTGCCCAATGCCGAACGCCCGGTCTACCGCGCCTATTCGATCGCCAGCCCTTCGTGGGACGAAGAGATCGAATTCTTCTCGATCAAGGTGCCGGACGGGCCGCTGACCGAATACCTGCAAAGGATCAGGGTCGGCGACACCGTGCTGATGCGCAGGAAGCCGACCGGCACGCTGGTCCTCGACGCGCTGCTGCCGGGGCGTCGGGTCTACATGTTCTCGACCGGGACCGGGATCGCCCCCTTTGCCTCGCTGGTCCGCGACCCCGAGACCTACGAGAAATTCGAAGAGGTGATCCTGACCCATACCTGCCGCCAGGTCGCTGAACTGGACTACGGGCTGGAGCTGGTGCGCAAGCTGATGGAGGACGAACTGGTGGGCGAGATGGCGCGCCGGCAGTTGCGCCATTACCCGACGGTGACGCGCGAACCCTATCCGGTGATGGGCCGGATCACCGACCTGATGGCCAGCGGCAGGCTGTTCGCCGACCTCGGCGTGCCGCCGATCACCCCGGCGGACGACCGCGGCATGATCTGCGGCTCGATGGCGATGCTGCGCGACACCAAGGAGGCGCTGGAAGGGTTCGGGCTGGTCGAAGGCTCGAACGCCCAGCCCGGCAGCTTCGTGGTCGAACGCGCCTTCGTCGACTGACGGACAGGTCCGCGAGATGGCGCCGCTTGATCAGCCCGCTTCCCTGCGCCCGGCCGGCCTGGCCCGGACCGGGGCACCGGCGCCGCAGCACGCGGCGGGGGACGAGGCCGCGGCCTGCACGGCGCATTTCGTCTTCCTGCTGGTCGACAATTTCTCGCATCTGGCGTTTTCCTGCGCGGTCGAGCCGCTGAGGATCGCCAACCGGGTGGCGGGGCGCACGCTTTACCGCTGGACGCTGGCCAGCGCCGACGGCGTCTCAGTGGCCTGCTCGAACCGGTCGGTCACGCTGGTCGACATCGGGCTGGAGCCCTTGCGCCATGTCGACCGGCTTCTGGTGATCGCCGGCGATCAGGTCCAGCGCTGCACCACCCCCGGCATCCTGACCTACCTGCGCCGCGAACGCGCGGCTGGCACGCCCCTGGGGGCGATCTGTTCCGGGGCCTATGTGCTGGCGAATGCCGGTTTCCTGGACGGCCAGGCGGCAGCGGTCCACTGGGAATACCACGACCTGTTCGCCGAGGTGTTTCCCCGGGTGCGGCTGGTGCGCGGGGTGTTCGTCGCCGACCAGAAGGTGATCACCGCCGCCGGCGGCACCGCGGCGGCCGACCTGATGCTGCATCTGATCGCCGCCGGGCACGGGCCCGACCTTGCCACCGCGGTCGCCGACCAGATGGTCTACAACGCCGTGCGCGAGGCCAGCGCCGAACAGCGCGTGTCGCTGCAATCGCGCCACGGCACCCGCAACCCGCATCTGATGCGCGCCGTGGCGCTGGTGCGGCAGAACATCGAAGACCCGCTGTCGCCCGGGCGGATCGCCGGCGCGCTGGCGATCTCGACCCGCCAGCTTGAACGGCTGTTCCTGCGCCATCTCGGCACCTCGCCCAAGCGCTTCATCATCGAGACCCGGCTGATGCGCGCCCGCAACCTGCTGGTGCAGACCGACCAGTCGATCACCGAGGTGGCTGTGGCCTGCGGCTTCACCACGCCCTCGCATTTCTCGAAGGTCTATCGCGCGCATTTCGGGGTTTCCCCGGTCGCCCAGCGCTCGACCCTGGGCTGAGCGGGGGCGGGGGCGGGATTGCGTGCCACCCGCATTTGCGCCCCCGGTGGTGTGCGGCGAAGACGGATCGGACCGGGCGGGAACCGGCGAGGCACTGCCTCGCCCCCGCCCGTGCGCGTCCTGTCCCCCCGGAAACGTCGGGCGCGCCAAACCATGAGAGGCCAGCGCCTGCCCCGGCGGGTGCGAAGCGCCCGCCGATGGGTGAAGCGGGCCAGAAAACAGTCCGGTGGACTGTTTTCCCGCTGAACGCCCGAGCAAGCTTGCGAGGGCCGGGAGAGCGGGCGCTGGCCGGGGGCTTGGGGCCCCCGTCCGGCGGGTGGAACCGTTGGGGGCGGCGAAGGCGACGGCCTTCGCCATTGGCGGCGTCGGACCGGGTGGGAACAGGCGAGGCACTGCCTCGCCCCCGCCCGCGCGAGGCGGGTGCAACCGGAAACGGCAGCCGCGCCAAACCCGAGAGGCCGGCGCCTACCCCGGCGGGGGCGAAGCGCCCGCCGATGGGTGAAGCGGGTCAGAAAACAGTCCGGTGGACTGTTTTCCCGCTGAACGCCCGAGCAAGCTTGCGAGGGCCGGGAGAGCGGGCGCTGGCCGGGGGCTTTGGCCCCCGGCGGGCCATGTGGACCCGGGGGGGGTGGCGAAGGCGATGGCCTTCGCCAGAGATGGCGCCGACCGGCCGTCAGCGGCGCGTCACAGGAACAGGTGGCTTTCGGCCGGGTTCCAGGTGACGTGGCAGGCGCCGTCGGCGGCAAGCCCGGAAATCGCCCCGGCCCCGGCGCGCATCCAGATCTCCTGCCCCCAGCCGGTGCGGAACTGCACGGTCGAGCTGTCGCCCAGGAAGGTCACGTCCAGAACCCGGACCGGAAGCCCCTCGCCCTGCCCGGCAAGGCGCAGCGACTGCGGCCGCACCATCACCTGCCCGGCCGCCCCCGCTGCCGCCGCCGACCGGTGCACCCGCAGGTCGGCCACCACCGTTCCGTCGGGGAACACCACCCTGCCCCGTTCGCCGGCGACCTTCGCCTCGGCCACGTCGAGAAAGCTCGAATCGCCGATGAAGCTGGCGACGAAGCGGGTGGCGGGGTTGTGATAAAGGTCGCGGCCGCTGCCGACCTGCTCGATCCGGCCGTGGTTGAACACCGCGATCCGGTCCGAGAGCCGCAGCGCCTCTTCCTGGTCGTGGGTGACATAAAGGATGGTCACGCCGGTTTCGCGGTGGATGCGGCGGATTTCAATCTGGATTTCCTCGCGCAGCTTCTTGTCCAGCGCCGACAGGGGTTCGTCCATCAACAGCACCGGCGGGTCATAGGCCAGCGCCCGGGCCAGCGCCACGCGCTGCTGCTGGCCGCCCGACAGGTGGCCCGGCATCCGCTCGCCATAGCCTTCCAGCCGCACCAGCGCCAGCATCCGGTCGACCCGCGCGGCAACCTCGGCCTCGGGGCGCTTGCGGACCCGCAGCGGGAAGGCGACGTTCTCGCGCACGCTCAGATGCGGAAACAGGGTATAACGCTGGAACACCATGCCGATGTTGCGCTTGTGCGAGGGCGTCGACAGGATCGAGCCGCCGCGCAGCAGGATGTCGCCCGAGGTCGGTTCATTGAAGCCCGCCAGCGCGTACAGCGTGGTCGACTTGCCCGACCCGGACGGGCCGAGGAAGGTCAGGAACTCGCCTTCCGGGATTTCCAGCGACACCTCGTCGACCGCGACGACCGAACCGTAGACCTGCCGCAGGCGGCGGATGGAAAGGAAGCTATCGCTCATCGGGAAATCCGTCGTTTGAGAAGCGCGGCCGCGGCCATCACCAGCAGCGTGAAGGCCACGAGGATGGTCGAGGCCGCGGCGATCACCGGGGTCAGATCTTGGCGCAGGGCGCCCCAGATGCGCACCGGCAGGGTCTGGAGGTCGGGGCTGGCCATGAAGATCGCCACCACCACCTCGTCCCAGGAAATCAGGAAGGCGAAGATCGCGGCCGAGAACAGGCCGATGCGGATCGCCGGCAGGGTGATCTTCAGCTTGGCCTGCAAGGGCGTGGCGCCGCACAGGACGGCGGCATCCTCGACCGACTTGTCGAAGCCTTCCAGCGAATTGACGATCGGGATCACCGCGAAGGGAAAGGCAAGCACGGTATGGGCCAGCACGAAGCCCAGCAGCGTACCGTTCAGCCCGATGCGCAGAAAAAGCGCATAGATCGCCACGGCGAAGACGATCACCGGCAGCACCATCGGCGTCAGGAACAGCGCCTTCAAGAGGTTGCGCCCGGGAAAGCGGCCGCGCACCAGCGCGAAGCTGGCCATCAGCCCCAGAAGCACCGCCAGCGCCGCCGACAGCAGCCCCACCTTGGCACTGGTCAGCGCGGCTTCCAGCCAGCGCGGGTCGGCGGCCAGATCGCGATACCAGCGCAGCGTCCAGGCCGGCGGCGGGAACACCAGCCATTGCGACGACCCGAAGGACAGCGCGGCGATGAAGACGATCGGCACCAGCAGGAACAGGCAGACGAGAATGGTGATCGCCCAGAGCGCAACCCCGAGCCCGCCAAGCCGGTGATAGGTCAGCAGCATCAGCGCATCCCCCCGAAGAAGCGGATCTGCACGGCGTAAAGCGCCAGCGTCACCGCCAGCAGCAGGAAGGCCGCCGCCGACCCAAGCCCCCAGTTCAGCAGCGATTGCACAAGCTGGGCGATCATCTCGGCCAGCATCATGTGCGAGGCGCCGCCCAGAAGCGCCGGGGTGACGAAATAGCCCAGCGACATGACGAAGACCATCAGCCCGCCGGCCGCCGCCCCCGGGGCCGACAAGGGCAGCAGCACCCGCCGGAACGCCTGCCAGCGCCCGGCGCCGCACAGCGCCGCCGCTTGCAGGATGGTCGGGTCAAGCGCGCGGATGCTGGCGTAAAGCGGCAGGATGATGAAGGGCAGCATGATATAGGTCATGCCGATGGTCACGCCGGTCAGGTTCTTGACCAGCGCCAAGGGCTCGTCGATCAGGCCAAGCCTGATCAGTGTGGTGTTGATGACGCCGGTGCGTTGCAGCAGCACCATCCAGGCATAGGTGCGCGCCAGAAGGTTGGTCCACATCGACACCAGGATGACGGCCAGCACCAGGTTGGCCAGGCGCTGCGGCATGATCGCCAGAAGCCAGGCGACCGGATAGCCCAGGCACAGCGACACCGCCGTGACCAGGGTGGCGACCACGAAAGTGTTGTAGAACACCCGGGCATAGGTCGAGGTGGCGAACAGTTCGGCATAGTTCTGAAGGCCGGGCTGCGGTTCAAGCACCGAACGCAGCAAGAGGCTGACCACCGGTATCACGAAGAACAGCGCCAGCAGCGCAAGCGCGGGGGCCGCCGGGCCCAGGCCCCGCCAGTGCCGCCCGGGCGAAAATGCATCTGTGGCCATGCGGGTCACCGTGACATGTTCGGGGTGGCGGAAGGCGCCGGCGGGCAAAGCGGGCCCGCCGGCGCAAGGCCGTTACTTGGCCTGCCAGTCGTACCAGCGCTTGGCAATCTCGTCGCGGTGCTCGGCCCAGTAGGCCATGTCGAGGTTGATCTGCGAGTCGACATGGGCGTCGGGCAGTTCGGCAACCACAGCCGGGTCCATCTCGGCCTTGGAATTGACGTTGACCGGGGCATAGCCGGTGGCCGCGGCAAGCTTGGCCTGCCCGGTGGCGCTGGTCGCCTCGGCCAGGAACTTCATCGCCGCGTCCTTGTTCTTGGCGCCTTTCGGCACCACCAGCACGTCGGCGGCGGTCAGGTTCTGGTTCCAGGAAATCCCGACATTGCCGCCTTCCTGCTGGATGGCAAAGATGCGGCCGTTCCAGAAGCTGCCGATCGGCGCCTCGCCCGAGGCCAGAAGCTGCTGCGATTCCGCGCCGCCGCCCCACCAGATGATGTCGGCCTTGATGGTGTCGAGCTTGGCGAAGGCGCGGTCGAGGTCCAGCGGGTAAAGCCCGTCCGGCGCCACGCCATCGGCCAGCAGCGCGGCCTCCAGCACGCCCGGTGCCGACCATTTGTAGAAGCTGCGCTTGCCGGGGAACTTCGCGGTGTCGAACACGTCGGCCCAGCTTGCCGGCTCGTCCTTCAGCGCGTCCTTGTTGTAGCCGATCACGAAGGAATAATAGAAGCTGCCCACCGCGTTGTCGGTGACAAAGCGCGGGTCGATCCCGGCGCGGTCGACCACGGCGAAGTCGATCGGCTCCAGCAGGCCCATCTTGGCCGCGGCGATGGCGAAGTCGTATTCGACATCGACCACATCCCAGTCGACATTGCCGCTTTCGACCATCGCCTTCAGCTTGCCATAGTCGGTCGGCCCGTCCTGACGCACGTTCACGCCGGTCTTTTCGGTGAAGGGCGCGGCCCAGGATGCGGCCTGCGCGTCCTGCGTCGTGCCGCCCCAGCTTGTGAACACCATGTCCTGCGCCGAGGCCGCCCCCCCGGTTCCGGCGGCCATGCCGGCGGCCAGGAGCGTGCCCGTCAGTATCGCTTTCAGTTTCATTTCTCCTCCCTGCTTTCTCGGTGGATCACCGGTTTCTTCAACGTCTCGGCCCCGTCGCGCTTGTCCCCAGGACCTGCCGGCATGTGTCCCGTCCTTCGGGGGCGGGCTGCCGGGGCGGTACCGCCCCCCGCGCCTCTCCTCTGGCGGCGGGCAGTCAATTCATTTGTATGCTAATGACACACATTTCCGCGAACCTGTCAACGCCGCGCTTCGGCCCCAAGCCACCGGCCCGCCCCGCGCCTCGGTCCCGCGAAGGGCGGGGGCTTTCGCGGAACCCGCCTCCCGGCGTGGCGCAGCGGCGGGCCGATGGCCGCCGCGCCATCAGTGCCCGCCTCGCGGCCACGCGCCGCCTGCCGGGCAGCACCGATTCGCCTGAGGTCTTCGTCGCGCAGCGCGGCCGGAGCGCCGGGGCAGCAGGAAGACGGCCACCGCCGGGGGCATCGGACCGATGTTGCAGAAGACCCGGTCTGGCAACGAGGACATGGACATCCGGTCGGCCCCCTTCGATCCAATTTATTTGTATGCTAATGGAAGGGCCGGCAAACGCAAGCGCCGGCTCGGGTCACGTCGGCCCATCGAACGATCCGAATCGGTCCAACGGCCGCCGAGGTGTCTACTGGAGCATTCAGGAATGATCATGCAGCCCGCACCGCAATCCGAACGCCCCGACGACGCGGCGAAAAAGGCCTATGTCCTCGACGAACAGATCGGCTACCTCCTGCGACTCGTGAACCAGCGGCACGCGCTGATCTTTCAGGAACACACCGTGCTCGACCTCACTCCTACGCAGTTTTCCGCGATGGTGCGGCTACTGGATGAAGGCGAATGCTCGCAGAACGAACTGGGGCGCCGCACCGCGATGGACGTGGCAACGATCAAGGGGGTGGTCGACCGGCTGCGGGTGAAGGGGCTCGTCCGCCTGCGACCCGACCCGAATGACCGGCGTCGCACGACGATCTCGGTCCCGGGCCCGCACGAGGACCTGCGGGCAACCCTTCACGCGGTCGGGCGCCGGATCACCAGGCAGACGCTCAAGCCGCTGACGCCGGCAGAACGGCGCACGCTGCTTCGCCTGCTTGCAAAGATGGTCTGACCGGCACGCGTCAGTGCGCCGGTCAGACCCCGGGGGGTCAGATCACCGAGACGGCGCCAGCATAGGCCGCGACGATGTGCTGGTCGGCATGCGCGGCCAGCGCGGCGATCTCGCGTTCCTGTTCCTCGCTGAGAAGGCCCTGTTCGGGCGCCGCCGCAATCGCCGCCAGCGCGGCATCGCGAGCCTCGTCGAAGGCGGCGCGGCGGCCCGACTTCTCGTAGTCGTCGCGGCCCTGCCGCTTGAACACCCTGGGCGACAACTGGTCGCGGCAGGTGGCGATCGTGTGCGCGCTGTCGAGGAAGTGGCCGCCGGTACGGATCTGCATCAGCTCGTCCCAGTTCAGCGCCTCCTTGTCGAGGCTGGGCTTGCGGATGAAGCGCCGCATCATCGCGCCGACCTCGTTGTCGAGGACCGCCTGCACCGGGCTGAACACTGTGGCGCATTCGAGCTGGCCCACGCCGCCGAGGATGTCGGCCCCGGCCAGCGCCACGGTCTGCGTCAGCATCGCCCGTTCCGCCATCGACTGGTGGTCGGCGTCCGGCGTGTCCGAGCCCGAGCCGTAGGTATGCGCCACCACCCCCCAGCCGCGCTTCATGAGCTGGATCGACATGTTCGCGGCCTGGAGCGATTCCACGCAGCTTTGCAGCGCGCTGCCCGTCCGCATGTCGAGCGTGAACATCAGAGGCGTCGCGATCACCGGAGTGCCGGGCGACAGGATATGCGCCATCACCGTCATGCCGACGATCTCGGCCGCCGACATGATCGACATTGCCGGAACCGAAAGCGGCGCCGTGCCGCCCGACGAGGGCAGGCTGCAGGCATGGAGCGGAATCCCGTATTCTCCCGCCTTGATGATGGCGTGGGTGTCCATGTATTTGAATTCGAGCGGCGTGAACGAGCAGGTGATGCAGCTTGTGATCGGGTTGGCGCGAAGCTTGTCCTCACCGCCCGCCGCGATCGCCGCGATGCGCATCAGGTAATCCACGTTTTCCCACTGGTAGGGCTGCATCCAGACATGTTTTGGCGTGCGCCCGATCAGGCGGCCATAGCTGTGGATGTCGGAGGTCACCTCGGGCACGCCGTGCACGAAGGGATGGGCGATGAAGCCGACCTCGTCCAGCGTGTTGGCCACCGCGGCGATCTCGCTGACCGCGGTCAGGTCCATCTTGCGGTAGCTCGCGTCGCGCGGGTTGACATAGCCATGCCCGCCGGTGCCGGTGCGCATGACGAAGCCGCGGTCGGCGCGCGGCAGGTCGATGTCGAAGCGCGGCTCCTTGCCGCCCAGCCGCACCGCCTTCGGCGTCGCCGCCATCGCCTCGCGGATCAGTTCGCGCGGCATCCGGATGCGGTTGGCATCGGTGCCGGGCTTCGCGCCCGCGGCAAGGAAGCGCTTGTACGCCTCGGGGTGCAGGATCGCCACGCCGTAGTCGGCCAGCACATCCTCGACCCGGGCTTTCATCCAGGCAACCTCGTCATCGTCGAGGAACCCGAAGGTGGCGCGCCTGAATTCGGGCGGCTCCTGGCGGAAGGCGCTGGCGGGGTGGCTGGCCCGCACGGTGCGGGTGCGTTTGGGGGTATTCGTCTTGGCTTCCATGACTGCCTCCCTGTAAAAAGGATTGCTCATGGCACACACCGATTAGGCTGACTGCCTGCCGACTTCAGCTCGGAAAGAACGCTAGCATACAAATGAATTTCGTCAACCGAATCTTTGCCTCCGGCCGTTGACCGACTGGCGCGTCTGGTGGCTGGCCGCGCCTCACCCGGTCATCCCGCCTGCGCTGGAGGCCGGCCACCCGAGGGCAGCAACCGCCGGCCTCGCTCAACGCGATTCGGCATCGGCCGTCCGGTTCATCGCCAGGGCAAAGAGTTCTGCCTGAGAAGATATGTTGAGCTTCCGATAGATATGGCGACGATGCACCTTGACCGTTTCGATGCTGATGCCGAGCAGGAGCGACATGGAGGGCGACGAATTCCCCCTGAGGATCAGATTCGCGATCGCCAGTTCGCGCTGTGTCAGAATACCCTCGCCGCCGATGTTGAGCGTGGGCTCAACGGCGCTGACGGAGCTGGCCGGGGACTGCGTCGATGGCCCGAGTGCAACATGCCGGCAAACCAGACTGGAAATCAGCGTATTGATCTGTCTGAGAAACCGTACGCCCGAGGCAGAAAACGCCGAAATCTTCTTGCTTCTGAGCGCCGAGATCACGATCAGGTCGTCGTGGCCGATCCAGCAGAAGATGCACAACTCGTCTGACATGCCGGTCTGGACATAGTAGGTCCGGTAAAACTCGGAATGGAAAAACCGGTCGGCGGCCAGCTTCCGAAGCAGGTGGATGCCGCCGGGAAGCCGCTTCTGAAAGGCCAGATAGGTCGGGTCCAGCAGATAGGCCCGCGTGCGGTACTCGCGAAAATCCCCGCGCGAAACGCGGCTGTTGAAATTGCTGAACACCAGCGCCGGCTCATTTCCTCCGGAATAGCGAAAGACGACGATGCCGTGGTTCTCGAGAATGGCGCTGACGCTTCCGGCCAGCGCATCCCAGAACTGCCCCGTTCCCGAGGTCAGGGCCGCATCCGCGAGCCCTTTGACCCAGTCCGGGCATTCGTCTTCGGCTTTGGGCAGGGGGTGGTTGGACATTGCCCTTCTTGAACCCGGCGCAAGATCCAGCCTGCGTCACGCATCGGCAGGCCGGAAGTCTAGCACGGGCGGCCCGGTCCGCAAGCGCGGGCTTCAGTCTAGCCTGACTCCTTCGCGGGTCAGTTGATCGGCCACGACCTGGATCGAGTCGCCAAGGACGCCGACCAGATCATCAACCTGATCCACGTCCAGAATGAGCGGCGGGGACAGGACATTCAGATGGGCGATCGGGCGCACCAGGACCCCGCGGGATTGGCACTCGTTGGCGATCCGCTTGCCGATGGCATGTTCCGGGGCCAAAAGCGCCTTCGTGGACTTGCTGGCGACGTTTTCCACGCAAAGCATGAAATGGCTGCCGCGCACATCGCCGACCAGGGGAAGCGCGGAAAGGTCGCGCAGCCGCTTCTCGAAATAGGGACCGACCTTGCGGACGTGGCCACAGATGTCCTCGCGCTCCATGATCTCGATGTTCTTAAGGCCGGCGGCGCAGCAAACCGGATGGCCGGAATAGGTGAAGCCGTGGGTGAACATCGCACCGGCCGCCTGCGGCACGCTCAGCACGTCATAGATGTCGTCCGAGATGATGTTGGCCGACAGCGGCGCATAGGCCGAGGACATGCCCTTCGCCGCTGTGATGATGTCGGGCACCATGCCGAAGACGTCTTCGGACGCGAAGAAATGGCCCAGCCGGCCGAAGGCGGTGACCACCTCGTCGGCGACGTAGAGCACGCCGTATTCCCGGCAGACCTTCGCCATCGCGGCATGATAGCCTTTCGGCGCGACGATGACGCCGCCCGCGCCCTGGATCGGCTCGGCGAAGAAGGCGGCAACGGTCTCGGGACCAAGCTCCTCGATCTTGGCGCGGAATTCGGCGACCAGTTCGGCGAGGAATGCTTCCTCGGTCATGCCGTCGGGGCGACGATAGGTGTTGGGCGATGAGACGCGGTGGATCAACCCGTCGGCCACCAGATCGAAGCCGATATGATCGAAGGCCACACCGGTCATCGACATCGTCAGATAGGTGCTGCCGTGATAGCTGTCGTGGCGGGTGATGATCTTCTTCTTGAGCGGCTTGCCGAGGCGGTTGAAGTAGAAATGGATCATCCGCACCGCGGTATCGTTCGATTCCGATCCGCCCAGCCCGTAGAAGACATGGTTCAGCGGCCCGGGGGCCAGTTCCGCCAGCTTCGCCGCCAATTGCGCGGCCGGAACCGAAGTGTGATGGCCGAAGGAGGAATAATACACCATCTGCCGCGCCTGCGCGGCAATGGCATCGGCCATTTCGTCACGTCCGTAGCCGATGTTCACGCACCAGAGCCCGCCGATCCCGTCCAGATACCGCTGGCCCTCGCTGTCGGTCACATAGGCGCCTTCGGCCCCCGTCAGGATCATCGAGCCGGTGGACTTGAACGTAGAGAAGTCGGTAAACGGATGGAAATGGTGGTTCAGGTCTTGCTGCCGGATCTTGTCGGCATCGTAGTTGGGTCGCAGGTCCATCTTGGTCTCCGCAGTTTCTGTGCCGAGTATTCCCGCCCGGAGGGACGCGGCAAATAACCCCAAAGAGTAGGTTTGAAACGGCGCGCCAGCCCGCAGCCGCGCCCTGCCGGCCCGCGCGTCACCGTCGTGCCGGTCACGTCCCTTCGGGCCGGAGGAAGACGGCGGAGGCGCGCACCACCGGCTCGGCCCCGCGCAGGCAGTCGAGCGCCAGTTCCACCGTCGGCCCCTCACCGCTCTCGCCGAATCCGGTGATGCGGCCCTGACAGGTCAGCGCGTCGCCGGGCCAGACCGTCGTCAGGAAGCGGGCGCGGAAGAACCGGACGTTTCCGGGGCTCAGCCAGTGCGCGGCATAGGCGCCGAGCACGCCGGCGTGGTGCATCCCGACGGAGATGAAGTCGGCCATGCCGTGCGCACGGGCGGCGAGCGTGTCGTGATGGCCGGGCGAATCCTCGCCCGAGGCGCACTGGTAGCGGATCATGTCGGTCAGCGTCAGCGCCGGCAGGTCGACGGGGCCGGGGCCGTCGCCGATCGACAGGGGACCGAGGGCGGACCTCACCGCGTCAAGCTGGTTCCGCGCCTCGCTCCGGTGCAGCCAGGGCCGGTGCTTCGGCCCGCCCGCCGCTTCGCCGCCCGCTCCATCGCGGCGCTCGGGCCGGATCGAGGTGGGCATCCAGCGGGCGACGAGCCGCCCCGCCGCGTCGCGGAACTCCGTCCGCATGACGAAGAACTCCAGCCGTCCGCCGGCGCGCCCGGTCTTGAAGAAGTGATCGGCAACCTCGGTCGAGGCCGTCAGCACGTCCCCCACCCTCGGAGGCGGCCCGAAAAACTCGAACGACTGTTCCCCGTCGGTCGTGCCCAGACAGTCGATCGCGGCAAGGGCCGAGCCTTCGGGCGCGCGTTCGAGGATATAGCCCCAGTGATAGCCCGCCATGACGAGGAAGGTCGGCGGCACCACTGCCCGCGGGTCGTCGAGCCATGCCGGAAGCGTGGAGTAGAGCGAACGTGCGAACTGCCGGATTGCCCCCCATTCGATGTGCACCCGGTAGTCCGGGCCCCTCAGCCCCTTGATCGTCTCCATCTCAGGCCCCGCTTTCGATCAGCGCATCCACCGCCACCACCCGCCCGTCCCGCGCGACGATGACCGGGTTGAGGTCGAGCGCGGCGAGTGTCTCCCGGTTGGCGATGGCGAAGGCTGCGACCGCCTCGGCAATGTCACCGACGCGGGCCCGGGCCGCCGGATCGAGGCCCGCTGTCACCCCAAGACCCGCCAGCGCCAGGTCGATCGCACCGCGCGCAACCGGCAGCAACAGCGCCACGGCATTCCTTGCGGTCTCGACATCGACCCCGCCCTGCCCGAGGATCAGCGCGTGGCCGTAGATCCGGCTCGACTTGATGCCGACGATGACCTCCACCTCCGCCCCCGCCACCATCTCCTCGACCAGATAGCCATCGGGCGCGATGCCCGCCTCGCCGAACCGGGCCGCCATCGCCGCAAGCGCCGCCTCAGCCGCCGGTTCGCCGGACAAGCCGACCGCGACCGCGCCGAACCGGTTCTTGTGCGGGACGGCGGCGGATATTCCTTTCAGCACAACCGGAAAGCCGATCTGGCGGGCGGCCGCGGCAACCTCTTCGGCGCCGACAAAATGGCGCCGCGGAAACGGAATGCCCGCAGTTTCCAGAACCGCCTTCGACTCCACTTCGTCGAGAACACGGGTCGTCGCGAATGGCGGGGCCGGTGGCAGGATCGCAAGGTCCTGCTGCGCGCCGTCGCGGCGCGCGCCGTGGTGGCTGGCGGCAGCGATGGCCGAGACCGCGTCCTCCAGCCCCTGGAGCGCGGCGATCCCTGCCTCGCGGCAGAGCCGGTGGACATCGGCGGACATCTCGTCCGGCATGGTCGCAACGATGGCGGCCGGCGTGGCGGTTTCCCGCGTCGCCCGGATCCAGGCGCGAAGCGTCGGACTGCCCCCCTGGCCATCACCGCCGTCGGTGTTCATCACCGCGACGTCGTAGCCGTCCTGAAGCATGGTCCGGAAACATTCGAACAGGGCTGGCTCGTTCTCCATCGAAAGGACGTCCATGCCGGTGTAATAGGCGTTGTGGTCCAATGGGTTCGACACATGGGCGAATTCCGGCAGTTGCGGGCGCAGCGCCGCCGCGACTCCGTCCGATACCGGCGGAAGGGCGATCCCGTGATCGAAGGCCGCATCGGCGAAAAGCGCCCGCGCCGCGCCGCTTGCCGTCAGCACCGCCATCCGGTTGCCGCCGATCCGGTCGCCCCAGGTGCCGAGCGCCTTGAGCGTCTCGAAAAGCTGCGGCAGGCTGCGGACCCGGGTGAATCCGAGCCGCTCGCAGAGCGCGTCGAAGAGATCGTCGTCGCCGGCCAGCGCCCCGGTATGGGTCAGCGCCATCTCGGCACCGAGCGCGCTGCGTCCGCTTTTCAGCACCACCACCGGCAGGTTGCGCCGGCGGGTGACTTCGGCCGCCCCGGCCAGCGCGGCCACATCACCCGGCCCTTCCATGAAGATGCCGATGGCGGTGACACGCGGGTCCTCGCCCAGCACCGCCAGCCAGTCCGCCACATCGAGCAGCACCTGGTTGCCGGTCGAGGCGATCACCGCCGGCGCCAGTCCGCGCCGGTCACGCACGAACGCATAGGCGATGCCGCCCGACTGCGAGATGATGGCGGGGCCGCGGTCCAGGGGCGCCGGGTCGTGATCCTCCATCGGCCACAGCGCCAGCCGGTCGAGCCGGTTCAGGAGACCGTTGGAATTCGGCCCCGCCACGGCAAGGTCTCCGGCAGCGGCGACAAGGTCGGTCTGGAGGCGCTTGCCCTCCTCGCCCATCTCGCCGAAGCCCGCCGCGAAGCAGACCGCGCCCCCTGCCCCGCGCGCGGCAAGACTGCGGACGGCCTCGACCGTCAGCCTGCGGTTGACGCTCAGGAAGGCGGCGTCGGGCGCCTCGGGCAGGTCGGCGATCGTCGGCACGCAAGGAATGCCGCCGATTTCCCGCTGGAACGGGTTCACCATCCGGATGTCGCCGCCGAAGCCCGCCTTGCGCAGCATCGCGATCGAGGGCGCCAGCGTTCTTCCTCCGACAAGGGCGACCGTGCGAGGGTTCAGCAGGCGCTTCAGATTGGCCCTGCGTGCCTGTTTTGCATGAATGTCCATGACCTTGCGGGCCTCCAGGCAACGCCATTCCGTCCGGCAAAAGCCGGCCCGGCAATGTCTGTCATCGGGAAAGGGGGTCCGGCGGGATGCCGGACCGCCCTGTCAGATCATGCGAACCACCAGCGTTCGCCGCACTTCGAGCCGTCGAGCCCGGAGACCGAACTGATGTGCTCGCCGCGCTGCACGGTGGCGCTGCGCACCGACACGTAGTTGGCATACATCGGCACGATGACGCCGCCGTCGTCGGAGACGAGCTTCTGCATCTCGCCATACATCCCCCGCCGCTTGGCATCGTCAAGCTCGGCGCGGGCGGCCAGCAGGAGCTTGTCGAACTCCGGGTTCTTCCAGTGCGTGTCGTTCCACGCCGCGTCGGAGGCATAGACCTGGGTGAACATCCAGTCCTCGGTCGGCCGGCCCTGCCAGAAGCAGGTCACGAAGGGCTTCACCGTCCAGACGTTCGACCAGAAGCCGTCGTTCGGCTCGCGGATCACGTTGATGGTGATGCCGGCCTTCGCCGCCTGCTCGGCATAGAGGATGGCGGTGTCGACCGCGCCCTGGAAGGCGGCGTCGGCGGCGTGCAGGTCGACCGTCAGCCCCTCCATCCCGGCCTTCTTCAGGTGGAACTTCGCCTGCTCCGGGTCATAGGCCCGCTGCGGCAGGTCGGCCGCAAAGTAGCGGTTGGCAGGTGCGATCGGATGGTCATTGCCGATCCGGCCATGACCGTGGAGGATCTTCTGCACCATCTCCTCGCGGTCGATGGCGAGCTTCAGCGCCAGCCGGACGTCGAGGTTGTCGAAGGGCGCCACGTCGCAGAACATCGGCAGGGTGAAATGCTGCGTGCCGGTCACCTCGTCGACGATCAGGTCAGACCGGTCTGCCAGCCTGCCGACGGTGGCGATGTCGGCCCGGTCGATGACGTCAAGCTCGCCCGTCATCACCCCGTTCATCCGCGCCGCCACATCATCGATGGCGAGGATCTCGACCTCGTCGAACCAGGCGGCATTGCTCTTCCAGTAGTCCGCCCGCCGTGCCAGCAGCGCCCGCGCGCCGACCGCATATTCCGCGACCGTATAGCCGCCGGTGCCGATCCGCTGGTCCCAATCGACCTTGCCGTCATCCCCCGCCGCGCCGATGACGAGGTGATAGTCGGCAAGCAGGTAGGGAAAGTCCGCGTTCGCCGCGTCGAGCGTCACCACCACCGCGTTGCCGTCGACCGCGAGGTCGGTGATCGCGGCAACGATCGGCTTGGCCGCCGACTTCGACTCCTCCCCCCGGTGATGGTCGAGCGAGGCGACCACGTCGGCCGGCGCCAGCGTCCGGCCGTTGGAGAAGGTGACGCCCTGACGGATGTTGAACCGCCAGACCTTGCCGCCCTCGGCGGGCTCGAAGCTCTCGGCCAGTTCGGGCGTCAGCGTCCCGTCCGGCGCGATCTCGACGAGGTTGTTGTAGACGCAGCCGAAGCCGGCGAGATTCATGATGGCGCTGTGCCCCCAGCTCGCCGGATCCCAGCTTTCCGATGCGTTCGCACCCGATGCGCCGATCCGCAGGCGGCCGCCGCGCTTGGGCTCGGCGGCGCGGACCCGCGACCCGGCCGAGGCAAGCACGGCACCCGCACCCGCAGCCACCGCAAGCTGGCCGAACCTCCGCCGCGAGATGCGTCCGAACATGTCCGTTCTCATGTCTACCTCCCATGTGCCGCCCTCTGCGCCCGGTGCCGGCATGGCGGTTGGATCGAAGCAGACCACAAGCTTGCCATTCCGACAAATACGAGTTTTCATTCATGATATACGCCGGGGATATGGGTGTGCCATGCTGGGCCTGCGCGAGATCGAGGCATTCCGCGTCGCCATGACCAGCGGCTCGTTCTCCGCGGCGGCGCGGCTTCTCAACACCTCGCAACCCAACGTGACGCGCCTCATCGTCAGCATGGAGCGGAAGCTCGGCTATCCGCTCTTCCTCAGGCGCAGCCGCGGCGTGACACCGACGGCAGAGGCCGAAATCCTCTATGGCGAGGTCGAACGATCCTTTCAGGGCCTCGGCGCGATCTCGCGCGTGGCCGAGGAGATCGGCCAGTTCCGCAACGCCCATCTGTCGATCGGTGCGCTTCCGGCGATGCTGCTCGAGATCGTGCCGCGGGCGCTGGCGGAATGGCGCGGGCACCACGGTGATCTGTCGTTCACGGTGGAGCCGCGGGAATCCGAGCGGATCATCCACTGGGTCCGCGCCCGGCGGTTCGACCTCGGGCTCGCGAGCCCCGTCCTCGATACCGGCGACATCGACACCCTCGCCCGCCGACGGCTGCCCTATGTCGCGATGGCCGCCCCCGGCGCCGGGCCGATCGGCGGCCGCGACGGGCCGATCGACCTCGCCACGCTCGCCACCCTGCCCCTGATCGTGCCGAGCATCCCCTATTTCCTCGGCATCTGCGGCGATCCAGACCTGCGCACCGTGATCCGGCAATCGGCCCGGATGGATGCCTTCGGGTCGCAGACGGCGGCACAGATGGCGATGGAAGGCGTCGGCATCGCGCTGGCCGATCCGTTCACCGCCCGGTATTTCCGGCGCCGCTTCGGCGCGGTCGTCCAGCCCGTCGAACGCGCCCCCTGCTACGAGATCGCCTTGTTCGCGCCGCGCCATCCGGTGCACGCGCGTGTCGCGGTCCGCTTCGGCGAGATGCTGAGCCGGGCCATTGCGGCGGTGTGATCCCGCAGCCCGGGGTCGCCGCATCTTGGCGGCGCGCCGGGTTGCGGGCAGTATCCGGCCCGGGCGCGTCCCGGCGCCCGCCAGCAAGGGGCAACCGCATGACCGCCATCATCGCCAACGGCATCGCCATCGAGGTCGAACGGCACGGCCCGCCGTCGGCGGTGCCGCTTCTTCTTGTCCGCGGCCTCGGATCGCAGCTCATCCACTGGCCCGCAGCGCTGATCGACGGTTTCTTGCGCAAGGGCTTCCACGTCATCACCTACGACAACCGCGATGCCGGCCTGTCGCAGAAGTTCGCCGCCGCCGGCCGGCCGGACCTCGCGGCGATCCAGGCGCGGCTCGCGGCGGGGGAGCCGGTATCGGCGCCCTACCGGATCGAGGACATGGCCGCCGACGGGATCGGCGTGCTCGACGCGCTGGGGATCGCGGCCGCCCATGTCCTCGGCATCTCGATGGGCGGAATGATCGTGCAGCAGATGGCGCTCGACCACCCCGGGCGGCTCCTCAGCGCAACCATCGTCATGTCCTCCTCCGGCGCGCCCGGCCTGCCACCCGCCACGCCCGAGGCCGAGGCGATGCTGCTGGCCGAGCCCGACGATCCTTCCGACCGCGCCTCGATCATCGCCCACACGCTGCGCGGCGACCGCGTCTGGGGCAGCCCGGGCTTCCCCTTCGACGAAGCCGAAAGGCGGGCGCTGATCGGCCGCGCGCTCGACCGCTGCCATTGCCCGGATGGCGTCACCCGGCAATATGCCGCGGTACTCGCCAGCCGCGGCCGCCGCTTTACCCGGCTGGGCGAAGTCCGGGTGCCGGTGCTGGTCATCCACGGCACCGACGACACCCTGCTGCCGCTCGCCCACGGCCGCGACATCGCCGCCCGCATCCCCGGCGCGAAGCTGGTCGAGGTCGAGGGCATGGGCCATGACCTCGAAGGCGGAATTTCCGCGATCATCGTCACGGCGGTGGGGAATTTCGTCGGGGGACTCTGACGAGGGCGAGGTGCCCGGCAGCACGGGTCTTCGAGACTGCGGGCGGTTCCGGAGCGCCTCAACACCGCAACCGGCCCAAGAGTTCTGCGTCATCAGCGGCCGGTGTCCTCCCCGGGGGAAGGAACGGACTGTGCGAGACCACAGAGCCGGGTCGCTTCAGGCTTGGTCCTGATGATGCGTCGGGGCAGGGTGTCGCCCCTCGGCCCCGACGCGGGTGATGCAGGCGCGCGACGTCCGGGCGCCGGAGCTCGACTTATCCCGCGGGGGCGGGGGAGACTGATGGCGGCCAGCGCGCCTGCAGGCGATCCGCGACTCATCCCCGCGGGTGCGGGGAACACACCGCGCTGCCCGACCTGCCCGCTGTGACCGACGGTTCATCCCCGCGGGTGCGGGGAACACGCGGCCCCTGCCTACTACGGCGGCGCCCCGCACGGTTCATCCCCGCGGGTGCGGGGAACACACGGCAATGTCGAAGAGCGTCTGCACCAGCGGCGGTTCGTCCCCGCGGGTGCGGGGAACACGTGCTGGCCTTCGACGAGTTGACCGGCGGCAGCGCTCTATCTCAGCCACATCCGCCTGTCGCGCAGCCCGGCGGTCCAGGCAGGACGCTGTGGATGCCGGGCTCGGTGGCGGCGCTTTCGGTCCGGCCCGGCTTTGCTTCATCCCCCTCCGGCCGCTCCGCCAGGCGATCGGCGACCAGCCTCTCCATGTAACCCAGCGCGGATTCCACCTGCCCAGCATCGGCCGCCTGGCCGGTCTTATCGCTGAACATCTGGCGCAAGGAAAGCCGAAGCGCGTGCATCGGCTGCCGCAGGTCGTGGACGGTGTCCTTGACGCTTTCCTCGCGCCGCCGGGCGCGCGCGGCGACCTGCGCATAGCTCTCCTCCAACAGCGCCAGTCGCTGCCCGAGCGCGACGTTGCGCTGCGCATGGGCCAGCGTCTCGTCCATCGCGGTCTGGCGCGGGTGTTTGTAGCGGTCGAAAATCACCAGCCCCATCATCAGCGCGTCGAACAGCAGCGCCAGCCGGAACGCGTCATAGGTGGTGATGAAGGCCGGCTCGTATCCGAAGCCATAGCGCGCGGTGAACAGGACGGCGGGGATGAGGCCCGCGCACCAGGCGAAAAGGTAGAAGCGGACCTAGCGGAACCGCTTCAGCGCCGCGGTGATGCCCGCGGCCAGAAAGGTCAGCGTGCTGACCGAGATCATCAGGACCAGAAGCCGTTTGAGAAGCTGCGGGTCGGTGGCCCAGAGGATGAGGTCGGTCGCCAGCACCAGGCCGACGACGGCCAGAAGCAGGCGATGGATGACCGGGTGGTAGCGGCGGGTCTGCAGGAAGGTAATGGCGAAGAGGCCCCCGAACACCATCACCCCCGATCCGGCCACCACCGTATGGAATTGAAGCGCGGCAGGTCCGGCCAGACATGCTGAAACGCCGTGCCATCGGCATGCGCCACATAGGTCAGGACCGACAGCAGATAGGCGGCATAGGCCGCGAAGACCGGCTGGCGCAACACCGCAAGCGCGACGCTCGCCAGCGCGATCATCACCAGCATCATGCCATAGAAGGCATAGTTCTTCGCCGCGCTCAGCCCCACCTGCGCGGCGAAGCTGTCCGGCGTTTCCACCGACATCGACAGCCGCGAGGAGCCCTGCGAGCAGTAGGAGACGACCAGCGTCGCCGCCTCGCCCGGCGCCAGTTCGAAGGGCGCGATCATCTGCGGATCGTCGATCGGCCGCGCGCCGAAGGGGCTATCCTCGGGATGGCGCTTTGCCTCGGAAATCCGTCGACGCTGCTGATCTACATGCTGCTCCTGCCGGGCATCGTGCCGGACGGAGTCGCCGGGGTCGGGCAGATGCTGCCGGTGGTGTTGGTGACCCTTGCCGCCGTCGGCGGGGTGTTCTTCGGCACGATCCTCCTTGCGCGGCTCTTCAACCGGATCGTCGTCTCGTCCGGCTCGACCTTGGCGCTCAGCCGCGTCACCGCCGGTGCGGTTGCGGTGGCCTCGCTCTGGATCCTCGCGGCCTGACCGGCGGGGCGCCCGGGCGTCGGCTCAGGCGCGCCGACCGATCCCGCCTCGCCGGTGCGGTTCCATCCAGTCGATCCGCGGGTTTGTCGGGATGATACGGTGCGGGTTGATCATGGCATGGCTGAAATAATAGTGCCGCACGATTTGGTCGAAATGCACCGTGCCGGCGATGCCCGGCCATTGGTAAAGCTCGCGCAGCCAGCCCCAGAGGTTCGGATACTCGCGCAGCCAGGCGCGGTTGCATTTGAAATGCGTGTGATAGACCGGATCGAAGCGCAGCGCGGTGGTGAAGAGGCGCCAGTCGGCCTCGGTGATGCGGGGGCCGGTCAGGTAGCGGTTCTGCGCCAGATGCGGCTCCAGCCAGTCCAGCGTGGCGAAGACCTCGGTCACCGCCTCGTCATAGGCGGCTTGCGTGGTGGCAAAGCCCGCGCGGTAGACCCCGTTGTTGAAGCCGCGATAGATCCGGTCGTTCAGCGCGTCGATCTGCCCGCGCAGGGCGACCGGGTAGTAGTCGTCACGATTGCCCGTCAGCCCGTCGAAGGCCGAGTTGAACATGCGGATGATCTCGGCGCTTTCGTTCGAGACGATGGTGTTCGTGGCCTTGTCCCACAGGACGGGCACCGTGACGCGCCCCGAGGCGCGGGGATCGGCGCGCAGGTAGATGTCGCGCAGGAACGGCAGGCCGTGCAGTCGGTCGCCGGTCGCGCCGGGGAAATCGGTTCGGAACTCCCACCCTTCGGAGAGCATGTCGGGGTGCACGACCGACAGATCGATATGCCGCTCCAGCCCCTTCAGCGCGCGGAAGATCAGCGTGCGATGCGCCCAGGGGCAGGCGTAGGAGACGTAAAGGTGATAGCGCCCGCTTTCGGCGGCATAGCCGCCCTGCCCGGTCGGCCCCGGCGCACCGTCCGGCGTGATCCAGTTGCGCCACGTTGTGGTGCTGCGCTGGAACCGGCCGCCGGTGGCCTTGGTGTCATACCAGTCGTCGCGCCATTCGCCTGCATCGAGCCTACCCATGGCGCCCTCCTGCCGCTGCGGGTTTCACCAGCGCCCCGGCAAAGCGCCCGGCGAGGGGCGCGATGACCAGCACCGTCGGGAACGAGACCGACCAGCTTATAGGCCAGGCCGTCACCCAGAAGAGCGGCAGTTGCGCGACAAGGCCGACCGCCCGCAGCGTCGCGACGCCGGAGATGATGAAGGACATCATCCCCGACAGGAGAAAGCTGAACACGAGATGAGAGAAACAATGAGGTGTCACGATATGGTCTTTCGCCGGGGAATTCTCTTGACCGGGTCAATCTATGGACGGGACAATGCCGGCGGCAGGTGCTAGTTCTGCACAGCTATGTCCCATTTTTCGAACAATGCCTGCTGGATCTGAATGACCTTCGCCTGTTTGCCACGGTGGTGGATCGCGGGGGCTTCGCCGCCGCCGCGCGCGAGCTGAACCTGCCGCGCTCACGCATCAGCCGGCGCATGGCGCTTCTGGAGGAACGGCTGGGCGTGCGGCTGGTCCAGCGCACCACCCGCAGCTTTGCCGTGACCGAGATCGGCCGCAGCTTCCACGCCCATTGCGCCGCGATGCTGGTCGAGGCGGAGGCGGCCGCCGAGGTGATCGCCCAACGGCAGGCGGAGCCGCGCGGGCTGGTGCGGATCGCCTGCCCCGCCTCGATCATCTATTTCCAGGTCGGAGCGATGATTGCCCGGTTCATGGACCGCTACCCCGCGACCGAGGTGCATCTGGAAAGCACCGGGCGGAGGGTGGATGTGATCCGCGAGGGGTTCGACATGGCCATCCGCGTGCGGTTTCCCCCGCTCGAGGACAGCGGCCTGCTGGTGCGCCGGTTGTCGACCAGCCATCAGCGGCTGGTGGCCTCCCCCGCGCTCCTGTCCCGCCATGCGCCGGTGACGGGTCCCGAGGCGCTGGCGGCGATGCAGAGCCTTGGCTGGGGACCGTCGCGCGGCGAGGAGGAGTGGCGGCTGGAGGGTCCGGAGGGCGCGGTCGAGACGCTGCGCCACCGGCCGCGCTTCGTGACCGAGGACATGGTCGCGCTGCGGCTGGCGGCGCTGGAGGGCGTGGGGGTCTGCCAGTTCCCGGAAATGGTGATCCGCGACGATCTGGCCGCCGGACGGCTGGTCGACGCGCTGCCGGGCTGGGCGCCGCGCGCCGGCATCCTGCACGCGGTCTTTCCCACCCGCCGGGGTCTGCTGCCCTCGGTCCGGGCGCTGCTGGATTTCCTGGCCGCGGAATATGCCGCGCTGGACCGGCAGGCGGGCGGCTGACCTCCGCCACCGTCCTATAGACAGGACGCACTAGCGCGAAATAACCGGCTACCCGGACGATTGTCCTGACTGTATCTCTTGTGCATCCAAGGACGGCAGCATCGCCGGACAGGATCGCGGCCTTCCCCGCCTGACCCGAACACCCCGCCCCCGTCTCGGGGACGGCCCGAAAACCCGGCGGGATGCCCCCGACCGGCCCGAACATCACAACCCTGAACCCAAGGAGAAGACCCATGTCGAACATCGCGAATTTCAACGGCCAGCGCCCGGTCATCGACCCGAACGATGCCGTCCTCTTGCTCATCGACCACCAGAGCGGCCTCTTTCAGGTCGTGCAGGACATGCCGATGCCGGTGCTGCGCCAGCACGCCGCGGCGCTGGCCAAGATGGCGACGCTGGCAAAGATCCCGGTCATCACCACCGCCTCGGTGCCGCAGGGCCCGAACGGCCCGCTGATCCCGGAAATCCACGAGGCCGCGCCCCACGCGCAATACGTCGCCCGCAAAGGCGAGATCAACGCCTGGGATAACCCCGACTTCGTCGCGGCGGTCAAGGCGACCGGGCGCAAGACCCTGATCATCGCCGGCACCATCACATCGGTCTGCATGGCCTTCCCGGCGATCAGCGCGGCCTATGACGGCTACAAGGTCTTTGCCGTGGTCGATGCCTCGGGCACCTATTCGAAGATGGCCGAGGAGATCACGCTGGCCCGCGTCGTCCAGGCCGGTGTGGTGCCGATGGATACCGCCGCGGTGGCCTCCGAGCTTCAGGGCACCTGGAACCGCGAAGATGCGATGGAATGGGCGGCGATCTATACGAAGATCTTCCCGCACTACCAGCTTCTGATCGAAAGCTACATGAAGGCGCAGCAGGTGGAGAAAAACCACGAACAGCTCGACTCCGCGCGCTGAGGCAGCACAGCGCACAACCAAAGCCCGTCCGCACATGTGCGGACGGGCTTTCCCGCGTTCAGTTACCGCTGACCGCAGGCATCTTCCACGGCGCCCCATCGGACAGTTCCGCCGCCAGATGGTCGATCAGGGCGCGGAGTTTCGCCGGCATCGGCTGCAACGGCGGCCAGACAGCGTGAATGGGCAGGGTGCGGATCGCGCTTTCGGGCAGGATCCGTTCCAGCTTGCCCGCCGCAATCGCCGGATCGGCGATGAAGCCCGGCAGCATGGCGAAACCGACCCCGGCGATGGCCAGATCGCGCATCGCCTCACCGTTGTTGAGGGTGACAACCTCGGTCACGGAGGGGCTGAACCGGCCGAAGCGCCACAATTCCGCATTGGGCACATGGCTGTAGCCGATCACCGGCTTTCCGGTCAGGTCCTGCGGCGCCTGCGGCCGTCCGATCCGGTCCAGCAGCGCCGGCGCGGCGCAGGGGACGGAGCGGTCCTCGCAGAGCTTGCGCGCCATCAACGCACTGTCCGCCAAGGGGCCGATGCGGATCGCCAGATCGGTGCCGGTCCGCGCCAGATCGACGAAGCGGTCGTCATAGTCGATCCGCAGCGTCAGGCCCGGATGCGCGGTGGCAAAACGCGCGAGGATCGGCGACAGATGCAGCGTGCCGAAGCTGACCGGCGCCGCGATCGACAGCGTGCCGCGGATCTGCTGGTCGCCGCCCAAGGCCTCCTCGGTCGCCGCGCGCAGATCGGCGAGCGCCGGGCGGATGCGCTCGGCCAGCCGGTGGGCGGCGTCGGTGGGCGTGATCCGCCCGGTGCTGCGGCGGAAGAGTGCTGCACCCAGCTCGCCCTCAAGGTCGCTTATGCGCTTGCTGACCACCGATTTCGACAGGTTCAGCCGCGCGGCCGCCGCCGTCACCGTGCCCAGTTCCATCACGGTCAGCAGCGTGTCCAACTGATCGAGGTCATATTGCATTGCACAGTTCTACTCCGTGCGTTCGGCTCTGTCGAACATGTTGTGCATCGGCCGCATCGCGCGACACCCACGGAATTGCCTGCCCGAAGCCGTTCGGCCATAGTGACCGGACGTTCGGGAGCGATCGCTGCACCTGCCCGGATATGGCGACCCTTCGCCCCAAAGAAAGGAATGTGATGACCGTGGTCCTCGGCCTTTCCGGCAGCCTCCGCCGGGCCTCGTTCAACGCCGGCCTGCTGCGCTGCGCAGCCGAGGTCGCGCCGGAGGGGGTCACGGTGCAGATCGGCAGCATCGCGGATGTGCCGCTCTACAACGCCGACACGGAAGCCACCGAGGGGCTGCCGCCTGCGGTCCAGACGCTTCAGGCGCAGTTGCGCGCGGCCGACGGGCTGCTGCTGGTCACGCCGGAATACAACAATGGCATCCCCGGCGTGTTCAAGAACGCGATCGACTGGATGTCGCGGGGCGACGGGCTGAAGGCCTTCGCGGGCAAGCCGGTCGCGGTCGTCGGCGCCTCGCCCGGCGGCTTCGGCACCATCATGGCGCAGTCGCACTGGCTGCCGGTCCTGCGCACGCTGAGGACCGCGCCCTGGTGCGAGGGGCGTCTGCTGGTATCGCGCGCGCGGGACCTGTTCGACGAGGACGGCACCCTTACCGACGCACAATCGCGCAAGCTGCTGACCGAGTTCGTCGCCGGCTTCGCAGCCAGCCTGGCCGGGCGCAAGGGCAGCGGCGGCGGGGCCTAGGCCTGCCCCCTCCGACCCGCCCGATCAGCCGATCTTGCCCTCGCGCATCAGGCCGAAGCGCTTGGGGAAATACCACTGCAACACCGCCCGGAACTTGGGCGAACTGTCGCGCGCCCAGTTGCGCATCAGTTCGGAACCGAACTGGATCGCGGTGATGGGCGTTGCCCCCGCCTGCCGCATCCGCTCCAGCGCCTGATCATGCGCAACGGCAGAGATCCCGCCGACCGCGTCGGCGACCGGGTAGACGTGATAGCCCCCGGCCTGCATGTCCAGCGTGGGGAAAGTCAGGCAGACCTCGGTCCAGAGCCCGGCCATGACGATGTTCCTGCGGCCCGTCGCCTCGACCGCGGCGCGGAACTCGGCATCCTCCCAGGCGTTGACGCCGGTCCGGTCGATCTCCTTCTGGTCGCCCGGCAGTTCCGCCATGATCTCCTCTGCCGTGCCGGTGTTGACGCCCATGTCGACACCCACGGTCGACACGATCACCGGCACTCCGTAGGCGCGCGCGAACCGGCACAGCGCCACGACATTGAGGTTGATCTCTTCGGTCGAGGAAGAGGTGACAGATCGGTATTGCTCAGGCTGATAGTCGATCAGCACCAGCGCGCAGTTTTCCGGCGTGAGCAGGCGGTCGCTTGCCGGGTCGCGGATCGGTTCGGGTGTGGTCTTTGCCATGCGGTCCTCCTCAGGGGTCTTCGCCCGGTTTCGTGGTGAAGAGGTCGGCCCATTCCGGGTGCCTGGAATATTGCTTGCGCACGAAGGGGCAGACCGGGACGATGCGGAAGCCGGACTTGCGCGCATCCTCCAGCATGAAGTCGAGCAGCGCCTTGGCGACGCCCTGGCCCGCCATTGCCTCCGGCACCCCGGTGTGATCGGCGCTGATCACGCCCGGCCGCCGGTGCGTGAAGGTGATCTCGCCCTCGGCGTCGATGCCCGCGATGCGCGCCACATAACGACCGCGCCGCTCGCCATCCTCTTTGGTGATGTTCACTTCGGTCATCTCTCAGAACTCCCGTTTCAGGATCGAACGGTCGACCGAGAGCGGCCCGGCCCCCCAGGCGGCAAGGAACAGCGCCGCCACGGTCCAGAGCGCCGAGAAGCCCTCGGCCTTGAACTGGACCAGATGCAGGAAGCGCGCCCCGCCATCCTCACCGAGGTTGCGCAAGCCGTCTTCGGTAAAAAGGACGGCATTCTCCGCAAGCGCGGCCATGCCCTCGGGCGACAGGATCGCGGCGCCATAGGGATGCGTTGCGTGAAACCAGTAGGTCACCGCCAGCATCAACCCATTGGCCAGCGCGACCGGCCGGGTCAGCAACCCCGCCATGATCATCAGCCCGCCCGCGAACTGCAACACCGCCAGCACCGCCGACCATAGCCAGCCGGGAGAAAGGCCGATGCTTTCGGTGAAGCCGGCCATGGCGAAGGGCGCCTGGATCTTGGGCCAGCCTTCGATGACCAGCATGCCGCCGACCAAAACCCTCAGCACGACATGGGCGAGCGGCTGGGCGAAGCGGCGATAGAACGGTTCCATGACAGGCAGGATCAGGGCGCTCCTTCCTTGGTCCTCGTGCATCGCGGTCCTCCTTTCCGGTCTATCGGCAGGGCGGCACTGGTTGCGTTCCCGACCAGATGATTCGCGCAAACCGGTTCTGTCCAGACGGCTGGAATCAAAACCCGTGTTCGATCATGCCGAACACCCTGCGCCTTGTCCAGCACCGGCTTCCGGCCCATCTCTGCCGCAACGGCGGATGATCCGCCCTTAAACGGAGGTTCCCATGCGTCAGGTTCTTGACACCACCACTGCCTCCCGCGGCCATTGGGTCGGCGACGGCTTTCCCGTGCGCTCGCTCTTTTCCCACATGTCGGGCAGCAACGAGAACACGCCCTTCCTGATGCTGGACTACGGCGGGCCCCATACCTTTGAGCCGGCCAGCCGGCCGCGCGGCGTCGATGTCCACCCCCACAAGGGGTTTGAAACCGTGACCATCGTCTATGACGGCGAGGTCGAGCACGGCGACAGCACCGGGCGGGGCGGCGTGATCCGCGAAGGCGACGTGCAATGGATGACCGCCGGCGCGGGCATCCTGCACAAGGAATTCCACAGCCACGCCTATACGAAACGCGGCGGCGCGTTCGAGATGGTGCAGCTCTGGGTCAACCTGCCGGCCAGCGACAAATCGGCCGAGCCGGGCTATCAGGCCATCGCCGATGCCTCGATCCCCGCGGTCGATCTGCCGGATGGGGCGGGGCGTCTGCGGGTGATCACGGGCGAATACGGCGGCAGGAAGGGCCCGGCGCGGACCTTCACCCCGATGGATGTCTGGGACCTGCGGCTGAACGCGGGAAAGACCCTCGCGCTCTCGCCGGCCGAAGGCTGGACGGCGATCGTGGTCGCGCTGTCGGGTACGGTCGAGGTGAACGGCACGGCGCTGACGGGGCCCGCCACGGCGCGGCTGTCCCGCACCGGCGGCGAGGTGACGATCGCCGCCGGCGACGACGCCAAGGTTCTGGTCCTTGCCGGCGCGCCGATCGACGAGCCGGTGTCGGCCTACGGGCCCTTCGTGATGAACACCGAGCGCGAGATCCGTCAGGCAATACTGGACTTCAACGCGGGCAAGTTCGGGCGGCTGTAAGGGCCTGGTCAAGAAATCCGGGCGGGCGGCGGAGACCTCCGCCGCCCGTTTCCGTTCAAGGAGGCTTTGCCATGGAGAAGACGCTCGAACTGGGCATCCGCAACGTGCTGCCCGAAGACCTGCGGTATCTCCTCCGCAAGCATCCGCGAGAAGGCTGGCGCAATCAGCCCGGCCTCGCCGGCACCGGAGAGATCTGGCTGGCCAACCGTGACTGGTTTCGCGCGATCACGATGCGGAGATCCACGATCAACTGCGCAGGTTGCGTGAAGCGGGCGAGACGACCTGGGACAGTGGTCCGTCTCTCCATCGCCACATCGGCAGTCTGCTGGGCAGTCTCGACGGCCATCACCGGATCGAGGACGAACACTATTTCCCGCAACTCCTGCGGATCGAGCCGAGCCTGACCCGCGGCTTCGAGATTCTGCACTCCGATCATCATGTCATCCACGACGCGATCAAGGAACTGGCCGCGGCCACGCAAGACAATCTGCGCCGGCTGGGCCAGTCCGAAGGCGAGATGACCGGCGATCAGCGCCGTGCGGTCGATGCGCTGGCGGAAACGGTCGAACGTATCGCACCCTTGCTGAAGCAGCACCTGTCGGATGAGGAGGAGATCGTCATCCCGCTGATCCTGGAACGCGCCCGCATGGGCCCGGAGTTCAGCGCCTGGACGCGGCTGGGGACGGCTCCCCCCGCCCCCGGCCTCGCTCGGCCGTCCATCCAGTCCTTCGCAGCCTCCGGATCGGCGGGCGATAGGTCGTGCCCGGCGGCAATCGTCCGGGCTTCCACCACCGCGCCCGCGGCGGTCAGTGCCTGCTCCAGCGCCGGCGCCCCGGCGGCGAAGGGATCATCGCGGCCGGTCACCAGCAGCACCCGAACGCCGCCCAGATCGACCTCCGGCGGCTCCTCCAGCACCTCGATGCCCCGCAAGAGGATCGCGCGGCGGATGACCCCCGGATGCAGCCGCATCACCGCGCCCAGAAGGTTGGCCCCGTTGGAAAGCCCGAGGAAGGTCATCCGCCCCGCATCCAGCCCATAGGCCCGGACCGCACCTTCGACAAAGGCGGCGAAAGTCTCCGCCTCGTTGCGGATATCCGCCTGATCGTGGGTCAGCGCGTCGAACCGCCGGAACCAGCGGGCGATCCCCTCTTCGGTCGACCGGCCGCGGACGCCGAGCAGGGTCGCCCGCGGATGGATGCGGTGCGCCAGCGGCATCAGATCGGCCTCGTCGCCGCCCGAGCCATGCAGCAGCACGATGACAGAGCCATCAGGGTCTGCCGGCGTATGGAAGCGGTGCGCGAAAGGCAGGTCGCGCATCGGCACCCTCTCCTCGTCCGGGCGGGCGAATTGCGGCAGCATCACCCGCAGGTCGAAGGCGCGCTCGGCGTCATGCGGCGGGATCATCAGGGTTTGGCCCAGATGCTCCGCATCCTCGTCCACCGTGAAGCCGGGGCCGTCGGTGGCATATTCGATCAGCGTGCCCATCGGCTCTCGCACATAGAGCGACAGGAAATACTTGCGGTCGTGGACATGGGTCAGCCCGCCATGATCGCGCAGGTCCAGCCGCATCCGGCGCACCGCATCGGCATCCGGCGCACGGAAGGCCACATGGTCGAACATGCCGGTGCCGGGGATCGCCGGCACGAAACCGGCCGAGCCGCGGATATCCACCACATCGCTGTCCGAGGCCATGCGGATGAATGGCCCGTCGCGCAGCGCCTCGGCATAGCCGAAGCGGGCGATGAAGCGCGCGGTCTCTTCCGCGTCCGCGGTCAGCAGGGTGACGCTGTGAATGCGCGGCCCGGGCGCCGCCGCCACCCCCACCAGCTTGACGACGATCCCGTCGGGGTCGCGCAGCCGCAGCACCGGCTCGCCCATCTCGCGCGCGGGCCCCGTCACGGCAATCCCCGCCGTCATCGCGCGGGTCAGCCAGTCGCCAAGGGAGTCCGCCGGGACCGCAATCGCGATCTCCGAGATCGCGCCCAGCCCGGTGCGACCGCGTGCTCCGCCCTGCCAGACGAGGAAGGTCAGGATCGAGCCGGGGCTGCCCTGCCGGTCGCCGTAGAACAGGTGCAACTGCCGGGCATCCTCATATCCCCCGGTCTGCTTGACCAGATGCAGCCCCAGGAAACCCATGTAGAAATCGACGTTCCTCTGCACGTCAGAGGTGATCGCGGTGACATGGTGGATGCCTGTGGTCATGTATCGCCTCCTTCGCTTGCCCACCGATGCCCGACTTGCCGCTTTCGGGCAAGCCAGACAGGACTGGAACGCCGTGTTCGCATGGGCCGAACGATACCGGACTTCCAACGCCGTTTATCCGGGTCTAGTCTCACAGAAGACAATGCCGGAGGCACCGAAAGGAAAGCGAGATGAGCTGGAACCCTGCCCTCGAACCCGGCTGCCCCGACGAGATCGGGGTGGATGCCATCGAGACGCTGATCATCCCCCGCGCCCGCGACATCGGCGGGTTCGAGGTGCGCCGCGCGCTCCCCGCGCCCAAGCGGCAGATGGTCGGGCCGTTCATCTTCTTCGACCAGGCAGGCCCGGCCGAGTTCCTGACCGGGCAGGGCATCGACGTGCGGCCGCACCCGCATATCGGGCTCGGCACCGTGACCTATCTCTATCAGGGCGATTTCCACCATCGCGACAGCATCGGCTCCGACCGGATCATCCGGCCCGGGGCGCTGAACTGGATGGTCGCCGGCAAGGGCGTCACCCATTCCGAACGGACCAGCAGCGCGGCGCGGCAGGGGCCGCACAGCCTGTTCGGCATCCAGACCTGGGTGGCGCTCCCGGAGGACCGCGAGGACATGGAGCCGACCTTCGAACACCACGCCAAGGACAGCCTGCCGGAGATCGAGGCCGAGGGCGTCACGGCCCGTCTGATCCTCGGCAATGCCTATGGCGAAAGGGCCCCGGCCATCCTTTACTCCGAGACCTTCTATCTGGACGTGATCCTCGACCCCGGCGCGCGTTTCCCGCTGCCCGACGACCACGAGGACCGCGGCCTTTACATCACCCAAGGCTCGGTCCGCATCGCCGGGCAGGAATTCGAGGCCGGCCGCATGATGGTCTTCCGCCCCGGCGACAGGATCACCGTGCAGGCAGGCGAGGCGGGCGCCCGGCTGATGGCGCTTGGCGGGGCCACGCTGAACGGGCCGCGCTACATCTGGTGGAACTTCGTCGCCTCCTCGCGCGACAGGATCGAGGCCGCGAAGCAGGATTGGCGCACGGCCGACTGGGGCAAGGGCCTGTTCGACCTGCCCGCGGGTGACCGCACCGAGCACATTCCCGCGCCGGAGAGGTGACCGGGCTTGGACGCGGAGAATGGCGCGTGAAGTAGGACCCTGCCCATCTGAGCGGATACCGTGGATTTTCGTGATGTTCGACCTGCCGGTGGGCAGCAAGAAGGAGATGCGGGACGCCACCAAGTTCCACGAATTCCTGCTGGATCAGGGCTTCGAGATGAGTCAGTTCTCGATCTACGCCCGCTTCTGCAATGGCAAGGACCGCTACGAGTCGCATCTGAAGCGCATCGAGGGTAACCTGCCTGAGAAAGGCGAGATCCATGTGCTTGCCTTCACCGACAAGCAATACGAGGGAATCGTCCGATTCGAGCCAGCGCCGCCGCAAGCCGCGCGAAACTCCCGATCAGCTCGCGCTGTTCTAGTTATGTCCAAGATTTGGCATCCCCTGGATGTGCCGGTTCCTCGTTTCTAATCAACAAGTTGCCGACACATCCAGGATAGCGCACCAGAAACCGCAGGCCAACCGCAACAAGCAAGCGGATCAGTGCGAAGTCAGGGCCGCGGCGGCCCCAATGGCGTCGATGTCGGCGATGGTCCCCAACAGCGCCGCGCTGTAGCCGTTCTCGCGCGCCAGAATCCGGCCCCGGGCAGTTGCGCTTGCGCCAGAACTCCCGCAGCTCCTTTGCCCGATTTACCTCATCCGGCATCGCACGACCCTCTTGCCAAGATCATGACCCGCCGCCTGTCTGCCCCGCCTCATCGAACTCGAAATTCGCCCGACGAAGGGCCGCGACGACCGCGGCAGGGTTCTCGGCGACGATATACTGCGTGCGGGGATCGCGATCCCGAGCATCCTCCAGAAGACCAAGACGTTTGAGAACGTAAAACAGCATGGCGTAGCGCGTGGCAAGCACGGCGCGCCCGTCCGCCATGCCATAGTCCCGGGCCACCACCGCCTGCTGGCCCGCGGACAGCCCTGGGTGTGGCGCGATCACGATATCGAAGTGGTCATGCCAGAGCCGATCACCCTCGCCACTGGCGCCCGCGGCACCGCGCTCGCCGATATCGAGAACACGCGGCAGCAGAAAATCCTTGAACTTCCCCGTCTCGTGGCACCAGGCCCTTACATGCCAACGGAAACCATCATAGCCGAACGCATGCGGAGAAATGCGCCGCCACACCGGATCGGGCCGCGCAGGGTTCATCGACTGGTAGAGGATCTCCAGCGATGCGCCTTCGCGCAGCGCCGCCAGAATACCGCGCAGCGCCGCAGTATCGACCTTGCGGCGCGGTGTCAGCGCCATGTCGGCCTCGGGCGGGGCGGCGAGCCAGTTGCCACCCGCATCCGCAAACCCCTCCGCCGCCGAGCGCAGCCGCAAAAGCCAGGCGTCCGGGTCGGGGTCGAGGAACACCGGCCGGAACCCCGCCCCCGCGACATAGCGACGGGCACTCTTGTCATAGAGAGCGTTGCCGGGAGCCTTTTCCTGATACAGCGTCAGATCCTTGGACGCCTGCGGCACCGAGACGCCGAACATCTCGATCAGATCGGCGCGATTGACGCCGCCCTCCCAAAACAGGCGGAATTCGATGAATTCCAGCCGCCGCTCGACACCCCACTTCATATCAGTCATTCGAATGAGTAAAAACTATACGGGAATCCTTGCATTTCCCGTATAGTTTTTATATGCTAAAGTCACAAATTGTCAAGCCACCCGGATTCGACCGACGGAGCTTCGATGCGCATCCTTCACACCGCCGACTGGCACATCGGACAGACCCTGAACGGCTGGTCGCGCGACCTTGAACACCGGATGTTCATGGATGCTCTGCGCGACCTGATGGTGGCCGAACGTGTCGACGCGCTGTTGATCGCGGGCGATGTGTTCGACGGGATCAACCCCTCGGGCGAGGCGCAGCGGCTGCTGTACGGGGCCATCGCCAGCTTCCTGCGCGCCAATCCCCGGCTGCAGATCGTGATGACGGCAGGCAACCACGATCCCGCCCAGCGGCTGGAGGCGCCGGAGGCGGTGCTGAATGCTCTGGGGGTGCATGTGCTGGGCACGCTGCGACAGGGGGCGGACGGGGTGGACCTGGACCGTCACCTGATCGCGCTGCACGATGCCAGGGGCGCGGTCCGGGCGCATGTGCTGGCAGTGCCCTTCCTGCGGCAGGCCGATCTGCCGGGGCTGCAACTCGGCGCCGAGGGCGGGGCCGAGCCCGCCGTCACCGCCGCTGTCCGCGCCCTGCACCTGAAGATGTCCGAGGCCGCCGCGATGCGCGCAGGGGGCCAGCCGATCCTTGCCATGGGGCATCTGACCTGCGCCGGGGGGCTGGAGAGCGAGGGCGCGGAACGCCGCATCCTGATCGGCGGGGAGCATGCGGTGCCACCAGACATCTTCCCGCCCGCACTGGCCTATGTCGCGCTAGGCCACCTGCACCGGCCGCAATCGCTGGACGGCGGGCGGCTGCGCTATTCCGGCGCGCCCTTTCCGCTTTCCGCGACCGAGATCGACTATGACCACGGCGTGACGCTGCTGGATCTGGACGCCGGCATGGCACCCCGCCACATTCCCTTGCCACGCCCGGTGGCCATGCATCGCCTGCCCGCGGCCGGAGCCGCGCCGCTGGCCGAGGTCGCCGCCGCGCTGCGGGCGCTGAATCTTTCGCCCGACACGCCGCGCGGCCTGCAACCCTTCGTCTATCTTTCGCTCTTGGCCGACCGCCCGGTAGGCCAGGTCGCAGCCGAGGCCGAGGCGCTGGTCGAGGCGCTGCCGCTCCGCCTTGCGGGGCTGTTGATTGTCCGGCCCGATGCACCAGCCCTGCCCGATGCGCCGCCCGCCGGTCTGGCCGAGACCACGCCCGAGGATCTTTTCGTGATGGCATTCCGGCAGGCGCAGTGCCTTGACCCCGAGGCCACCCATCTGGCCGCGTTCCGCGACGCCCTGTCGGAGGTCTGAGCCATGCGCATCCTGTCGATCTCGGGACAGAACATCGCCAGTCTCGCCCAGCCCTTCGTCATCGACTTCACCGCCGCCCCGCTGGCGGGCGCCGGCCTTTTCGCCATCACGGGCGAGACCGGCGCGGGCAAGTCCTCGATCCTCGATGCCATGTGCCTGGCGCTGTACGGCGATGCGCCGCGCCTTGCCGGGGGTGCGGCGGCGGACGAGGTGCCAGACCCTTCCGGCGAGGCCATCAAGGCCAGGGATTCCCGTGCCATCCTGCGCCGGGGGGCCGTACAGGGCTGGGCGGAGGTGCGCTTCACCGCCCGGGACGGGCAGGATTACATCGCCCGCTGGCAGGCGCGCCGCGCCCGCGACAGGGCCGACGGACGGTTGCAGGGCGTTTCGCGCTCGCTGGCGCGGGCGGCGGACGGGCAGGTCCTGGCCAGCCAGACCACCGCCGTGACCGAGCAGATCGTGGCCCTGACCGGCCTTTCCTACGAGGAGTTCCGCCGCACCGTTCTTCTGGCGCAGGGCGATTTCGACGCCTTCCTGCGGGCCGACACCAACGATCGCGCCGGGCTGCTGGAAAAGGTCACCGGCACCGGGCTGTACCGCGAGGTTTCCATCCGCATCTATGAGCGGACCGAGGCGTCCCGGCAGGCGCATGAGGCGCTTGTCCAGCGGCGCGCCGGGCACCAGTTGCTGTCGGACGCGGATCGCGCAGCGCTGGAAACCGAGAGGCTGGCCCTGGCAGAGGCAAACCAGGCCTCCGCCACGCAGGCCAGCGCGGTGCAAGGCAAGCTCGCCCGGCACACCCGCCATGCCGAGGCTGTGCGGCTCTTGGCACTGGCCGAAGCGCAAGAGTCGCGGGCGTTGGCCGATCAGGCGCAGGCCGGGGCAGAGCGCGACCGGCTTTCACGCATCGACCGGGCCGAACCGCTGCGCGCACCCTGGCTGGCGGCCCGGACCGCCGAGGGGCATCTGGCAGCGGCGAAGGAAGCCGTCGATGCGGCCATCATCGTTTCAGCCGAAGCCCGGGCGAAGGCCATTGCGCAGCAGGAGCTGTCGGCCCGTGCCAACGCGGACCTTGCCGCGAAGGAGACGGAATTCAAGGCCCTCGGCCCGGCGTGGGATCAGGCCGCAGACCTGGACAGCCGCATCATCTCGGCAGGGAGAGAGCTGGAAGATGCGCGCGCCCAGGGCGCGAAGCTGGACCAGGCGGCGCAAGAGGCCCATGACGCCTGGGCGTCGTTGCAGCAGGATGAGGCCGGCCTCCGCAACGCCCTGAGCGCGGCGGAAGCCGGGCTTTCCGGTCTGGCCCCGGATTGCGCGCTGGCCGATGACTGGCCGCAAATCCGTCAACGCATCGCCGACCATGCGGAGGCCCGGCAAGCGGCGGATCAGGCCGAGGCTGGGGTCCGGCAGAATGGCGCCAGGGCTGCGGATCTGGAGCAGGAACTGGCCGATCTGGCGACCCGCGCCGGTGCGGATGGCGAAGCCGAAACCGCGCTTGTCGGGCAGGCTGCAACGCTCGGCGCCCGGATCGCGGCGATCGAGGCCGCCCATCCGCCCGGGCGCGGCGCGGATCTGTCGGTACTGGCCTCGGCCTTGTCCGACATGGCGCGGGCCGAGAGCGATCACAGCTCCGCCCTGGCGGAAATCCTGGCTGCCGGGACCGGAGCCGGGACAGCGGCGGAGCTTGCCGCGGCCGCAACCGCCGGAATCGCCGCCGCCGACGATGCGCTGGCCCTGGCCGAGGCAAAGGCCCAGGCGCTGGCCGCGCCCGCCGGGCGGGCCGATCTCGCCGCATCCGAGGCGGCGCGTGAGCTGCGGTTGCGGCTGGAACCGGGGCAGCCCTGCCCGGTCTGCGGATCCTGCGACCACCCGACCCATGCCGATGCCGCGCTGGCCGATCTCGCCGCCAGCCTGCGCAGCGATCTGGCCGCGGCCCGGCAGGCGGCGGAAGCTGGCCGCGCAGCCCGGGCCGAGGCGCAGCGTCAGCACGACCGGGCGCAGGCCCAGGCCGAGCAGGCGCGATCCGAAGCCGCAAAGGCCGGTGACCGGCGCAGCACGGCGCTGTCCCGGTGGGCCGAGGCGCAGCACCGGGCGCAGGCCGTCGCCACCTGCCCCGCCCTGCCCGGCGCGCCCGGAGAGGCGCCGGGCGGTCTGGCGGCGCTTGCCGCCGACATCGCCACGGCGCAACAGGACGAAGCCGCCGCGCAGGCCGAACTGGTCGGGTTGCGCCGGGAACTGTCCGAGGCTGGAACCCGGCGCGACAGCCTGCGCACCACCCTCGCTGGCCATGCAACGGCACGGGAAGGGCTGAACGCGGATCTGTTCACGACCCGCGGTCTTCACGCGCTGGCCCTGCGCGAGGCCGAGGTCGCCCGCAGTCAGGCCGACCGTCTTGCCGCCGCACTGGCTCCGACACTGGCAAGCCTGCACGAGGCCCCCCCCGACGATCCCGCGCTGACCACCCGGCTTGCCGCGCGTATCGCCAGGGTCGTCGCATTGCGCGAGGCACGAGAGAAGGCTGCCACCGGGCTGGCCAGCCTGGCGCCCCGGATCACCGCCGCCGAAAGCCGTGCGGAAGGCGCGGCGGTGCAGGCTCGCCAGACACAGGATGCCGCGACGGTCCGGAAGGCCACCCTGGACACGCTTTGCGCCGAACGCGCGCCGCTTCTGGGCGGCGAGGCGACCGCCCTGCATCGCAGCCGCCACAACGAGGAACGCCTGACTGCCCTTGCCGCCCAGGACACCACGTCGAAAGCGCTGGCCTCGGCCGTCAGTGCCGCCTCTGCCGCCCATGCCCGTGCCGAGGCGGCAGAGGTGGAGCGGGCCCGTGCAGGGCAGGTGTGCGAAACCGCCCATGCGGCCCTTGGCCCGGCGCTGGCCGCCTCGGGGTTGATGGAGGCCGATCTTGCGGCGCTGTTCTCGCTGCCCGTCGCCGAGGTCGAAGCGCTTCGCCAACGGCTGCGGGCGCTGGACGACGCGGTGACCTCGGCCCGCGCCACCTTGGCCTCGCGCCGGCAGGACCAGGCAGAGATCCTGGCCGCGGGCCTGCCCGACGAGCCGCCCGAAGCGTTGACGGAAACCCTTGCCATGCTGGAAGCGGATACCACCACGCGCGGCCACAGGATCGGCGCCATCGACGGCGAATTCCGCCGCGATGCCGCAACTCGCGCCAGCCTTGCGGGGTTGGAGGCCGAAATCGCCGTGGCCCGGGCCGAACTGGATGTGTGGCAGGCGGTGAACCATGCCGTCGGCTCCCGCAATGGAGACCGTTTCGCACGGGTGGCACAGTCGATCACCCTCGACCTGCTGGTCGACCACGCCAACCGCCACCTTGCCGACCTGAACCCGCGTTACCTCTTGCGCCGCGCCGCCGATCTGGCGCTTCAGGTCGAGGACCGCGACATGGGCGGCGAGGCCCGCGCCACCCGCAGCCTGTCGGGCGGTGAACGCTTCCTCGTCTCGCTGGCGCTTGCACTGGCGCTGTCAAGGATGGGCGGCAAGGGCGGGCTCGCCGCCACCCTGTTCATCGACGAGGGCTTCGGCTCGCTGGATACGAGCAGCCTCGATCTGGCTCTCGACGCACTGGAAAGCCTGCAATCGCAGGGTCGCCAGGTCGGCGTCATCAGCCATGTCGAGGCGATGAAGGACCGCATTCCTACCCGCATCGCGGTGCGCAAGCAGGGCGGTGGCAAAAGCGTGGTCGAGATCGGCGGGACCGGCTTCGAACTAGCTTCGGATTGAATATGCACCCACATGGCCCTTCCCCCACTTATTTTGCCTCCTAGGGTTGATGCGGATGCGGACCCTCCCGCCGGCCTGCGGGCCGGGGCGTCGGTCAGCCCAGGATGTCCAGTTCCTCGTTGATCTCGTCGATCAGGGCAGCCCTTTGCAGCGCCGTCTCGCCGACCAGACCGACATGCGAGATCGCCAGGAGGCGCAGCACGCTGACCAGCGTGGTGTAGCTGGGGATCAGCCCGTAGCTGGCGATGTGGCAGCGCAGCACGAGGTCGGAGAACCGCTTGGCCTGCGCCAGGTTGCCGTGGTCGGTCAGCGAGATGATGCCGGCACGGGTGGTGCGCGCGTAGGACAGGATCGCCTTCATCTCGCGCGGTTGCGGGCCTTGCGCCAGCACGATCATAACGTCGCGGGGCCCCATCATCGCCAGATCCTCGGCCACCGCGCCGCCGGTGATCCCGATGGCATGGACATTGGGACGCAGGCGCGAGAACAGCACCCGCCCGTAGCGCGCAAGCCACGCATCGGCGCCAAGGCCAAGGAACCACAGCCGGGGTGCGTCGGCGATCAGCCGCGCCGCCTGTCGCAGGCTGTCGGGGCTCATCTCCTCGAAGGTGCGGGTGATGTTGGCCAGTTCCAGGTCCAGATGTTCGCCGATGGTGCGGCCCAGCACGGTCGCCCCGTGGCCTGCGACCGAATAGCTGTAGGGCTGGGTGCGGTTGCGTTCCTCGCGCGCCTGCAGCTTGACCTCCTCGAAGTCGGTATAGCCGAGCGCGCGGAAGAACCGCGCGGCGGTCGCCTTGGACACCTCGGCGATGCCGGCCAGTTCCGTTGCAGTATGCGTTTCAATCAGGCCCGGCCGGTCCAGAATCACACCGGCCAGCTTCTGCTCGCTCCGGGTCAGCCGGTCGAGCCTTTCCTGGATGCGCAGCGCCAGACGCGTGGACATTCCCTTTCCTTTCCAGCCGGTTATTTTTTCTTTTGACAGGTTGAAACCATGGTTTCATCATTTTGGAACACAGGAACACTTCTCCGAAATCCTGAAACACCACTCTGAAACAGTAGGGGCGCGGCGTGTCGAAATCAAACATCATCCGGCAGCAGATCTGGGGCAGGCTGAAGGATGTGGCCCGGCCCGACACCCGCTTCGACATGAACTTCGCCGAGGTGATCCCGGATTTCGAGGGTTCGGAAATCGCCAATCGCCGGGTGCTGGACATGGAGGCATGTAAGACGGCCGACTTCCTGTTCATCACCCCCGACAACTGCCTGGTGGAAATCCGCCGGGCGCTGATCGAGATGGGCAAACCCTTCTTCATGTCGACCTACGGCATCTACCGTGGCTTCCTCTACATCGAGCCGGGTTCGGTGCCGAAGGGACACGAGCTCTACGCCGCCTGGCTTGACGGGATGGAGCATTTCGGCCGCCCGATCACGCTGCAGGAAATCGCACGCAAGGGCCGGATCGACTTTCTCGTCACCGGCGCCTCGGCGGTTTCGGTGGACGGGGTGCGCTTCGGCAAGGGGCACGGCTTCTTCGATCTGGAATGGGGGATGTTCACCGATCTCGGCCTCGTGGGCGAACAGACGCCGGTCGTCGCCGTGGTCCATGACTGCCAGGTGGTGCATGAGAAACTGCACCCCAGCCCGACCGACATACTTGTCGATTACATCGCCACCCCCGGCGGCCTGCACCGGGTCGACCGCCGCGCCAAGCGGCCGCACGGGGTGATCTGGGACCTCTTGGAGCCGAAGCAGATCGAACAGACACCGCCCTTGCGGGAATTGCAGGCGATCCAGGGGCTTGCTCCTCGCACATGACAAACAGGAAACAAGACAACAGGAGGATGGAATGACACTGACGATTTCCCGCCGCGGCTTTCTCCACAGTGCCGCCGCCGCAAGCGCCGCCCTGGCCCTTCCCGGACGCGCCCGCGCCGCCACCCCCTTCACCATGCAGGCGGCCTGGATCAACGATGCCGAGTTCTCGGGCTATTTCCTCGCCATCGACAAGGGGTTTTACGCCGAGGAAGGGCTGGAGCTGACCTACCTGCCTGGCGGCCCCGACGTGATCCCGGAAAGCGCGATCATCGCCGGCCGCGCCGACCTGACGCTGACCACGCCCGACACCACGATCCGGGCGATTTCCGAACAAGGCGCGAAGTTCAAGATCATCGGCGCCCAGTATCAGAAGAACCCGATCGGCGTCGTCTCGCTGAAGAAGAACCCGGTCAACACCCCCGCCGATCTGGTCGGCAAGACCATCGCCGTCCCGCCGGTGAACATCGGCACGATCGAGGCTCTGCTGGCGCTGAACGGCATCGACAAGGCGCAGGTCAACATCGTGCCCTATGCCTACGACCCGACGCCCCTGGTCAAGGGCGAGATCGACGCCTCCCTCGACTTCACCACCAACGTCCCCTTCACCATCGGCCAACTGGGCGAGGAGGCGCAGTCCTTCCTGCTCTATGACCACGGTGTCACGCTCTACAACGACACCGTGGTGGTGACCGAGGAGACGCTGGCCGCCAAACGCAAGGAACTGGTCGCCTGGCTCCGCGCCAGCCGCAAGGGCTGGGCCGAGAACCTGGCCGATCCCGCGCTTTACCCGCCGCAATGGGAAACCACCTGGTTCGCCGGAACCGGGCGCAGCATCGAGAACGAGATCTTCTTCAACACCGCGCAGAAGCCGCTGATCGACACGCCGAACGGGATCTTCGCGATGACCGAGGAGGACATCGGGAAGAACATCAAGGCGCTGGAGGCGGTCGGCATCAAGGGCAGCCGCGACATGTTCGACACCACGCTCCTCGCCGAGATCTGATGCCGGAGGCGCCCGGCATTTCCCTCAGCGGCGTCTGCAAGACCTATTGCAGCCGGGGGTCCGAGGTCGTCGCCTTGCACGACATGAACCTGACCTGTCCGCCGGGGTCGTTCACCGCGCTGATCGGCCCTTCGGGCTGCGGCAAGTCCACCGCGATGCGGATCGCGCTGGGGCTGGAGGATCACGATGCTGGCGAGGTGCGGATCGCGGGCCAGGCCCCCGCGACCGCCACCGCCAGCGGGATCACCGGCGTCGCCTTCCAGGATGCCGCGCTCCTGCCCTGGCGGACGGTGGCGCGCAACATCGCCCTGCCCTTGGAGGTGCTGGGCCGCGACCCCGCCCGCTATGCCCATGAGATCGCCAAGCTGATCGAGCTGGTCGGACTGAAAGGCTATGAGAACGCCCTTCCCGGCCAGCTTTCCGGCGGGATGCGGCAGCGGGTCTCCATCGCGCGGTCGCTGATCACCTCGCCCGAGGTGCTGTTCATGGACGAACCCTTCGGCGCGCTGGACCAGATTCGGCGGCGGCAGATGAACGTGGAACTGCAGCGCATCTGGCAGGAGACCAGATCCACAGCACTTCTGGTGACGCATGGCATCGACGAGGCGGTCTTCCTGGCCGACTTCGTGGTGGTGATGCAGGCCAACCCAGGTCGGGTGGTCGAGGTGATCGAGGTGCCCTTTCCCCGCCCGCGCAGCGACGACCTCTATTCCCAACCCGAGTTCCACGCCCTGACCGATCGCATCGCCCGGGTGCTGCATGGCCGGTAGCCGCCCCTTCTGGCAGAGCATGGCGATCCGCAACCTGCTGATCCTCCTGGCGGTCTGGGAGGTGGTGGGCCAGTTGAAGCTGGTGGCAGGCGGCGCGCTGCCGCCGCTCAGCGCCATCCTGATCCGCTTCTGGGCCGACCGGGCCGATTACCCCGGCCATGTCGCCGCCACCGTCTGGGCCTCGGTCCTCGGCTTCGTGATCGGCAATGCCGTGGCGGTGGGGGCGGGGGTGCTGTTCGTCCTCTTCCCCCGGCTGCAACGACTCGCACGCGGCGTGAACATCGCGGTCTTCGCCCTGCCGCCCATCGCCATCGCCCCGATCCTGGTGCTGACCCTGCAAGGCATGACGCCGCGCGTGGTGCTGGCCGCGCTCGGCGTCTACTTCGTCACCATGACCGCCACCGTCGTGGGCCTCTCGCAATACGACACCCGGTCGGCGGATGTGGTGCGCGCCTACGGCGGCGGCAACTGGCTGGTGATGAAGCTCGTCCGCCTGCGCGGCGCGGTGCCCGACATCCTCGGCGGGTTGCGCATCGCCGCCCCCAACGCCGTCCTCGGCGCCATCCTGGCCGAGTTCGGCGGCGGCGGCCGCTGGGGTCTTGGCACCTATCTCCTCGGCTCGCTGGGTCGGGGCGAACCGGCGCGGCTCTGGGGCATCGGCCTTGTCGCCACGGTGATCGCCGGGGCCAGCTACGCCACCTTCGCGCTGATCTCGGCCCGTATTCTCGGCACTACCCGCTCGGTCACGCTGAACACCGCCTTGCCGCCCGAAGACGCCCATGCCGATGCTCCTCTGGCCTTGCGGATCGCGCTGATGGCGGGGGCGGCAGCCTTGCCCTTCGTCCTCTGGTGGGCCTTCATCCGGCTGACCGGCGTGCCCGAGATGATCGCCAAAACTCCATTGGGAGTCGTGGACTACCTCTTTCTCGCCGACACCTCCGCCAATGCGCGGGCCAAGCTGATGGAGGCGCTGTCTCAGACCCTGCCGATCACCGCGCTCGGCATGGTGGCCGGCCTGGGCTTCGCCTTCCTCCTTGCGGTGTCGTCGCGGATGATCCCCGGTTTCATCCGCGCCTTCATGCCGGTGGCCTTGGTGACGCAGACGATGCCCTTGGTCGCCCTGACCCCGCTTCTGGTGCTGATGCTGGGGCGCGGGCTGTCGGTAACGCTCTGGATCACCGTCTCCGTCACCTTCTTTCCGGCCTTCGTCCTCCTGGTGCAGGGCCTGCAACGTGTGCCGCAGTCGGTGCTGGACCTGCCCCGCGCCTATGGCGCCTCGGCCTGGAAGGAGCTGCGGATGGTCTCGATCCCGGCCGCCCTTCCCTATCTTTTCGCGGCGACCCGGCTGACCGTTCCCCGCGCCCTTCTGGGGGTGATGATCGCCGAATGGCTGGCTACCGGCACCGGGCTTGGCAACCTTTTGAACCAGTCGCGCGGCTATCTGGACTACGGCATGATCTGGACTGTCGCGTCGGCTTCGGTCTGCCTCTCGGTCGCCTTCTACTACGCGGTGCTGGCGGTGGAGCGCCGGACGCTGACCCGGCTCGGGATGCAGGTGGTGGAGTAGGCACCGGAACCCTCCGCCCGGCACGCCGGGAACGGGCCGCGGGCGGGATCGCCTCAGCTTGCGGCGAGATCCGCGTCAGCCGGAGCTACGCCTTTCAGGTTTTCCGCATTCCGTGGGTAGCGGCATTGTCACGACGGAGTGATGAATTCTGATTGTCACAGGCGGTCATGGCTTCGTTCCTTCTTGCATCCGACATGAGGCGTGGTTTCGCCTGACTATCAAGGCAAGCATGGCGCTCCGGGTGGCAGGGAGGCGGAGGGTGGCAGGAAGGACGCCTCAGCCGCGCCACCCCTTGTTTTCATGGGATTTCGGCGCTGGGCGGATCGATGCGCGACGGGCGACGATAGGCGCAATGTGACGTGTGAAAGGGCAAGCACTGTCGTCGCGCTGCAAATCCGGCATTCAACGACCCGCAGAGCGACAAATCCTCAAGGAATTCAATGGGTGGCAGGGGTACCGTGTCGGGTGCCACCCCCTCTTTGCCCGTCAATGCCGGTCAAGCACGGTCAATCCGGCTGTTCGCTGGCGTTTGCGGCCTTGGCGTCCGTTTCGCCCATCTGGCAGGACCGACGGCAATCTTCCCCCGCCACCCGACCCACCATCGAAATCCCCAACAAAACAACGGGTGGCACAAAGGTGGCGTCCTTTCTGCCACCCTCCGCCTCGCCGCCACCCCTTGGGCTCTGCGCTCACTGGTCCCTGCAAGACGTCCCCGATCTTCGGGGCCAGGACCAGGAGACCCCGATGCCGCATCTCGGATCGATGCCAGACCCGAAGGACAAACCCCGCACCCTGCTGGTCGGTTGGATCAGCCGCCTCGACCTCGCGCTGGAACTCGGCCTGTCGGTCGACACCCTGCGCCGGTGGGAGGCGATGCGGACGGGTCCACCCTGCGTTCGGGCCGGGCGCAAGGTCTACTACCGCCGCGCCGCCGTCGAGGAATGGTTAGAGGAGCAGGAACAGGCCGCCCCGCGCCGCCGTCGTGCCGGAGGGCGCCGGTGATGACGATCCACCCTCGCAATTCCGCCTGGCCCGCTGACCGCGTGGCCGAGGCCCGCGCAGTGATCGCCGATGTCGCGCATCACAGCGATCTCCTGATCCGGCTCGCCTGCAACGTGCTTGCCCAGCATGGCGAGACCCCGAGCGAGCGCGCTGATGCCCAGCGCCTGCTGGTCGTCGTCGATGCGCGGCGGCCCATCGCCCGCGCCCAGCGCGAAGACCAGGGGAGGGCCGCGCCATGAAGCGCCGTGGCACCCCCGAGGCTGATCTGCAGCGCGCCGTGGTGCAGGCGCTGCGCATCGCCCTGCCCCGCACCGCCATCATCCATCACTGCGCCAACGAGGTCACCGAGGCCAGGCCCCGCGGGGCCAAGCGCCAGGCGATCCTCGTCGGCATGGGCGTCCATGCCGGGTTCGCCGATCTGATGGTGCTCTGCGATGGCCGCGTGCTGTTCCTCGAGCTGAAGGCGCCGAAGGGGCGGCTGCGGCCGGAGCAGGAGGCGTTCCGCGACGCCGTTCTGGCGCAGGGTTTCGGCTGGGCGCTGGTCCGCAGCCTCGACGACGCGCTGGGCCCGCTGGCCGATCACGGCTTCACGACGCGCATCGCCCCTCCCCTGCGGAGGCCCGCGCCATGAGCCACGAGGCCACCAACTGGGCCATCAAGCAGCGCGGGTTGAAGCCCACGACCAAGATCGTGCTCTGGCATCTTTGCGACCGGTTCAACCCCGACTACGGCTGCTTCCCCTCGCAGGACCGGCTGGCCCATGAGTGCGAGATCAGCCGGTCGACGCTGAACGATCATCTTGGCCAGCTCGAGGCGGTGGGCCTGCTGCGGCGGGTGCCGCGGCTCGATCCCGTGACCAAGCGCCAGCTGCCGACCCGCTACATCCTGGAGTTCGAGCCGGGCTTCACACCTGTGGCTGTGGTGCCGTGTCCGGAAATCGGACACGGGGACGACGACGGCGCGGAAATCGCCGACAGTCGAACAAGCAGAAGGACGACATCGTCAAGGCCATCCAAGGGCACATCAACGCCGACGAGGCCGAGCTGATCCTCGGTGAACCTGCTACGCTTCATCTCTGGTCCTCTCGGTTGGGCCACAGTCTAACCTCAAACTGGATTAGGCCGAGGGGGCAACGTCAGCTCCTGGGCACGGATGATGTGACCCTGAAGGTGTCGCCCAACGGTTCGGCCTTCTTCGACGCCTTCGTGATCGACCGCGCCACCGGTCGGGCTGAGTTCCCGGCGCCGATCGTGATCGCGGGCCTCTCCGCTGTGCCCGCATCGCCCCCGGCAGGAAAGCTTGCCCTCTACGGCCGCCAACGCGCAGGGGCGCCTTGGCTGGAAGTCGTCCGGCCTTCCGGGCGCGACTTCCCCTTGCAGCCGCATATGGGCCTGAACCGGATCGGGGCCTGGGCCCCGGTCTCGGCCACGACCATCGCCGCCCAGGGCATCGCCTTGACCAGCGTCAGCACCGTCAGCCACCCCACCCTGGCGGCAGGATCACTGCTTTCGAGTTCCCGGCGCTGGCGCGCGACCTCGGCCGCGGTGGTGGATTCGGTCTGCGATCAGCGGTCGGCCGTCACCGCCTGTTGGCGGGGCAATGCCGCGGGCCTTGGTGGCTTCACCCTCGTCGCCCGGATCAGCCTGACCACCTTGCAGGCCACCGGAATGGGCTTCTTCGGCCTGTTGGCATCGATCGCAGCCCTGGCCGTTACGACAACTCTGGCGACCGTTGTCGAAGCCATCGGCCTTGGCTTCCAGCGCGGCACGCACACGAACTGGCAGCTGGTCAGCAATGACGCCACTGGCGTGCTGACCCTGTTGGATCTCGGCGCCGGGTTTCCGGTCGCAACCGCCGGGCTTCTGACCCTGACAATCTGGTGCCCTGCAGCAGGCACATCGATCTGGCTGCGCGCGGTGAACGAGCTGACTGGCGCCGTCTTCGAACAGGAAGTGACGACCGACCTGCCCCAAGCGGCAACCTTCCTCGCCCCGCGCCTCTTCCTCAACAACGGTGCCACCGCAGCGGCCGTCGCGTTTGAATGCACCGGCCTCTACCTCGAAACTGACTTCTGACACCGAAAGGAGCCCTGATGTCCCCCGCCGCATCCGCCGCCTATGTCGCCGAACTGCGCCAACAGATCGCGATCCTCTCCGAACGCTGTGCGCTTCTCGCCGCCGAACTGGCCGCCGCCCGGGAGGTGCAAAACCCGCCGCCGGACCCGCCAAAGGTCGGTTGAACTCCTCTTAGAACGACCCGCGCCCCGCCCTTCCGGCGGGGTTTTTCTTTGCTTGAAAGGACCAGACCCATGAACGACCAGATCGACGCGCTGAAGGCGCTGCAAATGGCGCTGGCGCGCCTCGGCTACTACACCGGCGCGATCGACGGCCTCTTCGGCCCCCGCACTGATGCCGCGCTGAAAGCCGTCGCGGTCGAGCGCGGCGCGATCCGCAACCTGAAACCGGTAGAAGCGGCAGTGCCAGCCGGGCCGATGATCTTCCAAGGCAGCGCCCGCCACCCTGTGGACGAAATCGTGATCCACTGCGCAGCCACAGCCTCCGATTGGATGCGTGGCCAGCCCCTCACCGCCAAGCGCAAAGAAATTGACCGCTGGCACCGCGAGGAGCGCGGCTGGCGCAAGATCGGCTACCACCATCTGATCGATCGCGACGGTGCGATCCTGCCCGGCCGCGCCGAGACCGAGATCGGCGCTGGGGTCGAAGGACACAACCGCGGCGTGATCCACATCTGCCTGATTGGCGGCGCCGGTTCGGCCGCCACCGATCCCTTCGAGCGGAACTTCACCGCCGCCCAAGATCGCGCCCTGCGCGGCCTGATCGACGCCATCCGTGCCGAGACCACCATCACCCGCATCACCGGTCACAACGACCACGCCGCGAAAGCCTGCCCGGGCTTCGTCGTGCGCAACTGGATCAACCGGGCCTGAAACCCATCAAAGGAGAGACCATCATGAACCTGATCAACCAACCGAGCCTTCGCCCCACCCGGAAAATGGCCGCCGTCGGCTGGACCAGCCTTCTGGGCCCGATCGTCGCCACAATAATCGCGCCCTGGCTGCCGGGGCTGTCGGAGGCCTGCGGTGGGGAGGTTGGGGCGTCTCTTGTGGCGGGCGGGCTCGCGCTGGCACAAGGGGCCGTGAACTTCGTGGCGGGGTATGTGGTGAGGGAGACGAGTCACCACGGGGACACAAAAGGTTCAAACCGTTGATTGAAACCGACCGCAGCCTATGACATCGTCCACCAGCAGGGGCGGAAGTCAACAAGAACGGTCAAAATGAATCAGCTTGCATTGAAAGCGGCTTCTCAGAACGTCCACGATGAAGCAGCAGCGCAAGCACCGCTCGCCAATGACCTGAAGGACCGTCGCTCGCAAGAACTGGTGTTCGCACTAGTTGGCCCACTTGGTTCTGGCTGGGCTCTGTTGCACAAATTGCTGAGGGATTCATCTTGTGAATCCAACGTGGTAGCCGGCCGGCATGAGCAGACCGACACCCCCCGCCTACAGGACCAGGAACTGGCCCGCCTATAATGCAGCGCTGAAGCGCCGCGGCTCGCTGACGATCTGGTTCGATCCCGCCATGACCTGGGAGGCTGCGCCGACTGGAAAGCGGGGCCGACAACCGGACTACAGCGATGCCGCGATCCAGACGTGCCTGACAATGAAGGTGCTGTTCGGCATGGCGCTGTGGCAGACGACCGGGTTTGTCGAGAGCCTGCTGCGGCTGATCAACCTGGACTGGGCTGTGCCGAACTTCAGCACGCTGTCGCGTCGCCAGAAGACCCTGAAGGTCAACATCCCGTATCGCGGATCAGCAGGCCCGCTGCACCTCTTGATCGACAGCACCGGGATCAAGGTCGAGGGTGAAGGCGAGTGGAACGCCCGCAAACACGGCGGGACGAAACGACGTGTTTGGCGCAAGATCCACATTGGAATTGACGAGCAAACGCTGGAAATCCGCGCGGCCGAGTTCACCACCAGCGACGTGGGCGATGCACCAATGCTGCCCGAACTGCTCGACCAGATCCCGCCCGATCAGGAGATCGGCAGCGTCACCGCCGACGGAGCCTTCGACACCCGCAAGTGCCACGATGCCATCGCCGCCCGAGGTGCCGTCGCGATCATCCCACCCCGCAAGAACGCCAAGCCCTGGAAGCCCGACACCCCCGGCGCGATCGCCCGCAACGAAGCCCTGCGTGCATCACGGCGCTTCGGCCGGATCCTCTGGCGACGATGGAGCGGCTATCACCGCCGGAGCCGAGACGAAAAAAAGATGCACTGTGTGAAACTGCTGTTCAACGCCTCATGACGCGAGACTTCGACCATCAGGTGGCCGAGTTCCAAACGTGTCACCGTCCTGAACGGCTTCACGGCGCTCGGCATACCTCTCACTGAAGTCGTGGGATAAGTCTGTCCAGGGAAAGGGCGAGTCCGGTCAGCAGCCGATTTGTGCAACAGAGCCCTTGCCAACCGCGCGAGCGCGCCCGCCCGCGTAGTGGCAGGGCTGCCGATCGCCTGGTGGCGCTTGCCCAGCATCTGCGGCAGAGTCTGCGCCTGACCGGTACGTTCTGACAGACGGTGGTAGGATCATGGTTGGGGCGGGCTTATCTGTGGATGGCCTAGGGGAGACAGCCGCTTTCAATTTCCTGAACTTCGAGTACGCTCATGTTCTTCGCAGCAGATTTCAGACGGATCAACGATCTACGCCCGCGTTGGATCGGCTGTGCGCATCCGTGACGACGGTAGTACCGAGTTCTGATGATACTAGTCGGTGCTGTCCGACAAATGCGAACTCGTCCCCGCCACCTTGAACCTGCCGGGTATCGGGCGGTGAGAATGCTGCGCCACGCGGCGAGAGCGCGACATGGTTGGCGCGACAAACCACAAGCTGGCACCGATGGCCGACGCCATTCGACCATGTTGATCATCCATGAGCCCATCTCCGCATGAACGGGGGGGCGAGCAATTCCTGTTGAAACGGTTCCGATCCCGTGCTAACCAATCTGTGATCACAGATAGGGGCGAAGAATCGAACCCGGTCGAAATCGGCAATGACCAGTGGCCGCGACATCGCGGAGCCTTGTTACCGCAGATCCTGGCCCATCCGGGCGGCCAGTGAACCGACAGAACGCGACGGCATCAGGAGAGGCGACATGGCGATCAACTACCGACTTCTCGACGCTTTGCGGCGTGGGCGCACCGACATCGAAAACCACCTGATCGACGGGCTGGTCCGCGGCACGGTCAGCCGCCGCGAATTCCTGCGCTACGGATCGGTTCTCGGGCTTTCCTCGACCTATCTCGGCGGAGTGGCAGCGACGCTGGGTTTCGCGGTCGCCCCTTCGGCGGCGCGGGCGGCCACCCCCGGAGGCACCATCCGCTACGGCCAGATCGTCCCGGCGGGTGCCATAGATCCGGTGACCATCGCGGATAGCGGTGGCGTGACCGTGCTGTCGCAGGTCGGCGAGTATCTGGTCCTTTCGGATCGCGACCTCATGGCCCGGCCGATGCTGGCGGAAAGCTGGTCGACCAACCAGGATGGCACCGTCTGGACCTTCAGGCTGCGTCAGGAAGTCAGGTTCCACAACGGCAAGGCGATGACGGCGGACGACGTGGTGGCAACCTTCGACCGACTGTCCGACCCGGCCAGCGGTTCGAATGCGCTGTCGGTCTTCTCGGGGCTGCTCTCCAGGGGCGGCACCCGCAAGGTGGATGAGCACACGGTCGAGTTCCATCTTGAAACGGCCAACGGCAACTTCCCCTATTCCGTGTCGACCGACAATCACAATGCCATCATCGTGCCGGCGGAGGCCACCGGGAACTTCGAGGAGGGCATGGTGGCAACCGGGCCCTTCAGGCTGGAAAGCTACACCCCGATGGTCGGCGCCACCTTCGTCCGCAACGACGACTACTGGGGCGAGGCCGCGCTGCCCGACCGCGTGGAGGCGGTGTTCTACAGCGACTACCAGCCGCAGATCCTGGCGCTGCAAAGCGGCGAGATCGACGTCATCCAGCAGATGCCCGTCCTTCAGGCCGTCGGCCTGCTGGACGACCCGAACGTCACGATCGTGTCGACCCCGTCATCGGCGCACCAGCAGGTTCACCTGCGCGTCGATGTGGAACCCTTCCGGGACAAGCGGGTCAGGCAGGCGATCGCGCTCTGCCTGGATCGCCCGGGCATCGTGCAGGGGCTGATGAAGGGGCGCGCCCATGTCGGCAATGACAACCCCTTCATGGCGGCCTACCCCTCGACGGATGCCGGCGTTCCGCAACGCAGCAAGGACATCGCCCAGGCGCGGCAACTGATGGAAGCGGCAGGCATGGCCGACGGTTTCCAGGTCACCCTCACCACCGAGCAGTATCTGGAGATCCCCGACTATGCCGTGCTGATCCAGAACGCGGTGAAGGAGATCGGCGGGCGGATCGATCTGAACATCATGGATCAGGGCGCCTATTACGGCGATGCCGTGCCCGGAAAATCCCCATGGCTCGACTCGGCGATGGGGATCACCGACTACGGCCATCGCGGCGTTCCGAACGTGTTCCTGCAGGCGCCGCTGGCCAGCACGGGGACGTGGAACGCGGCGCATTTCGCCAACAAGGACTACGATGCGCTGGCGGCAGGCTATATCGCCGCGCTGGACCTGGAGGCGCAGAAGGCCACAGCCAGCCAGATCCAGCGGCTGCTTCTGGACGAGACCCCGCTGCTCTTCACCTATTTCTACGACTTCCTGACGGTCACCCAGGCCGCCGTCACCGGAATCGAGCCGACGGCGATGGGTCACCTTTTCCTGAGCCGGGCCAGCCTGTGACCATCGGATCCGCCGGGCGCGGCCCCTTGCGGCCAACTCCGGCGGTTTCCCGTTTTTCCAGACGAGGGAAATTTCCAGCGTGAACTATCTCGTGAAGCGGCTTTTCCTGTCGATCGCGACGCTGTGGTTGCTCAGCGTGCTGGTCTTCGTGGCCGGGCGCCTTCTGCCCGGCAACGTGGGCCGGGCCATGCTTGGCCCCTTCGCGGATCAGGCCGCCGTCGACCTGCTGAACCGGCAACTAGGCACCGACCGGCCGCTGCTGATCCAGTATGCCGACTGGATCGCGGATTTCCTCCGAGGCGATTTCGGCATGTCCTACGCCTACCGCGCACCCGTGGGGCCCTTCCTCGAGGCGGCCCTGCTGAACTCGGCCAAGCTGTCGCTGGTCGCCTTCCTGATGGTGGTCCCGCTCGGCATCCTGGGCGGGCTGGTCTCGGCCCTTTACCGGGGCCGCGCCGTGGACCGGGCGATTTCCGTCATCGGACTTTCGGCGACCGTGGTGCCGGAATTCGTCTCCGGCATCATCCTCATCCTGGTGTTCGGCGTCTGGCTGCAATGGTTCCCCATCTCGGCGAACTTCAGACCGGAGGCCGGTTTCTTCACCCAGATCTACCATCTGATCCTGCCTTCGATCCCGCTGGTCCTGATCCTCTTCGGCTACATCGCCCGGATGGCGCGCGCCGGCATGATCGAGGCGCTGGATGCCGACTACACGCGCACCGCCGTGCTGAAGGGGCTGCCCTTCCCGCTGGTGATCTGGCGCCACGTGCTGCGCAACGCGCTTTTGCCTACGATTAGCGTCATCGCGACCCAGACGGTCTATCTGATCGGCGGGTTGGTCGTGATCGAGATCCTGTTCCACTATCGCGGCATCGGCAGCCTGATCTACACCGCCGCCAACAAGAAGGACTTTCCGATGCTGCAAGCCGGGGTGATGTCGGTCGGCATCCTGTTCTCGCTGATGACGCTTCTGGCCGATCTGCTCTACGCGCGCCTGAACCCGCGCATCCGCTTCGGAGGCGGGGAATGACCGACGGCACCCTGCCCGCCGCCGCTGCCGGCAACCGGACGGGCTGGCGGCACGATCTTGCCCGGCTCCTGCACTCTCCGGCCTTCCTGATCGGCGCGGCCATCGTCTGCTTCTGGGTCGCCTGCGCCATCTTCGGCCCGGTGGTCGTGCCGCATGACCCCTTCGCCGACGACATGATGCGCACCCTGCTGCCGCCCTCAGCGGAGAACTGGTTCGGCACGGACCAACTGGGACGCGACGTCTTTTCCCGCGTTATCGTGGGGTCGCGCGACATCCTGATCGTCGCCCCGGCGGCCACGCTCCTCAGCACGGTTCTGGGCACGGCGCTCGGGCTGGTGATGGGCTATTTCGGCGGCTGGGTGGACGAGGTTCTCAGCCGCCTTGTCGACGCGCTTCTGGCGTTGCCCACGGTGATCGTGGCCCTGCTGGCCCTGACCGCGCTGGGCACCTCGACCGTGACGATGATCCTGGTGATCGCCTTCACCTTCGCGCCGATCATCGCCCGCACGATCCGCGCGGCGGTGCTGTCGGAACGCAGTCTCGACTATGTCGCTGCGGCGGGGCTGCGCCGCGAGAAGCTGCCCTACATCCTCTTCGCGGAAATCCTGCCCAACGTGATCCCGCCCATCCTTGTCGAGGCCACGGTCCGGCTGGGCTATGCCATCTTCACCGTCGCCACGCTCAGCTTCATCGGTTTCGGAATCCAGCCGCCCTCGCCGGACTGGGGGCTGTCGGTCTCGGCCAATTACGGGCTGATCGGCGGCGGCTACTGGTGGACCGTCCTTTTCGACGCCGGCGCGATCGCCTCGCTGGTGATCGGCATCAACCTCATCGCCGACAGCATCGAAAGCACCCTCAATGACTGACGGTCCCGTTCCCGTTCTAAGCTTCGAGAATGTCGGCGTCGAATACCGCATCAAGGGGCATCCCTGCCAGGTGCTGCACGATGTCACCTTCAAGATCGCCCCGGGCAGCGCCTACGGGCTGGTCGGGGAATCCGGCTGCGGCAAGTCGACCGCGGCTTTCGCGGCGCTGCGCTACCTGCCGCGCAACGGGTTCGTGAACCGGGGGCGCATCCTGATCGGCGGCCGCTCGCTGGGCGACCTCGGCGAGGCCGATCTGCGCGAAGTGCGGCGCAGCACGATCGCGATGGTCTATCAGGACCCCAGCCGCTCGCTCAATCCGTCCCTGCCGGTCGGCCGGCAGTTGCAGGAGGTGTTCGAGCTTGCCCGCGTCCCGCGCGCCGAATGGCGCGGGCGCTGTCTCGACATCCTGGCAAGGGTGCGCATATCCGACCCGGCTTCGGTGATGGGCCGCTATCCGCACCAGCTTTCGGGAGGGATGCAGCAACGGGTGTCGATCGCCATGGCCATCGCCTCCGATCCGAAGCTGCTGATCATGGACGAGCCGACCACCGGGCTGGACTCGACGGTCGAGGCCGAGGTGCTGGACCTGGTCGACCAGCTGCGGCAGGAGCTGCAGACTGCGATCCTTTTCATCAGCCACGATCTGGGCGTGGTCGCCCGGATGTGCGACCGGGTGGGGGTGCTTTACGCGGGCCGTCTGGTGGAAGAGGCGGCGACCCAGGATCTGTTCAACACGCCGCAGCACCCCTATACGGCAGGGCTCTTGCGCTGCCTGCCGAAATGGGGCCGCAGCAAGCATGTCGCGCCGCTGGCCACCATTCCCGGATTCCTGCCCTCGCTTGGCGCCACGATCGACGGATGCCCCTTCGCCGACCGCTGCCCCGTCGTCGAGGACAGATGCCGCTGCTCCGACCCGGCGTTCCGCGACATCGGCGGCCGGTCGGTGAAATGCCACTTCGCCGAGAAGGTCGCCCTGACCGAAGCCGGGCCGGACGGCGCGGGCCTCTTGCCGCAGGCGCCGGCGCCCGACCGGCAGGCACGGGACGAGCCGCCCCTGCTCGAGATCCGCCGCCTGAACAAGACCTTCGGCTCCGCCCGCCTGCCGGTCCGCGCGGTGCGCGATGTCACCCTGACGCTTCGCCGGGGCGAGACGCTGGGCCTTGTGGGCGAAAGCGGCAGCGGCAAGACCACGCTGGCGCGCTGCGTGCTGGGGCTGGCAAGTCCCGACCCGGGAAGCGAGATCCGGCTCGGGGCGACCCCGCTTGGCGGGCTGATGGCCCGGCGCTCGCGCGAGCAGATCAAATCGCTGCAGATCGTGTTCCAGAACCCCGATGCCGCGCTGAACCGCTCGCATTCGGTGCGGCGGCTGATCGGGCGCACCCTGCGCTGTCTTGTCGGCCTGACCGGCAAGGAACGGGAGCAGCGGGTGCAGGATCTGGCCAGGTCGGTGCGGCTTTCGGAACGTCACCTCGCGGTGCTGCCCCGGCAACTTTCGGGCGGGCTGAAGCAGCGCGTGGCCATCGCGCGTGCCTTTGCCGGCGACCCCAAGATCGTCATCTGCGACGAGCCGACCTCGGCGCTGGATGTCTCGGTGCAGGCCGCGATCCTCAACCTTCTGGCCGAGCTTCAGGCCCGGAAACGGGTCAGCTACATCCTGATCTCGCACGATCTGGGCGTGGTGCGCTATCTCTCGGACAAGATCGCGGTGATGTATCTCGGCCAGATCATGGAGGTCGGTCCGGCCGCGGCGGTGTTTGCGGGCCCGCATCACCCCTATACCGCCGTGCTGCTGTCGTCGGCCCCCAGGATGGACGGCCGCTCCACCGGGCGGGTGAAGCTGGCGGGGGAGGTCCCCTCCACCACCGATCTGCCGGCAGGCTGCGTCTTCCACACGCGCTGCCCCAGCGCCATCCCCGGCCTTTGCGACCGGAAGGCGCCGCCGGTGACGGAGATCGCCGAGGGCCATCATCTGCGCTGCCACCTGAAGACCGCCGATCTTCCAAAACTCGCAACCGCCTAGCCGGGAGGACGACGATGGCGACCAGGCCAAGACTGCTCGAAGGGAAGGTGGCGCTGGTGACCGGGGCCAGCCGGGGAATCGGTGCCGGCGTGGCGCGGGAACTGGCGGCCCAGGGCGCCAGGGTGCTGCTGGCAGCCCGCACCCTGCATCCCGATCCGGGTCTGCGCTGGGGGGCGGACGGCCCTGCCATTCCGGGCTCGCTGTCGGACACCATCGCCACGATCCGCAACCGGGGCGGCATCGCCGAAGCCTATCGGATCGATCTTTCGGACAGCGGCGCCATCCCCGCGATGGTCCGCCACTGCGTGGATCGCTGGGGCCGGATCGATATTCTGGCCAATTGCGCGATGGGATTCCCGAGTTCGTATACCGGCACGCTCTGGACCACCGGGCCGGATGACTGGTCGTCGCAGTTCGACATCGGTGTGAAAGCCAAATACCTGCTGGCGCACCATGCCTGCCAGCCGATGATCGCGCAGGGCTCGGGCCTTGTCGTCAACATTTCCTCGGCCGCGGCGAAGGAGGAATATTACAATCCGGTCTTCCGCATGGCGATGGCGGCGCTGGACCGGATGACTACGGCCATCGCGCATGACCTGAAACCGCATGGCGTGTCGGCGGTGTCGATCTGGCCGCGCTGGGTGCGGACGGAATGGGTCATGCTGGCGGCGCAGTCGCCGCAGCCGGGCTTTACCGTCACGGAAGAGGATCTGAGGGCGTCCGACAGCCCGGAATTCATCGGCCGCGCCATCGCGCATCTTGCCGCCGACGCCGACCTGCTCTCGCTGTCCGGGGGCGTCTTTCCGGTGCTGAAGCTGGCGCAGAAATACGGGTTCACCGACATAGACGGCCGGCCGGCAGGACCGTAGGGCACCGCTGACAGGTGCGGATCGGGCTGTTTGTTCTTGCCTCAAACCCGATTCTGTGATCACAGATTGAAGGGAACTGGAGTGGAAGGCTTGCGATGAAATCCACGGCGCGCGTTGTCGTCATCGGAGGGGGCGTTGTGGGCTGCTCCGTCCTTTACCATCTGGCCCGGAACGGCTGGAGCGATGTCGTCCTGCTGGAGCGGCAGGAACTGACCTCTGGCTCCAGCTGGCACGCGGCGGGCGGCCTGTTCACCGTCGTCCGCCCCAATTCGGCGGCCGAGATGCACCGCTATACCTTCCAGATCTACCGGGAGCTGGAAAAGGAAAGCGGTCAGCCCTGCGGGTTCCATTTCACCGGCGGCCTGAACGTCTGCCGCACGCAGGACGAGATCGACTCCAACGCGCGGATGCAGAGCGCCTGCCGCCGCCTTGGAATCGAGGGGCATTTCATCTCGCTGGACGAGGCGAAGGCGCGGGCCCCGGTCCTGGACACCTCGCGCATGGTCGGCGCCTTCTGGGAAGAGGAAGGCGGCCATGTCGACCCCGCCTCGGCCACCCATGCCTTCGCCGCCGCCGCCCGCAAGCTTGGCGCCACCATCCATCGCTTCACCCCGGTGACCGCGACGACCCAGCGCGCGGATGGCAGCTGGGATGTCGTCACCGACAAGGGCACCATCCACGCCGAATATGTCGTGAATGCCGCCGGCCTCTGGGGCCGCGAGGTTGCCCGGATGGCCGGGATCGAACTGCCGCTGATGCCGGTCGAGCATCATTACCTGGTGACCGAGGCCATCCCTCTGATCGAGAGCCTCGGCTTCGAACTGCCGCAGATCAACGACAACGAGACCGGCTGCTATGCGCGGCAAGAGGGAATGGGCCTGCTGCTGGGCGCCTATGAAAAGCGGATGCGGCATTGGGCAAAGGATGGCACGCCGCCCGACTTCGGCCACGAACTGCTGCCCGACGACCTGGGCTGCATGGAATGGAATTTCGAGAGATCGGTGGAGATCATGCCCTGTCTGGCCGAGGCCGGAGTGAAGCGTGTGATCAACGGTCCGATGATCTTCTCGCCCGACCTCGGCCCGCTGATCGGCCCGCACCCTGCGCTGCGCAACTACTTCTGCGCCAATGGCGTCATGGCGGGCTTCAACCAGGGCGGCGGCATTGGCCGGGTCATCGCCGAATGGATCATCGGCGGCGAGCCGTCGCTGGACCTCTTCAACTGGGACGTCGCGCGGTTCGGCGACTGGGCCAGCAGGAAATATACCGAAGACATGACGCGGTATTTCTACGAGAACCGCTCGGAAAAGATCTTCCCCTACCAGAGTTTCCCCGCCGCCCGCCCGCTTGCCATGTCGCCGGTCCATGACCTGCTGGCCGCCGAGGGCGCGGTCTTCGGCACCGGCTTCGGGCGCGAGCATGTGACATGGTATGCGCCGAAAGGGACCGAGGCACGGGACAGCCTGACCTATCGGCAGCCCAACTGGTGGGGCCCCGTCGCCGACGAGGGCCGGCATGTGCGTCAGGCGGTCGGGCTGTATGAATTCTCCGACATGGCGAAGTTCAGGGTCTCCGGCCCGAATGCCGGCGCCTGGCTGGACCGGATCATGGCAAACCGGCTGCCGAGGCCGGGCCGGCTGTGCCTGTCGCCGATGCTGTCGGACAGCGGGCGGGTGATCGGGGATTTCACCGTGTCGAACCTTGGCGACCACTATCTCGTGGTGGGCACCTATGCGATGCAACTGGCCTATCTGCGCCACTTCCGCAAATACCTGCCGGCCGAGGGCGTGTCGCTGACCAACCTTTCGGACGATCTTGCCGGGCTCAGCATCGCCGGGCCCAATGCGCAGGCCCTGATCTCTGCCCTGGCCGAACGCGAGATGGGAACCGCGCAGTTCCGCTTCATGGATGCGGACCGGATCACCCTTGCCGGGATTCCCGATGTGGCCACGCTCCGCGTCTCCTATACCGGAGAGACCGGATACGAGATGTATCTGCCCAAGGCCGACCAGCCGCGGCTGTTCGAGGCGCTGCGCCGGGAGGGCGTGAAGAACGACCTTGCCCTTGTCGGCCTCCGCAGCCTGATGATGCTGCGGCTGGAGAAGAGCTTCGCCGCCTGGGGAAGCGAACTGACGCCGGATTACTTCGCCCATGAATGCGGCATGATGGATCACGTGAGGCTGGAAAAGGGCGGCTTCGTCGGTCGCGACGCGGCCGCGGCCTATGGGCCGGCGCGGGAAAGGCCGGTGACGCTGACCGTCGATGCCGGCGATTTCGCGATCTGGGGCGACGAGGCGATCTTCCTGGATGGCGCGCCCGTGGGCTATGTGTCTTCCGGCGGCTTCGGCCCGGCGGTGGGCAGGCATATCGCCCTTGGCTACCTGCGCCCCGACGCCTGGCAGGAAAGCGGCCGCTATGCCGTCGAGATCTTCGGCCAGCAGCGCCCCGCCCGGCTTGAGACGCGGCCGCTTTACGATCCCGATGGCCTTCGTATGCGGGCCTGAGGGCAGGACATGAGACGCACGGTGCAAATGATCATACATTCAGAGACTTGGGCAGGTGTCCCGAAGGCGTGAGAGCCGTCTTGACCCCAGCCACAGGAGACCCGCCATGTCACGCCGTCCCGCCTCACGTTCGCCCCGCACCGCCACCCTGACCCAGCGGCCCTTCGGCGAAGTGCGCAACCCGCTCCGCCCGGTCGAACTGGTCTCGGCCGATCAGGTCGAGACCATCCACCACACCAGCCTCAAGGTGCTTCGTGACATCGGGCTGAAAGTGGAAAGCGCCGTGGCCCGCGATCTGCTGAGGGGGATCGGCGCCGACGTCGACCCGGACAACCACCGGGTCCGGCTTGACCCTGCCCTGGTCGAGGAGATGCTGACCGGCATCCCGTCGGAATTCACCATCCACGCCCGCAACCCCGAGAAGACCGTGCGGGTCGGGGGAAATTCCTTGACCTTCGCCACCGTCTGCGGCCCCTCCTTCGTTTCCGACCTCGATCGCGGGCGGCGGGCCGGAACGCTGGAAGACGTGCGGAATTTCGTGAAGCTTTCCGCCTCGCTGAACATCTTCCATCACGAGGGCGGCGCGGGCTGCGAGCCCTTGGAACTGCCGCCCGAGAGCCGGCATCTCGACATGATGCTGGCGCAGACGACCCTGTGCGACAAGGGCTGGCAGCCCTGCTGGATGAACACGGCCGAACGCGCCCGCGATTGCATCGAGATGGCCCGGATCGCGCTGCAGACCGACGAGGCGGGCCTCTGCGCCCGCCCCGGCATTCTGGGCGGCATCAACACCAACTCGCCCCTGCTTCTGGACGATGGACAGGCCGAGGCGCTGATCGAATTCGCCCGCGCCGGCCAGCCGGTCCATGTCACGCCCTTCACCCTCTCGGGTGCGATGAGCCCGGCGACCATCGGCGGCTCTCTGGTCCAGCAGAACGCCGAGGCGCTTGCCGGCATCGTGCTGGGACAGGCCGCCTGCCGCGGGGCGCCGGTCTTCTACGGCCATTTCACCTCGAACGTCGACATGAAGACAGGTTCCCCCGCCTTCGGCACGCCCGAATATGCCCAGTCGACCATCGTCTCGGGCCAGTTGGCGCGGCGCTATGGCCTGCCGATCAGATCGTCGAACACCACGGCCTCTGCCTGCGTCGATCTGCAGGCGGCCTACGAATCCGGCATGTCGATCAACGCGTGCATCCAGGGCCATATCAATGTGATGATGCATGCGGGCGGCTGGCTGGAGGGGGGCCTGACCTGCTCTTTCGAGAAGCTGATCCTCGATGCCGAACTCCTGCAGATGCAGGCGGCCTTCCTCGAGCCGCTCGATCTCAGCGAGGACGCGATCGGTTTCGACGCGATCGCCGAGGTGGGGCCTTCGGGGCACTTCTTCGGCACGAGCCACACCCTCGCCCGCTACAGGAACGCCTTCTACAGCCCCATCCTTTCCGATTGGCGCAATTACGAAAACTGGCGCGATGACGGGGCCAGGACCGCAACGCAACGCGCCAACGAGATCTGGAAGAAGCTGCTGGCGGAGTATGAAAAGCCGCCCATAGACCCGGCCGTCGAGGAAGAGCTGGAAGCCTACGTCGCCCGGCGCAAGGAAGAGATCGGGCGCAACGGCGCCTGAACCTTGGCCGGCCGCGCCCATGTGGCCCCGCCCCGCCCTCGCCCGCCCCGGCCGAACCTCCATCCCTACGGAAGGCACCTGCCAGATGCTGGATAGAATGCCCGTTGCCGACCCTGCCCCCTTTGGTGCAAAAGCCGCCTCGGGCCTGTCGGTTGCCGTCCTGCTGACCGACGGGTTCTCGATGCTGTCGCTCAGCGCCATCACCGAAGCCCTGTCGTTGGCCAGCCGCCAGGCCGGCCATACCGGAGAGAAGGTCAGGCTGGTGGGTTTCCCCTCGCGCTGGCCGCTGTCGCGCTCGGGCGTGCAGGTGGTCGTGGATCACGCCATAGATCGCGCGGGGGCCGCGGACGGGCTGGTCGACTGGCATGACGGGTTGTTTCTCTGCACCGGAGAGGCCCTGACGGCCGAGCAGGCCCGGATGGTGCTGCGGCTGGCCCGCAGTGCCCGGCGCCACGCAAAGCCGATCTGCGTGATCGGGGCGGCGGTGCATGTGCTTGCGCAAAGCGGCCTGGTCACTGGCTGCACCGATCACTGGACCCGGGTGGCAAGCCTGCGCGAAACCGTCTCCTCGGCCTCGGTGCAGGAGTCGATCTTCGTGCGCGACGGCCATGTCATCACCAGCCCCGGCGAGACGGCAGCGCTTGACCTCGTCTTCGCGCTGATCCGCGAACGGTTGGGGCAGGATGTGGCCAGCGAGGTATCGGCCCAGCTTCTGGTGGAATCCGTGCGCAACGGCAACCGGCCGCAACCGCGCTTCGCGGCCAACCGCTACCGCGGCGTCTCGCGCGAGCTGGGCGTGGCGATCGACATGCTGGAATCGATGATCGAAGACCCGCCGTCGATGCAGAAGGTCGCCAGTTCGGCCAAGGTCTCGGTGCGCCAGCTGGAACGGCTGTTTGCCAGGCACCTGCAAACCTCTCCGCAGAAGTTCGGCCGGCAGGCGCAGCTGAACCATGCGATGAAGCTTCTCGAACAAAGCTCGATGGAGATCGTCGAGATCGCGCTTGCCTGCGGGTTTCGCGGGTCGGCCACCTTCAACAGGCATTTCAAGCGCGCCTTCGGCGTCACGCCCTCGAAATACCGGCTGTTCCGGGGCAGCCGGATCGGCGCCGCGGCCGGCCGGTCCTGACCGGCAGGCGGGACGGAATGCCGTCAGATGCTGCGGAACAGCGCCGTGCCCCAGTTCACGTCGGATTCGATCAGCCGTCGGACACGGACCTTATCGCCCGCATCGAAGGCGTCGATGATGTCATGGTGCTCGTTCGCCCAGTCCGACTTGTCGGCCAGTTCCCGTATCGCCTTGCCCAGCCAGGGACCGCTTCGCGCATAGAGGATTTCGGCAAGCTCGCTCAGGTCCTGGTTGCCGCAGCTCCAGTAGATCAGCGAATGGAAGCGGAAGTTGTTGAGAAGGAAGGTGCGGGCATCGCCGTTTTCCCAGGCGGCATCCATCGCCCGGGAAAAATCGCGCAACTGCTTCAGGTCCGCCTTCGTCAGCCGGCCCATCGCCAACTCGGCCGCCGCCCCTTCCAGCGTGGCGCGAAGAAAGAAGAGATCCGAGGCGACGTCCGGCGTGACGGCAGGCACCCGATAGGCGCGCTTGGCGGAACCGGTCAGCGCCTTCTCGTTCTCAAGCCGCTTCAGCGCCTCGCGCACGGGCATGGCGGAGACATTGGCTTCCTCCGCCAGGGTGCGGATCGACAATGCGGTGCCAGGCGCCAGATCGCCCACGATCAGCCGAAGCCGCAGATCCAGGTAGATCTTCTCGCTCAGATTGGCCTTCGCGTTGTCCGCCAGAGTCATCGTCGGAACACACCCACAGGATATCGTTGCGCAAGTCTACAGCCGGCAGTGGTGACTACAACACGATCTTGGCCGAAGGTGTGGCCATCAGCCTCACGCCTCGACCGCGGTCTTCTGCTCGGCCTCGATCAGCTTCTGCAACCGCCGCCGGAACAGCAGCGGGCCGGCATCGATGGCGATGTCGATGTTGCGGGTGGTCTTCTCCTGCATCCCCTTCTGCACCTCGGTCAGCACCGCCCGATCCTCGTTGAAGGCGAACTCGACCGAGGCGTTCATGTAGCTGGAAATCTCCTCATCCCCGGGATGCACGTTGCGAAGCTGGAACCAGTAGTAGCGCGTCGTGTGCTCGTCGACCGGCGTCATTAAGTTGTAGCTGTCCATCTGGAAATACCTGCCTTCCGGCAGTTTCGTCAGGTCCCCTCCGGTGCCCGCGGGCGTGAAGATCGCCTTGATATAGGCCAGCGACGGATAGCGGACCTCGTAATGCTGCTCGCGGTCGCAATTGCCGGCGAAAGGGACGAGCCTTTGGTAGAAGGGGGCCACCTCGACGTCATACATCCAGCGCGAGACGATGACCCCGGTTTCGGTGCCGGTCACCGTCAGCGGCTCCTCCTCGCAGGCGGAATTGCCGAACGAGCTTTGATGCACCCAGGCGACATGGCTGGGGTCCAGAAGGTTGTCCGTGATGTACAGGTAGTTGCAGGGGAAGGGGATCGCATCGCCGTGGTTCATGCCCCAGGCCGGATCGCCGTAATGCTCGACGGTGAAGATCTTCGCCGGATCGGCAAGCGCGGGGTCGCCCATCCAGATCCAGACCAGGCCGTAGCGGCTGACCATCGGATAGGAATGGATATTGGCGCTGCCGGGAATGCGGTCCTGGCCGGGGACGCGGACGCAGCTTCCCATGCAGTCGAAGGTCAGCCCGTGATAGCCGCATTCGATGTGGTCGTGCTTGAGCCGCCCCTTCGACAGGGGAAGCTTGCGGTGGGGGCAGGCGTCGATCAGCGCGACCGGGTCGCCGGCTTCGGTGCGGAACACCACGATCTTTTCGCCCAGTACCCTGATCTGCTTCAGGTCACGGTTCACCTCGTGGTCCCAGGCGGCGACATACCAGCAATTGCGGAGAAACATGGTCAGCCCCTTCTGTCAGCGGCGTCCGGGGCGACCGGACGCGGCGTTTGCGATGGATCGGCAAGGTCGTGGCGCAGGCAAAGCTGGCGCAGGTGATCGACGAACGACTGCGCGAGCGGGCGTTCGACAAGGATGTGGACGTCCCGCGTCGTCGACCACCAGAGCGCGCAGTCATGCTGGTTCAGCCGGGTGCGGATCGCCCGATCCCGGCGGACAGGGGCCGCGTGCAGGTCGACGCGGGTGCAGTGGCCAAGGAAATGCAGCGCCTCCACCCCGCGCAGCCGGAAACGGGTCAGCCCATGGCCGATTTCCACCGCGATGAAGGGGCCTTCGGGGGGCGGTCCTGAAAGAAGAACCGTGCCGGGCGCGTAGCGCAGATACAGCACGCCCCCGCTCTCCCGCCATGTGCCGAAGGGAAGGATGGCGTCCAGCGCCGCCGCCGCGCCGTTCAGTGCGGTCAGCGGCAGGAACGCCTCGTCCAGCCGCAAGCCGAGCGGTCCCGGCAGATGACCGCCCGCATCGGTGGCGGGAGTTGCGGGTAGCGGCTCAGGCATGAAGGCGCTCTCCTTGCACGTCATGGGCGCAGGCGGGCGTGACGCGCACCCGCATCGAGATGCCGGCAACCGGCGAATGCGCCCAGAGGACCTCGCCCATCCGCGCCGCGCCGTTCTCCAGGAAGGCCAGGGCGATCGGATGGCCTAGGGTGGAGCGCGGGACCGAGGCGGTCAGATGACCGCAGGCACTGGCACGGCCCTGCGCGTCGAGATCGGAGATACTGAGACAGGCGCCGAAGGGGATGGCGGTCCGCCCGTCTTCGGGAACCAGGCCGACCAGCAGCTCCCGCCCCTCCGCCTGCAGCGCGGGGCGCGACAGGAGGGCGCGGCCGACGAAATCCTTCTTCGTCGAGACCATCCCGCCCATTCCCAGATCGCCGGGCGTCCGTCTTCCGTCGATCTCCGTGCCGACCGAGAGATGGCCCTTCTCGATCCTCAGCACGTCCAGAGCCTCGAGCCCGTAGGGAACGATGCCCCATTCGGCCCCGCGCTCCATGACCCGGTCGAGCAAGGTTTCGGCAAATCCGGCGGGGGTGTTGATCTCGAAACTCGACTCGCCCGAGAAGCTGACAGAGAAGACCCGCACCGGCAGGTTGCCGCCAAGCGTGCCGGTCCGCACCGAGGCGAAGGGAAAGCCCTCGCGGGTAACGTCGAAATCCGGCGCCAGCGCCTGAAGCAGGCTGCGCGCCTTCGGCCCTGCGATGGCCAGCGAGGCCCAGTGATCGCTGACCGGGGTCAGCGTGACATTCAGGGCCGGCCAGTCCAGTTGCGCGGATTTCAGCATGTGCCGCGAGACCGCGGTGGACCGCGCCGTCGTCGCGGTGACCAGGAAATGGGTCTCGCCCAGACGGGCGATGGTGCCGTCGTCGAAGACATAGCCGTCTTCCCGCAGCATCAGCGCATATCGCAACCGGCCTGGTTGCAGGGTCGCGAAGTTGTTGCAGTAGAGCCGCGACAGGAACTCCATCGCATCGCTACCCTGCACGTCGAACTTGCCCAGCGTCGACATGTCGACACACCCGAGCGCCCCGCGCACCGCCCGGCATTCCCGTTCGATGGCGTCCGCCATGGTCTCGCCCGGCTTCGGGAAGTAGCGGGGATAGAGCCAGGAGCTCGAGGTCTGGAAGACGCATCCCAGCCGCTCGAAGCCGCGGTGGAACGGGGTGCGCCGCGTCGGCAGCATCTGCTCGCCGGTTTCCGTGCCGACAAGGGCGCCGATGGAAACCGGCGAAAAGGGCGGTCGACAGGTGGCGTGGCCGATCTCGGCCGGCGGACGCCGGGTCAGCGCGGCGATCTCGAGGATGCCGTTGGTCCAGCTGGTCTTGCCCTGATCGGTGCCCATGCCAAGCGTGGTGTAACGCTTGGTCAGTTCGACATTGCCGTAACCCTCGTGCTGCGCCAGCGCGATGTCTTCGCGGGTGACATCGTTCTGCAGGTCGACGAATGCCTTTCCCGGGCCGGAGGTGAAGCGGCCTTCCGGCGCAGGCGTCGCGGCGGGGCGGGCGGGATGCAGAGGCTTGTGCATCTGAAGCTCGGCCATGGCCTCATGCGCTGCGGCCTTGCCATCGGCAATGCAATCCGCCGGGTCCAGAACCCCGCGCGCGCCGCCAACCGGGCGCATCGTGACGCCTTTGTCGTCCGGCATCAGGCTTTGCGTCTTCGGATCGAATGCCAGCGCCCCGCCCTTCTGGGCAAGGAGATGGGCCGTAGGGGCCCAGCCCGCCGAGACGCACAGAAGATCGCAGGCCACCCTGAACCGTTTGCCGTCGGCGTCGCGCCAGCGCAGACCGGCAAGGTGCCGCCGCCCGGAGGTGCCGAGGATCCGCGCATCGGGCCCCAGCACGGCCGCGACGCTGATCCCGGCCTCGGACAGGGCGGCGACGGTGTCGGCGCGTTCCTCCGGATCGGCCACGGCGACGATGGCGTGGCGGCCGGGCGCGACGGCGAACCGGCGGATGTATTGGCGGACCGCACCCGCCAGCATGACCCCAGGCCGGTCGTTGCCCGGAAAGACCACCGGCCGCTCGATCGCGCCAGTGGCCAGAAGGATGCGGCGGGCGCGGATCTTCCAGAGGATCGCCCGGGCGGCGCTGCCGGGCGGCCGGGTCTCGACCGCCTGGACTAACCCATGGTCGTAGTGCCCGAAGGCCAGCGTGCGGGGCATGACGGTGACGTTCGACAACTCCCCCAGCGCGGCTGCGGCATCCTGCGCCCAGTCGACCGCGGACAGGCCCTGTGCAGTTTCGCGGCTGTAGAGAAGGCTGCCGCCCAGCGCCTGATCCTGCTCGACCAGCACTACCGTCGCGCCGGACTGCGCCGCGGCGAGGGCCGCCGAAAGTCCCGCGGGACCGGCGCCGATAACCAGTATGTCGCAGCTTTTACGGCGCTTGTCGTACAGCGCCGGGTCCGGGGGCGGATCGGCCTTGCCGTGCCCGGCCATGCGGCGGATCAGGCGGGACCAGGTTCCCGACCAGGCGCCTGCCGGCCAGAGGAAGGTCTTGTAGTAGAAGCCCGCGCCCAGCGCCCTGCCACCCAGCCCGATCAGCGCGCCCGCATCCCTTTCCAGGCGGGGCCAGGCGTTCTGGCTGAAGACGCGAAGCCCGTCGCGAAGCGCAACCTCGGTGGCCTTCAGGTTCGGCGTCGATCCGGTGGCGTCGGCCACGGTGACCAGGGCCGAGGGTTCCTCGATCCCCGCCGAGAGGATGCCGCGCGGCCGATGATATTTGATCGACCGGGCAACGAAATGGCGGTCCTGCGCCAGCAGGGCCGAGGCCAGCGTGTCGCCGGGATGGCCGTGCATCTCCTCGCCATCGAAGGTGAAGGAGAGGACCGTGCCGCGGTCGATCCGGCCGCCGGAGGGCAGACGGCTCATGGCTGCCCGCCCCTTTCGGCTGCGCGGGCCGCATCTGGAATGTCGTGCGAGACGAGGCCGCGGCTCAGGGTGATCCAGCGCTCGCAGCCGCTGGCGTGATACCAGATTTCGCGCAACGGGCCGCCCGGATGGCCAGAGGGTGCACCCGCGCCCAGCACAGCCTGCCAGGCCGCTGCATCGGCGGTGCCATCCATCGGCGGCAGGGCGCGCAGCGGGCCGCCATAGTGGAATTCGCCTTCATCGCGCGGGCCGCAATACGGACAGGGAAGAAGAAGCATCTCGCGTTCCCTCAATGCAGCCAGGGATAGGGGCCGATCCCGGCATCGTCCTGCTCGGCCCCGGTCGTGAAGCGTTCCAGCGCGAAAGGGGCGATGAGGTCGGGCAAGGTGCCTGTAGCCAGGAGATCGGCCATGCACCGGCCGACCGCCGGCGTCGCCTTGAACCCCGCATAGCCCCAGCCGGCGTTGATCATCAGGCCGTCGACGGGCGTGCGGCCGACGATCGCATTGCCGTCCAGCGTGATGTCGGCCGTGCCCGACCAGTGCCGCATCAGCCGCAGCCGCGACAGGAAGGGGAAGATCTGCACCGCGCGGGCCAGCACATCCTCGAGTCGCTCGAAACTGCCGCGCCGGGCATGGGACAGGTAGCCGTCCGTCGCCCCGCCCAGCACGAACTCGCCCTTGCCGGTCTGGCTGACGTAGCTGAGGCCCGCGTTGTAGTTGACCACCGCGTCCAGCGCGGGCTTCACCGGCTCGGTCACCATGGCCTGTACGTTGACCGGATGGATCGGCAGGTCGAGGCCGGCCAGCCCCGCCACGGCCCCGCTGGCCCCCGCCACCGAGATCAGCGCCTGTCCGCATGCAATCCGGCCCCGTGGCGTATGAACTGCTGAAATCCTGTTCGACTTGATATCAAAGCCGACCGCCGGGCAGTTCTGGAAGATGTGGACACCCGCCGCCGTGGCCTTGCGGGCAAGGCCCCAGGCCACGGCATCGTGCCGCACGACGCCGCCCGCCGCCTGCACCAGCGCCCCCGCAATCGGAAATCGCTTGGGGCTGCGGAGGTCCAGTTCAGGCACCCGCGACTGCAGTGCCTCGCCGGTCAGAATGTCGGCCCTGGCTCCGCGCAGGCGCATGGCGTTGGCCCGCAACGTGAAATGCTCAAGCTCGCCATCGGAATGGGCGAGGTCGACATAGCCCCGGGCCTCGTACATCAGGTTGAAGTTCAGCTCCCGGCCGAGGTCCGCCCAGAGGGCAAGGGCAAGGTTCTTCAGCCCGAAGCTCGAGTTCAGCAGGTAGTCCGAGCGCACGATCGTGGTGTTGCGCGCGGTATTTCCACCACCCAGCCACCCGGCCTCCAAGACCGCGACATTCGTGATGCCGTGTCTGGCGGCAAGGTAATGGACCGTGGCGAGACCGTGCCCGCCCCCGCCAATAATCACGATATCATAAGAGCTTCGCAGATCCGGCGTGGTAAAGGCGGGCGGCCAGTGCCTGTTACCCAGAGCGGCATGCGCAGCGACCGAGAGTCCCGAATAGGCCATGTCCGCCACGCTCCGCTGAATCGCAACTGTGATCACAGATAACATCAGTGGAGAGATTTGACAAGTGCAGAGAGCCGATCTGCGATCTCAGATACCGCAGGCACGAAAGTGCGGGTCGTTTTCCGATCGGCCGCCCCACCGGCCGAACCTGATAGGCGAGTTTCCCCGCCTCTCCTGGAACGACGCTGCGCAAATTTCGCTGGAACGAGATGACGGCTTGTGCTACCGAATCTGTGATCACAGTTTCGGCATCCGGAGGGACAGACATGCACACAGCGACAGCGCCGGCCGTCGAGGCCATCCGACTGGAACTTGGCGAGATCGCGGTCACGCTGCCGTCCGGGGCACGCAGCATGCTTCCCGCCTTCTACACCTGCGCCAATTTCCATGAGCTCGAGAAGGAGCAGATCTTCCGCGAGGAATGGATCTGCATCGGCCATACCGGCGAGATCCCGAACGTCGGCGACTACTTCACGACCGAACTCGTCGGCGAGCAACTGATCGTATCCCGCGCGGCGGATGGAGAGGTGCATGTCCTCTCCAATGTCTGCCGTCACCGCGGCAATCTTGTTGCCGAGGGCAAGGGCAACAGGCGCAGCTTCGTCTGCGGCTACCATGCCTGGACCTACGGCCTCGACGGTGCGTTGAAGACCGCGCCGCTGATGAGCAAGGTCGAGGGGTTCGAGCGGAAGAAGTGCAATCTGCCGCAGCTCGCCTCGACGGTCTGGAACAATTTCATCTTCGTCAATCTTGACGGAAACGCACAGCCACTGGCACCGCAACTGGCGACGTTGGACCGCATCCTGCGCAACTACCACAACGAGGGCCGGAACCTCCTCTTCACCGACGAGGCGGTCTGGAACACCAACTGGAAGAACCTCACCGAGAATTTCATGGAGGGTTACCACCTCTTCGCTACCCATCCGAAGACCTTGCAGCCGATGACGCCGACGGAGCTTTGCAGGAAGGTGCCGGGAGAGGAGCGTTGGACCGCCTACCGCTCCTACTACGACCCCAGCTTCCCGCCGCGCGGCCCCTTTCACGCGGACATGACCGAGGACGAGCAGCGCAACACGGTGCTGTTCAACATCTTCCCCAGCTTCGTGGTCGCCGTGGCGGCGAATTACACGCTCTATCTCTGCCTGCGCCCCGCCGGGGTCGACAGGGTGGCGATCCGCTGGGGCGTGGCCGGGTTCAAGACCGATCCGCAGGATGAGGAAGTGATCCGCTACGTCGACCTGTGCAAGGCGTTCAATGCCGAGGATCAGGCGAAGCTCGAGACGCTGCAACAGGCGCAGAACACACGCTATTTCCGCAGTGGGCCGCTGGCGCCGGACGACTTCGAGGGCACGATCTGGGACTTCCTGCAATACATGGCGAGGAAACTCGCCTGAGCGGCGGCCGCGCCGCATGGCACGGGATCGGCGGCAGCCTCTGGCCCGGCCGCATCCGGTCAATCTTCACGAAAGAGGCAAGCGAGAGATGGTCAGGATCACCTATGTCGAGCACGGCGGCCGCGCCCATGTCGTCGATGTCCCGCAAGGCCAGACGGTGATGGAAGCCGCCCGCGACAACGGCATTCCCGGGGTCGAGGCCGATTGCGGCGGGGCGTGCGCCTGCGCCACCTGCCATGTCTATGTCGATCCGGCATGGATCGGGCGGTTGCCGGCACGGGGCACGATGGAGGCCGACATGCTGGATTTCGCCCACGAGCCCGATCCGGCGCGGTCGCGGCTGACCTGCCAGATCAGGATCGACGAAACGCTTGACGGGTTGATTGTGCAACTGCCCGACCAGCAGATCTGAGGGCCCCACCCTGCGCCTTAGCCGCCGACGGATTGTCACCCGGCCCCGGACGCGCGGCGGATGCGCAGGCGGGTCAGAAGCACACCATGACCAGGGAGTTACGCCATGACGGGGATCGTCATCGTCGGTGCCGGGCAGGCCGGGGCATCCCTTGCCGCAAGGCTGCGCAGTCTGGGCCATGCGGGCACTTTGACGATGATCGGTGCAGAGCCTGTGCCGCCCTATCAAAGGCCGCCGCTTTCGAAGGGCTATCTCCTGGGCAAGATGGAGCTGGAGCGCCTTTACCTTCGTGCCCCGTCCTTCTGGGAAGCCCAGGGCGTGACGCTAGAGCTCGGCACGGACGTCACGGCAATCAATCGGGCGGCAAGAACCTTGCGCGTCGGCAGCAAGACCCTCCCCTATGAGCAACTGGTGCTGGCCACCGGCGCTCTGCCGCGACGACTTCCTGCCACGATCGGCGGGGATTTGAGGGGCGTCTACACGATCCGCACCCTTGCCGACGTTGACGTGATGGCACCCGAGTGAACCGCACCGGGTTTGCCGGAGGCTGATCTCGGTTAGTTACGCGGCCATGGGTTCAACGTCCAGAGCGGCGTAGAAGTTCGCCTCGGCTTCGGCGGGCGGGATGTTTCCGATGGGCTCCAGCAGGCGGCGGTTGTTGAA
>JAUQYB010000034.1 GCA_030837825.1 Albidovulum sp.
AGAAGCTCGCGAAGCTCCATCTCCACAAGCTCGATCAGCTCCTCGTCGTCGACAAGGTCGATCTTGTTCATGTAGACCACCAGCGCCGGAACCCCCACCTGGCGCGCCAGCAGGATGTGCTCGCGCGTCTGCGGCATCGGACCGTCCGAGGCCGCGCAGACAAGGATCGCACCGTCCATCTGCGCCGCACCCGTGATCATGTTCTTCACATAGTCCGCGTGGCCCGGGCAGTCGACATGCGCGTAGTGCCGCGCCGGCGTCTCGTATTCCACATGCGCCGTCGAGATCGTGATCCCCCGCGCACGCTCCTCCGGCGCCGCGTCGATCTGGTCATACGCCTTGAACTCGCCGAAATACTTCGTGATCGCCGCCGTCAGCGTTGTCTTGCCGTGGTCAACGTGGCCGATCGTGCCTACGTTCACATGCGGTTTCGTCCGTTCAAACTTTGCCTTTGCCATGTCGCGGGCGCCTCATGCTCTGGGGGGCCCAAAGGGCCCCAAGTCAACATCGCGCGCTGCCTATCGGCTGGATGGCGAAAAATCAAGCGTCAGTTGGCGGGCACGGGCTTGGGCGCAGGCTTGGGCGCGGGCTTCGCGGTGCCGGCCCCCGCCGCCGCCACGTCGGCCGCGCTTTCGGGCGGCAGCGTCGCCCGCGCGGCCACCGCCTCGGGCGTGAACCAGGCCTTGTTCTCGACCAGCCAGTCGTTGATCTGGCGCGCGGCATTGGCCGAAAGCGTCGCCATCTGCTCGTCCCTGGTCTTGGTCAGGCCCGAGCCGACCACGGTGTCGCCCGAAAGCCCCTCGAAGACGGTGAACTGCTTCGGCTCGGCGTTCACCCTGCGCCCGGCGGTGTCGTCCCAGACGTTGACGGTGATCGCCAGCACCGACTTCGGGCTGAGCACCACCGGCACGCCGGGCACGGCGAGCGCATAGGCGTCGACGCCGACGCCGATGTGATAGAGCTTGCCCCCCTGATAGCGCGAGAACCGCTCTTCCACCGCGTTCTTCAGCGCCGTCTCCCATTCCCCGGCGGTCGCGCTGCGCGAGGGGCCGACCGGCTTGGCGTTCTTGGCCACGACGATGTTGTAGCCGAGCGCGAAGTCGCCGAAATCCTTCGGCGGCCGGTTCAGGTCGTCGGCGGCGCAGGCCGAAAGGAGGGCGGCGGCAAGCACGGTGATCAGGCGGACGAGGCGCATGGGTTCCCCCCGGGTTTCCTGGCCCGAGCCATAGCCGAGCCCGGCGCCGCCGACAATCCCGTGACCGTGGCGCGGGCGGGGCCTGCCGCCTATATTCATCAGCAGAAGGAGTGCGCATGGCACGGCACGCCCCCTCCCCCGATCCGGTGCAGGTGCCGCTGGCGACGCGGCCGATGGGGGTATGGGACAGCTTCAGGACCGGCCGGCGCAACCTTCTGGAACTGATCCCCGAGATCGCCACGCGGCAGCCGATGGTGTCGGGCCGCACGGTCAAGCGCTGGCACATGGTGATGGACCCGGACGCGATCCGCCGCATCCTCAAGGACCGGCTGGAGGACTATCCGAAATCCGACGTGACCAAGATGATCCTGCGCCCGGCGATCGGCGAGAGCCTCTTCATCGCCGAGGGGGCGCACTGGCACTGGCAGCGCCGCGCGGCGGCGCCGGCCTTCTCGGTCAGGACCGTGCAGGCGCTGGCCCCGGTGATGACCGCCGCGGCGGAACGCGCGGCCGGGAGGATGGCGGCGAAGCATGGGCAGGTGGCGAACCTCCTCGACGAGATGGTGGCGACGACCTTCGAGGTGATCTCGGACGTGACCTTCTCGGGCGGGGAGGCGTTCGACCGGGCGGCGGTGCATGGCGCGATCAATGCCTACATCGCCTCGACCGCGCGCCTCTCGCTTCTCGACATCGCCGGGGCGCCGGCCTGGGTGCCGCGGCCGGGCCGGCTGGTCTCGGGCCCGGCGATGCGGTCGATGAAGCGCATGGCCGACCAGGCGATCGCCGAACGGCGGGCAAGGGGCCATGCCGGCGTGCCCGACCTCCTCGACCTCCTCCTCGACGGCGAGGACCCCGAGACCAGGCGACGGATGACCACGGCGGAACTGCGCGACAACCTCCTCACCTTCATCGTCGCGGGCCACGAGACGACGGCGCTGACGCTTGCCTGGGCGCTCTATCTCTGCGCCTTCGACCAGGGCGTGCAGGACCGCGCGCGGGCCGAGGCGCAAGGCGTGCTGGGCGCGCGCGCCGCCACCGCTGCGGACCTGCCCGCGCTTGCCTACACCCGGCAGGTCATCGACGAGGCGCTCAGGCTCTACCCGCCCGCGGCCTTCCTGTCGCGCACCGCGCGCGCGCCCGACACGCTCTGCGGCCGCGAGGTCAGGCCCGGCGACACGGTGATGCTGCCGGTCTATGCGCTGCACCGCCACCACCTGCTCTGGCCCGACCCGCACCGCTTCGACCCGGACCGCTTCGCAGATCCGAAGGCGATCGACCGCTTCGCCTACCTGCCGTTCGGCGGCGGCCCGCGGATCTGCATCGGCGCCTCCTTCGCGCTGCAGGAGGCGGTGATCGTTCTCGCCACGCTTCTCGCCCGCTTCCGCTTCTCGCCCGTGGCGGGGCGCGACCCGAAGCCGGTGCTGATCCTGACGCTGCGCCCCGAGGGCGGCGTCTGGCTGGAGGTCGCCGGTGTGTGAGCGGGAGATGCGGAAATTCCCCCCTGACGGGCCGGACGGGATTGGCCTAGGCTGTGCCCCCGAGCTTGATGGAAGGGGAATGACATGAGTCTCATGGGAACGCTCGCCAAGGTCGCCATCGGCATCGCCGTGGCAAAGGGCGTCGGCAGCATGATCCAGAAGGCGGGCGCTGGGAGCACCGGCGGGACGGCGGGCAGCGGCGGAGCCTTCGGCGGCCCGCATTCGCCCGGCGGCGGGCTCGGGGACATGATGGGCGAGGCCCTCGGAGGGCGGAGGACGGGCGGCACCGCCGGGGGCACAAAAGGTGGCATGGCGGGCGGCACGGCGGGCGGCACGGCGGGCGGCACGGGTCCCGGCGGAGCGGGCGGCGGCATCGGCGACTTCCTCGAGGAACTGGGCAGTTACCGCAGCGGCCCGGACGGGGCGGCACAAGCCCCCACCCGAGCCCCCGGCGGAACCTCAGCCGGAACCCCCACTGGCGGCGGCCTCGACCATCTTCTCGGCCAGATCGCCGGCGCACAGGGCGGCGGCGGGCTCGGCGATCTTCTCGGCGGTCTCCTCGGCGGGCTTGCCGGCGGTGCGTCGGGCGGGTCGTCGGGCGGCGCAGCGGGCAGCACGAGGGGCGGCAGCTTCGGCGAGATCCTCAACCAGTCGCTCGGCAATCGCGGCGAGCCCGACCTCACCCCCTCGCCCGACCAGAACGCGGCGGCCGGGCTCATGCTGCGCGCGATGATCCAGGCGGCGAAGTCCGACGGACGGATCGACGCCGCCGAACAGCGCAAGCTTCTCGGCAATCTAGGCGACGTCTCGGCCGAGGAGCGGCGCTTCGTCGAGGCCGAGATGCAGGCCCCGGTCGACGTCGCCGGCCTCGCCCGCCAGGTCCCGCGCGGGCTCGAGCCGCAGGTCTACACCATGTCGGTGATGGCGATCGACCTCGACAACCGCAACGAGGCGCAATACCTCCACCAGTTCGCCTCGGCGCTCGGCCTCGACGCCGCCCGGGTCAACCAGATCCACGCAAGGCTCGGCGTGCCGCAGCTCTACGCCTGAGGGGCGGCGGGCCGGAGGGGCGGAAAGCGGCCTGCCCGACCAAATCGGTCGGAATCTGTTGACGCCCGGGCGCCGCGGCCTTACCGCTTCGCTGCGAACAGGACCGGAGGCCGGGATGACCGATTCCGCCAGCAAGCCCCGCCGCGTGACACCCCGGGGCTGGACCACCCTCGGTCTCGCCGGGGCGGCGGTCGGCCTCGCCGTCGGCGGCCCGGCGATGGCCGCCGGCTTCGGGACCATCCCGGGCGGGCCCGAGACGCTCTGGCTCGCGCAGGCGGCGACCGAGGGCGGCGAGGCGGGCGAGGCCGGGGCGGCGCTGGGGGGCGACGAGACCGTCGACCTTCTCTATGACCTGGGCGTGCTGGAGGGCAGCCTCAGGGCGGGCGTGGCGCTTTTCGGGGCGGGCAGGGCCGAGGCGGCGGCGCCGCACCTGAAGCGCCCCGAGGACGACAGCTACGACGAATTGTCCTTCCATCTCGCCGATGCCGGCGCCGAGGGATTCCCGGCCGAACTGACCGCGCTCGCCGATGCCGCGCAGGCCGGCAGGCCGGTGGCGGAGGTGGAGGCCGCCTTCGCCGCGGTGATGGCGAAGATCGACGCGGCGCGCGGCAAGGCCGGCGCGTCCGAGCAGGCGGAGGCGCAGGCCATCGTCGCGATCCTGCGCAAGGCCGCCGAGGACCACGCCGAGGGCGTGAAGGACGGCCAGATCGCCGAGCCCGGGGAATACCAGGAGGCCTGGGGTCTGGCCGAGGTCGCGCGCAGGCTCGCCGGACAGATGGCCGCCGAGGACGACGCCGCCGAGAAGGCGTTCGGCGAAAAGACCCTCGCCGCCCTCGACGCCGCCCGCCCGGCGCTGCCCGATGTCGCCCCCGAGGCCGCGCCGCCCGGCGATGCCTCCGCCCTTTTCGCCGCGGCGGCGACGGCCGAGCTTGCCGCCTACCGGCTGAAGTAGGCGCGATGTTCCTTGCCATCGACGCCATCCTGACACCGGCGGAAGCGACGGCGCTCTGCACGGCGGCCGAAGGCCTCGTCTTCGCCGACGGCAGGGCGACGGCGGGCAGGATCGCGCGCGAGATCAAGGCGAACGACCAGGCGGTGGCCTCGGCGGATCTCGAGGCGATCCGCGCCAGGGTCACCGACGCGCTGATGGCCCATCCCGTCTTCGTCGCCGCCGCGCGGCCGAAGGCGATGACGCCGCTGATCCTTTCGCGCTACCAGGGCGGGCAGAGCTATGGCACCCATGTCGACGACGCGCTGATGGGCGGCCTGCGCACCGACCTGTCGTTCACGCTCTTCCTCAGCCAGCCCCGGAGCTACGACGGCGGCGCGCTGGTGGTGGCCGATGCGATCGAGGAACGTGCCTTCAGGCTCGATGCCGGCAGCCTCATCCTCTACCCCTCGACGACGCTGCACCGGGTGGAGCCGGTGAGCGGCGGCACCCGGCTCTGCCTCGTCGGCTGGGTGCAGAGCTGGATTCGCGATGCGGGCCAGCGGGAAATCCTTTTCGACCTCGACCGCGCCGTCGCCGAGGTCCATGCCCGCGAGGGCAAGTCGGCGCTTCTCGACACGCTGACGAAGACGCGCTCGAATCTCCTGCGCATGTGGGCGGGCTGAAACCGCTCCGGCCCGGTTTCTTCGTTGCCGAAATACCCCCGCCGGAGGCCCGCCGCCGAGCGGGGGCCGATGCCCCCCGAGGCGGCACCCCCCCGAAGACGCCACTCCTGCGCCGGCTCCTCAGCCGAAGCGGTTGTCGCGCGGGAAGCCGTGCGGGGGCGCCTTGCCGACGCCGGCGCGGCGCGCGATCCAGTCTTCCATGCCCTCGGTCCGGGTGTTGCCGTTCGGCATCGACCACGACAGGCCCCTCGCCTTCTCGAAGGTCGTCAGGTCCGACAGCCCGCCGTCAAGCTCCAGCACCCCCTGCCGTCCGCGGGCGAGGTTGTATTTCTGGAGCCGCACCCCCTTGCCGCGGGTCATCTCGGGCAGCTCGTCGAGCGGGAAGGCCAGAAGCTTGCGGTTCTTCGACACCACCGCGACGTGGTCGCCCGCCACCAGCTTGCAGATCGTCATCCGCGCGCCGTCGGCGAGGTTCATCACCTGCTTGCCCGCGCGGGTCTGCGCCACGACCTCGTCGGCGGGCACCACGAAGCCTTCGCCCAGCGTCGAGGCCAGGATGAACTTCTCGCCCGGCCGGTGGACGATCAGATCGACGATCTCGGCCTCGTTCGGCAGGTCGACCATCAGCCGCACCGGCTCTCCCATCCCCCGCCCGCCGGGCAGGTTGGCGCCGAGAAGCGTGTAGAAGCGCCCGTTGCCGCCAGCCAGCAGGATGCGGTCGGTGGTCTCGGCATGCAGCACGAAGCGGGCCTCGTCACCGTCGCGGAACTTGACCTCGGCGTCCTTCGGCTGGTGGCCCTTCATTGCCCGGATCCAGCCCATCTTCGAACAGATGACGGTGATCGGCTCGCGCTCGATCATCGCCTCCATCGGCACCTCCTCGACCTCGGCCGCATCGGCGAAAGTGGTCCGCCGGGCGCCGCCGGGGGCGTCCTTGCCGAAGGCCTTCTGCACCTCTTTCAACTCGCCCGCGATCCGCTTCCACTGGAGCGTGGCGGAGCCCAGCAGGTCGTCCAGCTCGGCGCGCTCGCGCATCAGCTCGTCCTGCTCGCGCAGCAGCTCCATCTCCTCGAGCCGGCGCAAGGACCGCAGCCGCATGTTGAGGATCGCCTCGACCTGCACCTCGCTGAGCCCGTCGTCGGTATGCGGCAGGCTGAGCGGCGAGACATAGTCCTTCTCGGAGGCGGCCCGCGACTGGCGGCGGCTCCAGTCCTCGGCCATCAGCGCGGCCTTGGGGTCGGCGTCGTAACGGATGATGTCGATCACCCGGTCGAGGTTGAGGAAGGCGGTGACGAAGCCCTCCAGCACCTCGAGCCGGTGGTCGATCTTCTCCATCCGGTGCCGCGAGCGGCGGACGAGCACATCCTGCCGGTGGGCAAGGAAGGCGTGCAACACCTCCTTCAGCGAACAGACCTTCGGCACCCGGCCGTCGATCAGCACGTTCATGTTGAGGCTGAAGCGCGTCTCGAGGTCGGAGTTGCGGAAGAGCATCCCCATCAGCATCTCGGGATCGACGTTGCGGGAGCGCGGCTCCAGCACGATGCGGATGTCCTCGGCGCTCTCGTCGCGGACATCGGCCAGGAGTGGCACCTTCCGGGTCTGGATGATCTCGGCCAGCCGCTCGATCAGCTTCGACTTCTGGACCTGGAAGGGGATCTCGGTGACGACGATCTGCCACGTCCCCCGGCCCTGGTCCTCCACCGACCAGCGGGCACGGGTGCGGAAGCTGCCGCGCCCGGTCAGATAGGCCTCGCGGATCGACTCCTTCGGCTCGACGATGACGCCGCCGGTGGGAAAGTCCGGCCCCTTCACCAGCTCGATCAGCGTGTCGTCGCGGACCGCGTCCGAGTTCTCGGCCTTGGCCAGATGCAGGCAGGCGTCGATCAGCTCGTGCAGGTTGTGCGGCGGGATATTGGTCGCCATGCCGACGGCGATGCCGGAGGCGCCGTTGGCCAGAAGGTTCGGGAAGGCCGCGGGCAGCACCACCGGCTCTTCCAGCGTGCCGTCGTAGTTCGGGCGGAAATCGACGGCATTTTCCGCCAGCCCTTCCATCAGCGCCTCGGACGCGGCCGTCAGCCGCGCCTCGGTGTAGCGGCTGGCCGCCGGGTTATCGCCGTCGATGTTGCCGAAGTTGCCCTGCCCGTCGACCAGCGGGTAGCGCATGTTGAAGTCCTGGGCGAGCCGGGCCATCGCGTCGTAGATCGCGGCGTCGCCATGCGGATGGTAATTGCCCATCACGTCGCCCGAGATCTTCGCCGACTTGCGGAAGCCGCCCGTCGGACTCAGTTTCAGCTCGCGCATGGCGTAGAGGATACGCCGGTGCACCGGCTTCAGCCCGTCGCGCGCGTCCGGCAGCGCCCGGTGCATGATCGTCGAGAGCGCATAGGTCAGGTAGCGTTCGCCGATCGCGCGGCTGAGCGGCTCGGAGACGGTGGCCGGAAGGATCGGGGGGACGATCTGGTGGTCGTTCGGCTCTTCGGTCATGGATGTGGTGTAATTCGCGCGCGCCCCGCGGTCCAGACGGAAATCCGGGACCTGAGCGCGAGAGCGGGCGGCGCGGGAGCCCTGGGCGGGAAGGGGCGCGGAAGGAGGGCCGGGACGATGGACGGCGGGAAGCGGGGGCGGCTTTTCCCCCTGTTCGGAGCGGCCGCGGCGGGCTAGACAGGCGCCGCCTTCGGGCGATGTGAATGGTGCTGGCGGCGGGAACGGATGCTCAGGCTCGCGATCTTTCTCTGTTGTGTCCTCCTGCTCTTCAAGGCCGGTTCCCACCGGGTCGCGGAACCCCTGGCGGCAGCCCCGGCCGCGAAGGTGGCGCTGCAGACCCTGACGAGCCGGATCGGCGGGCCGAAGGTCGCGCGCACCGAGCCCGCCATGCCTGCCCTTCCGCGCGCCGATCTTCCCCAGTCGCCCGCGCCCCTGCCTTCGGCCGAGACCAGGGCGGCTGATCCGGCACGCCTCGCCCCGCGGCCGCAAGATGCGGGACGGCGTTTCACCGTGGAAGTGACCCGGCTGCCGCTGCGCTCCGGTCCCTCGCAGATCTATCCCGAGCTTGGCGCGCTGTCGCGCGGCGAGACGGTATTGCTTTCCGGCGACACCACCGGCGAATGGCTCTGGGTCCGGGCGCAGAAGACCGGGGTTTCGGGCTATGTCGCCGCGCGGTACGTGGCGCCGGCCGGGGAGACGGCCGGAGAGCGGGCCGAGAGCGCGGCGGCCCGGTGGACCGACGCGGCGACCGGCCGGGCCGGGGATCGGAGGAGCGGCGCCGTGCCGCATGGCGACTAAAACCGTCAGGATTGACAGCGGAGCCCCCGGCGCGTAGATCGGGCCGAGCAGCGAACAGGCGCCCAGCAATGATCATCTGCCACTGTCAGCGCATCAGCGACCGCGACATCCATGCCGCGATCGACTGGATGCGCGCCTCCGACCCCGCCGTCGTCATCACCCCCGGCCGGGTCTACCGCGCGCTCGGCAAGTCGGCCGATTGCGGCGGCTGCATCCGGCTTTTCATCCAGTCGATGCGCGCAAACCCGAACACCGCGGTTCCGGTTGAACTTCGCGGGCTGAGGGTGCAGGCTCGGGTCCTCGGCGCGAAATTCGGAAAGGGAGAGACATGAAGGGCGATGCCAAGGTCATCGACTACCTGAACCGGGCCCTGAGGATGGAGCTGACGGCGGTCAGCCAGTACTGGCTGCACTACCGGCTTCAGGACGACTGGGGCTATGGCAGGATGGCGCGGAAATCCCGCGAGGAGAGCATCGAGGAGATGCGCCACGCCGACAAGCTGATCACCCGGATCATCTTCCTCGAAGGACATCCCAACCTCCAGACGCTCGACCCGCTGCGCATCGGCGAGACCGTCCGCGAGTCGATGACCTGCGACCTGGCGGGAGAGCTTGAGGCGGTGAAGGTCTATTCCGAGGCGCGCAAATACTGCAACCAGGTGGGCGACTACGTTTCCCAGCAACTGTTCGAGGAGCTTCTGGCCGACGAGGAGGGCCATGTCGACTTCCTCGAGACCCAGATCGCGCTGCACGACCGGATCGGCGCCGAGAACTTCGGGCTTCTCAACGCCGAGCCGATGAACGAGGCCGAATAGCGCGATCCGGACGGGATTGCCGGGCATCCGATGACGGGCAGGTCGATCCTCATCACGGGCTGTTCCTCGGGGATCGGCCATGATGCCGCGCACGGGCTCCTGCGCGCGGGGTGGCGGGTGTTCGCCACCTGCCGGAAGGAGGCGGATTGCGAGAGGCTGATGGCCGAGGGGCTGGAGAGCTTCCGGCTCGACTACGCCGACGGGGCGACGATCGCCGCCGCGGTGGACGAGGCGGTGTCGCGCACCGGCGGCACGCTTGACGCGCTCTTCAACAACGGCGCCCATGCCTGCCCCGGCGCGGTGGAGGACCTGCCCACCGGCGCGCTGAGGGAAATCTTCGAGGTGAACCTCTTCGGCCAGCACGACCTGACCCGCCGGGTGATTCCGGTGATGCGGGCGCAGGGCCACGGAAGGATCGTCAACTGCTCCTCGGTGCTCGGCCTCGTGCCCTTGCGCTGGCGCGGCGCCTATGTCGCGACGAAATACGCGATGGAGGGGCTGACCGATGTTCTGCGCCTCGAGATGGCCGACACGCCGATCAAGGTGATCCTGATCGAGCCGGGTCCGATCACGTCGAGGATCAGGATGAACTCGATCCCGCATTTCGAGCGCTGGATCGACTGGCAGCGCTCGCCGCGCGCCGAACAGTATCGCGCGAGCCTGCTCAGGCGGCTCTACGAGCCGCGCGGGCCGGACCGGTTCGAACTGCCGCCCCGTGCGGTGACGGCCAAGCTTCTGTGTGCGCTGGAAAGCCCGAACCCGGCGCCGCGTCATTTCGTCACGACGCCCACGCATCTCATGAACCTCGCCCGCAGGGTGCTGCCGACCCGCGCGCTCGACTGGCTGATCGCCAGGGGGTAGGCGCAGGGCGCTGGCGCCGGGCCGCGCGGGGCGCTAGAACGGGGTCATCGAAGGAGTCCCCACGATGACGCGCGACCCGCTTTTCCTGCTTGCGGCGCTGGCCTGCTTCGCGGTGCTGGTCATCCTGATGATCGGTATCGGCGGCTTCGCCAGGGGCGGCGATTTCAACCGCAAACACGCCAACCGGATCATGCGCTACCGGGTCATCGGCCAGGCGGTGGCGGTGGCGCTGATCCTTCTCTTCGTGGCGCTGCGCGGGCGGGGCGGGCTCTGATGGTCGTGCTCAACCGCATCTATACGCGCACCGGCGACAAGGGAGAGACCGCGCTCGTCGATGGTACGCGGGTCGCGAAATATTGCCCCCGCGTCGAAGCCTACGGGACGGTGGACGAGACCAATTCGGTGATCGGCCTTGCCCGGCTTCACGCGACGGGCGAGATGGATGCAGCCCTCGCCCGCATCCAGAACGACCTCTTCGACCTCGGCGCCGATCTCGGCCGGCCGGCGATGGAACGCGATGCCGAGGCCGGCTATCCGGTGCTGCGCGTGCTGGCCGCACAGGTGGTGCGGCTCGAATCCGAGATCGACGCGATGAACGCGGGTTTGAAGCCGCTGCGGAGCTTCGTCCTGCCCGGCGGCTCGGCGCTGTCGGCCCATCTCCACCTCGCCCGCACGGTCTCGCGCCGGGCCGAACGGCGCGCCGTGGAGCTTGCCGCCGCAGAGACGGTGAACCCCGAGGCGATCCGCTATCTCAACCGTCTGTCGGACTGGTTCTTCGTCGCCGCCCGCACCGCCAACGACGGCGGCCAGGCCGACGTGCTGTGGGTTCCCGGCGCGAACCGCTGAGACGCTGACCGGCGCTAACAGGCTCAAGGTGGCGTCCGCGCGACAGGGGGCGTCGATTTTTCGCTGTTTTCGCCCCGGCAGAATCGCTAAGGGACGGGGCGAGAGCGACCGGCCTGCCCCGCCCGGGCGGGCACCGAAGGAGGGAGACTGCCCCGGATGAAGATTCTCGTGCCCGTGAAGCGCGTGATCGACTACAACGTGAAGGTTCGCGTCAAGGCGGACGGATCGGGTGTCGATCTTGCCAACGTGAAGATGTCGATGAACCCGTTCGACGAGATCGCCGTGGAAGAGGCGATCCGGCTGAAGGAAAAGGGAGCCGCCGAAGAGATCATCGTGGTCTCGATCGGCGTGAAGCAGGCGCAGGAAACCTTGCGCACGGCGCTGGCGATGGGCGCGGACCGCGCGATCCTGATCGAGGCGGCCTCGGACGTGCACCAGGACATCGAGCCGCTCGCCGTGGCGAAGCTGCTCGCCGCCGTGGTGAAGCAAGAGCAGCCGGGTCTTGTGCTCTGCGGCAAGCAGGCGATCGACAACGACATGAACGCGACCGGGCAGATGCTGGCCGCCCTTCTCGGCTGGAGCCAGGCCACCTTCGCCAGCGAACTGGCGGTCGAGGGCGATGCCGCCACGGTCACCCGCGAGGTCGACGGCGGGTTGCAGACGATCAAGGTGAAGATGCCGGCGGTGGTGACGGTGGACCTGCGGCTGAACGAGCCGCGCTATGCCAGCCTGCCCAACATCATGAAGGCGAAGAAGAAGCCGTTGGACGAGAAGACGGCGGCCGACTACGGCGTCGACGTCAGCCCGCGCCTGGCGGTGGTGAAGACGGTGGAGCCGGCGGGCCGCAAGGCCGGCGTGAAGGTCGGATCGGTCGACGAGCTGATCGCGAAACTGAAAGACGAGGCGGGGGTGATCTGATGGCCGTTCTTCTTCTGGGTGAAGTGACCGACGGGCACCTGTCGGTCGACTCGACGGCCAAGGCGCTGACTGCGGCGAAGGCGATGGGGCCGGTGACGGTTCTCTGCGCCGGCGCGCGGGCGGCGGATGCCGCGGCGGCGGCGGCGAAGCTCGACGGGGTGACGAAGGTCCTCTGCGCCGAGGATCCCTCGCTCGGCCACCGGCTGGCGGAATCGACCGCGGCGCTGATCGTCGGCCTGGCCGGCGGCTACAGCCACATCGTCGCCCCGGCGACGACGGATGCGAAGAACGTGCTGCCGAGGGTGGCGGCACTGCTCGATGTGATGGTGATCTCGGACGTCTCCGGCGTGGTCGATGCCGACACGTTCGAGCGGCCGATCTATGCCGGCAACGCGATCCAGACGGTGAAGTCCTCCGACCCGGTCAAGGTCGTGTCGATCCGCACCGCGACCTTCGAGCCGGCCGGCGCCGGCGGCAGCGCGCCGGTGGAGACGGTTCCGGCAGCGGCCAATCCCGGCCTTTCGCAATGGCTGGAGGACAAGGTGGCCGCCTCCGACCGGCCCGAGCTGACCAGCGCGAAGATCGTTGTCTCGGGCGGGCGCGGCGTGGGCAGCGAGGAGAACTTCGCGATCATCGAGAAGCTCGCCGACAAGCTCGGCGCGGCGGTGGGCGCGAGCCGTGCGGCGGTCGATTCCGGCTTTGCGCCGAACGACTGGCAGGTCGGCCAGACCGGCAAGGTGGTGGCGCCGGATCTCTATGTCGCGGTCGGCATCTCGGGTGCGATCCAGCACCTCGCCGGGATGAAGGACAGCAAGGTCATCGTCGCCATCAACAAGGACGAGGAGGCACCGATCTTCCAGGTCGCCGACTATGGCCTGGTGGGCGACCTGTTCACCGTCGTGCCGGAACTGACCGAGAAGCTGTGAACGGCTGGCGGAGCGCCGGCGCGGCCCGGCACACTTGAAGACAGAGGGAAAGCCCCGCCCCGGCGGGGCTTTCGCGTCAGATGAGCCGGCGCATCGCCGGCACCAGCGCCTCGGCGATCTCGGCGTGGACGCGCGGCCCCGGCATCGCCGCCGCGATGGGCGCGTCGAGCGCGGCGAACTGCATCCCGTCGGTGCCCGCGCCCAGCGCCGAGGCAGAGGGCGTGATCCTGACCAGGTCGCTGGCGAAGGGGCGGATCGCTGCGACCATCTCGGCATCGACGAAGAGCGGCTCGTGCCCGAGCCCGTCGCCGGGGCCGTGCGGGTCCGCACCCGAGGCGCCGGCGATCCACAGCAGCACGGTCTTGCTGTCGATCTTGTGCAGCAGGTTGCGCATCCGCGCGATCCAGGCCGCCTTCAACTCCTCCTCCAGAAGCGCGAACTTCTCTGCCGACCGTCCCTTCAGGACCGACAGCATGTGGCGGGTGAAGTGGAACTCGGTGAAATCGACCTCGCGGAAGATCGTCTTCATCAACATCGAGGCGCGCAGGAAGCGGTCGTTGCGGCGCGGGTGGACGGCGTAGAAGCGGTTCGACAGGTTCTGCGCGCCGGTCAACTGGATCACCGTCGCCTTGGCGTGCCGGCAGGCATCGAGCACGACCGGCTCGCCGACGAAGACATCGGTGCCCGCGTTCATGTAGCCGAAGTTCACCACCGGCAGGCCGAGCGCCCGCTCGACCAGCGCCGGATAGGGGTCGGCCACGAACTTGCCGTAGGTTTCCGTCCCGCCGATGGCGGCGGCATAGGCGCCCTCGAGCTTGCGCCGGGGACCGCGGAAAAGAAGTTTCGACTGCCCGTAGCGGCAGGGAAAGTAGTCAAGGGCGGTGTCGCCCGCATAGTCATAGGTCATGGCTCCCACCTTCAGGATTCGATTCACCCGCGCCCAACCTGCGCCCGACATGTTGCCAAAGACCTAACCGCTCAATTCGAACGGTTTGGCCGGGCAGGTTATGCCTTGCGCAGCGCCTGCCGCGATGCCTATGGTCGCGCGGCAACGGAAAAGGGTGAGGTCATGGAGATCACTTCGGTCGGGATCGTCGGTGCGGGCCAGATGGGCAACGGCATCGCCCATGTCTTCGCGCTGGCGGGTTTCGAAGTCCTGATGACCGACATCACCCAGGAGGCGCTCGACAAGGCGCTGGCGCTGATCGGCCGCAACATGGACCGGCAGGTCGCCCGCGGCAAGGTCAGCGCCGAAGACAAGGCGGCCGCCCTCGGCCGGATCCGCACGACGCTGAAGCTGACCGACCTCGGCCAGACCGACCTCGTGATCGAGGCGGCGACGGAGCGCGAGACGGTCAAGCAGGCGATCTTCGAGGACCTGCTGCCGCA
>JAUQYB010000035.1 GCA_030837825.1 Albidovulum sp.
CATTTGCCCTTACCCTTTCATCACGTTGACGTCTTCGACGTCGATGGTGCCGCGGTTGCGGAAGAAGCAGACCAGGATCGCCAGCCCGATCGCCGCCTCGGCGGCGGCCACGGTCAGCACGAACATGGTGAAGACCTGGCCTACGAGGTCATGGAGATAGGCCGAGAAGGCGACGAAGTTGATGTTCACCGACAAAAGCAGAAGCTCGATCGACATCAGGATGACGATGACGTTCTTCCGGTTGAGGAAGATGCCGAAGATGCCGATCACGAACAATGCGGCGGCAACGCCAAGGTAGTGGGTCAGTCCGATCATTCTCGTCCCTCCGGGCCGTCCGCCCGCTGTCTTTCCTGTCTGTCACCCCGCGAAGGCGGGGGCCCCAAATCCGTTGCGATCCCCGCTTGCGCGGGGATGACAGGTTAAAGCCCCTGCCCCGGCTTCACGTCCTTCAGCTCCATCGCCTTCGCCGGGTCGCGCCACATCTGGGCGAGCACGTTCTGGCGCTTGACGTCCTTGCGGTGGCGCAGCGTCAGCACGATCGCCCCGATCATCGCCACCAGCAGGATCAGCCCGGCGAGCTGGAACAGCAGGATGTACTTGTCGTAGATCAGCATGCCCAGCGCGGCGGTGTTCTGCATGTCGTCCGGCGTGACCGCGCCGCGCATCGCCTCGGCGGTCTCGGCCGGCACCCAGGCGCCGAAGGCGATGCCGAGCTGCATCAGGATCACCACCCCGATCAGGAGGCCCAGCGGCATGTAGCGCACCATCTCGCCCTTCAGCTCGGCGAAGTCGACGTCGAGCATCATCACCACGAAGAGGAAGAGCACCGCCACCGCGCCGACGTAGACGATCATCAGCAGCATCGCCACGAATTCTGCCCCCAGCAGGACGAAAAGCCCGGCCGCGGAGAGGAAGGCGAGGATCAGCCAGAGGACCGAGTGCACCGGGTTCTTCGCCAGCACCACCATGAGCCCCGCCGCGACCGCCGAGATGGCGAAGAGGTAGAAGGCGAACACCATGACACTCATGCGTCATCTCCTGTCTTGTCGGCCTCGTCGAAGACCGCCTGCGCGATCTCCAGCGCCCGGCTCATCGCGGGCACCCCGCCGAACATGCTCATCTGATAGATCACTTCCGCGATCTCGCGTTTCGTCGCCCCCGCCTCGAGCGCGTGGCGGATCGTCAGCCGCATCTGCGGGTCGGCCTGCGCGCCGAGCACCGTCAGCGCCGCGACGGTGACCAGAAGCCGGGTCTTGGCGTCCAGCCCCTCGCGGTTGAAGGTCTTGCCGAACCACATCTCCATCATGTCCTTCGACATGGTCGGCCACATCCGATCGAGCCCGGCACCGGTGAACGTCTCCAGCGCGGGATTGAAGGCGCGGGCCATCTCCTGGCCCTGCTCCAGCATCTGCGCGAAAAGCTTCTGGAAGGCGTCGGTCATGCGGTCGCCCCCGGTAACATCACCGCCCGTGCGCCGGCACGGGCAGCGCCCGACCCGCCCCCCAGGGCGAGCGCTTCACGCCCACCCTCGGGCCGGGCGCTGCCCGTGCCCGCAACGGGTGCGATATGTGCCGGGCTCTGGCTCATCTGTAGGGCGCGTCCAGCTCGAGGTTGCGGGCGATCTCGGCTTCCCAGCGGGCGCCGTTGTCGAGAAGCTTCGCCTTGTCGTAGAACAGCTCCTCGCGCGTCTCGGTGGCGAATTCGAAGTTCGGCCCCTCGACGATCGCATCCACCGGGCAGGCCTCCTGGCAGAAGCCGCAGTAGATGCACTTGGTCATGTCGATGTCATAGCGCGTGGTGCGGCGGGAACCATCCTCGCGCGGCTCGGCGTCGATGGTGATCGCCTGCGCCGGGCAGACCGCCTCGCAGAGCTTGCAGGCAATGCAGCGTTCCTCGCCGTTCGGATAGCGGCGCAGCACATGTTCGCCACGGAACCGGGGGGAAAGCGGCCCCTTTTCATGCGGATAGTTCAGCGTCGCCTTGGGGGCGAAGAAATACTTGAACCCCACTTTGAAGCCCAGCCACATGTCCCACAGCAGGAAGTATTTCGCGGCGCGGGTATAATCGATCTGGCTCATTCGGCCGCCCTCTCATGGCTGTCGTCGGCGTCATCCCGGTCGGCGGTCCCGGGCCAGCGGGCCACGTAGTCGCTTTGCAGGACGGTGCCGTCGTATTCGGAGTCCGCGGTCTTCTCGACCTCGTAATACAGGTAGATGCGGGTATGGGGCAGCTTGCCGCGCAACCGCAGCCGGGTGCCGTAATCGCCCACATCGAGGAAGTCCATGTCCTCAACATCCTCGTCGCGCGCGACGCCGAGGCAGCGATGGACCGTGCAGTTGCAGGCGCGGCGCCAGAAGGTCCAGGCGAGATCGGGGTTGAACTGGTAGAAGCCGTGTCCGACCCAGCCGTTCATCCCGTTGGCCGAAACAAAGCGTCCCCCGGGCTTCAGCATCCGGAAGACGTTCATCAGCGCCACCGGCACGTTGAAGACATGCTCCATCGTGCCGCCGTCGAAGATGAAGTCGAACTCACCCTCGAGCGCGGCCGGGATCGGATCGTTGAGGTTGTGCAGGATGCCCGCCCCCTCGTAGTCCGACAGGTCCATCGACTCGATCTCGCCGAAGCCCAGCCGGCGCCACAGCGTTTCCGAGAAACTGTCCTCCTGCACGACATCCCGCCAGCGCAGGTCACGCCC
>JAUQYB010000036.1 GCA_030837825.1 Albidovulum sp.
ATCGACCCAGGTCGCCAGATGCCGCGCGCTGACTTCGTAGAAGATCGGCCGGCAGTTGGCGCGGTTGGCGACATCCCAGAACGACCAGGCGAGCGCCTCGAACTCCGCCGGGTCGCCCACCGGGTCGCCGAGCGCGATCCATGACCTGCGGTGAACCGCGTACATGATGAACGACCGCCCGGTTTCGGAGAAGAGGAAACGCTTGTCGCCGCTCTGGCTCAGCCAGCCCTGGGGGTCTTCCGAGACGGCTGCAAGGGCGGCCGCGCGGGCCAGGGTTTCGGTGCCGGTGTCGAGAGGAACCCGCCGCTGCACCGGCCGCGTCATCAGGTGGATGGTGAAGAAGAACACCACCGCCGATGCCGCAAGCCCCGCCCTGAGCGCCCGGGGCGTGCCGGATCGTGCCGAAAGCTCGGCCCAGAGGTCGTTGGAATAGGGCACCGTGCGGTGGACGAGGAAGAAGAAGGCGGCCGTCGCCAGGCCGACGGCCAGAACCAGGGCGAACCACCGCGCCTCGAACACACCCTGCGTCAGCGGGCCCTGGCGGTCGAACGCGCGGCGGAACGGCAGGAGCGAGAGTCCCCCAAGGGTCAGGAGTGCCGCGTTCTCGGTGTCGAAATTGTTGAGAAGCGCGGCCCCGACCGCCATCGCGATGGTCAGGATCGCAAGCCAGTAGGCCGACGACACCCGCCGCGCGAGCCCGTGCGACAGGATCAGGAGCGTCACGCCCGCGATCGCCGCGCCGAGGGTTCCCCCTTCCAGAAGCAGCGCCGCGACGAGATCGCCCTCGCCGAGCGCGTCGGACCGGACGGCGGGGATCATGGTGACGAGGAGCAGATAGGCGCCGAAGCCGAAGGTGACCGAGGCGACCAGCGATGGCGCGATGCCGTGCAGCGTGGCGACCGCCGGCTGAACCGGCGCGGGCAGCCGCGCGAGCAGCCGCCCGGCAAGCCCGCCCGCCATCCACGCCTCGTTCAACGCGACCAGAAGGAAGCCGAGGCCGAAGGGCAGAAGGTAGTAGATCACCCGGAACAGCAGAAGCGCCGCCGCGGCGTCGCCGATCGGGACCGAGGCCGGAAGCGTCCCGATCACCACGGTTTCGAAGACGCCGATCCCGCCCGGAACGTGGCTGAGCACACCGACCATCATCGCGGTGGCATAGACGGCGACGAAGGTTGCGAATTCCGGCTTGCCGGCGGGCAGCAGCACCCAGAGCGCAAAGGCGGCAGCGACGACGTCGATCAGCGTGACCGCCAGTTGGCCGGCAAGGTCGCCGGGCGGCGGAAGCCGAAGGTCGTAGCTGCGAAAGCCGATCCTGCGCCCGGTCGCCGAGACCCAGAGGATGACCGCCGCCGACCCCAGGACGGCCGCACCGGCGAGGGTGCGGACCGTGGTCTCGGGATAGGGCAGGTAGGCGGCGACCGCGACGGGATGGATGGCCAGTGCGGCAAGCCCGATCAGCGTCAGCCCGGTGCCGAGCGCCATCGCGATATAGCCCGAGACCGCCGCGACCTCGAAGGCGTTCAGCCCCACCGCCGAATAGATGCGGTAGCGGACGGCGCCGCCCGATACCAGGCTCACCCCGATCGTGTTGCCGAAGGCATAGCCGAGAAAGCCGCCGATCGCGACGATGCCGGGAGCAAGCCTGCGCCCGATGAAGCGCAGCGCGAACCAGTCGTAGAAGATCAGCGCCAGATAGCCGACGGTGGTGGCCATCAGAGCCAGCGCAAGGGTGGAGCCGGGGGTCGCCCGAACCTGCGCGGCAATGTCGGCGGGATCGACGGAGTGGAGCAGGCGATGAAGGGCGTAGACCCCAAGCCCGAACAGGAGCGCACCCAGAACCAGCGGGAAGAACCGTGTGATGGATTGCAGACCGACGCGTGACATCCCTTCCACCCCGCAAGGACCGGTTGCCCGGACGATCCCCGCGCCGGCTGACTAACCGCAGCCGCGCGCCCGTGTAAACTGGCGAATTGCCGCCACGGGCGCTTCCCGGGCCGGCGGGCCTGCGACGGCACTCCGCGACCGGGGCTCTAGCGCCGACCCCGGCCCCCGGGCCCGCCGAGCCGCCGCCCGAGGGGCAGGAGGCCGAGCGCCGCGACCGCGGCGAAGCCCGCGCCCGCGATGAAGGCCGCAGCCGGGCCCTGTTCTTGCCAAAGCGCACCGGCGATCACGCTGGCGGCAAGCAGCGCGACCCCCGTCACCAGGTTGAACATGCCGAAGGCGGTGCCCCTGAGCTCGGCCGGCACTGTCTCGGCCACGAGCGCGGAAAGGATCCCTTGCGTGAATCCCATGTGGAGGCCCCAGATCAGGATGCCCAGCGCGATCCCGCAAAGGCCGGGGGAAAGCGCCAGGCACAGATCCGCCACGACCAGCAGCCCGAGTCCGCAGATCAGAAGCCCGATCCGCCCGATCCGGTCCGACAGCGCGCCAGCCGGCCAGGCCGACAGCGCGTAGACGGCGTTCATGCCGACCAGCACGAGCGGCACCAGCATGACCGGAACGCCCGCGCCCTGCGCCCGCAGGATCAGGAACGCCTCGCTGAAGCGGGCGAGGGTGAAGAGCGTGGCAACCACGACCACCCGCCAGTAGGTCCCGCCCAGCAGGCCCAGTTCCCGGCGGGAAAGCGGATTGCGGACAGGACGGAGGCCGACGGGCCGCGCCGGTTCCTCGACGGCGAAAAGGATCAGCGCGAGCGCGAGGAAGGCCGGGATCACCGCGACCCAGAAGACCTTGCGGAAGTCATCGGCGAAAAGCCACATGAGGCCGATGGCGGCGAGCGGTCCGAGAAAGGCACCCAGCGTGTCGAGCGACTGGCGCAGCCCGAAGGCGGCGCCGGTGAGGCCCGGCGGCGCGAGATCGGCCACCAGCGCGTCACGCGGGGCGCCGCGTATGCCCTTTCCCACCCGGTCGACGAAGCGCGCCGCGACCACCCAGCCGAGGGTCGGCGCAAGCGGAAACACCGGCTTGGTCACCGCCGCAAGGCCGTAGCCCAGGGCGGCCAGTTCCTTGCGCCGCCCGATGCGGTCCGAAAGCGCCCCGGAAAACACCTTGGTGATTGCCGCGGTGGCCTCGGCGACGCCCTCGATGACCCCCACCGCGAGCGCCGTCGCGCCCAGGCCGAGCGTGAGGTAGACCGGCAGAAGCGCGTGGATCATCTCGGAGGAGACATCCATGAGCATCGACACGAAGCCGAGTGCCCAGATGCCGGCGGGAAGGCGGCGCCAGTGCGGCCGGGGACTGGACTCGGTGGTCATCGATGCCTCCGTTCCCGCAGCCTGCGTCACGCCCCCCCCGGGACGCAACCGGCGGTCACCGGCCCGGCACGGGGCCCTTGTCCCGCCGCGGTCCTTCCGCCGGGTTCAGCCGGCGTCCCTCATCGCGGCCCGGCCCCCTTGCCGAACAGCCGCAGAAGATCGACGCCGGTATCGGCCTGCTGGTCCAGCCGCAGATGCGCCTCGATATGGCGCAGATGGGTGCCCATCAGCCTTGCGGCGCTGTCGGGCGAGCGGCGGCGGAAGGCCTGAACGATCTGTTCGTGCTCGTCGTCGCGGCAGTTGCGGATGCCCGGGGCCCCGAAGATGCCGATGATCAGCGAGGTGCGCGTCACCAGTTCCTTCATCATCCGCTGCATCACCGAGTTGCCGGCAATCTGCGCCAGCATCGTGTGGAACTGTCCCGACAGGCGGATCGCCTCGTGCCGGTTGCCGGCCAGATGCGCCCGGTGCTCGGCCTCGAGGTGCCGGTCGAGCCGCTCGATGTCTGCCTCCGTCGCCCGTTGCACGGCAAGGCGGCCGATCGTCGGCTCCAGCGCCTTGCGGGCCTCGAAGACCTCGCGCGCCTGCTCGGCGGTGGGCGAGGCGACGAAGGCCCCGCGGTTGGCATGAAGCTCCACGACCTCGCGGCTCGACAGCAGAAGGAGGCTGCGCCGGATCCGCATCCGGCCGACGCCGAAGGCCTCGCAGAGGGCGGATTCGGACAGTTTGGTGCCGGGCGGAAGCCGCTGTTCGACCACGGCCTCGAAAATCCGCTCGACGATATCCTCTTCGCCGGGTTCGTCTGCCTGTGAAGGTTCGATGGGGCGATCACTGTGAAGGTTCATGGCCTGCGCTGTGCCGATATCTCCTTGCATGGCAGCATTATTCATCGGCGGGAGGAACAGCAAGTGCCGATCATGTGCGCATCTTGCCAATTTTCAGTTGACATGATTGTTAACAATACTACCCAATCGTGTCGATAACAACGGGCCGAAAGAAGGCCCGACCGCACGCGACACACATGCTCAACAGGGAGTCCCACCATGAAGCGACGCATCTTTCTCAAGACAACGGCCCTTGCAGCGGCGGCCGGAGTCGCCCTCATGTCCGCGGCCCATGCCGAAAACGCCAAGCTCAAGATCGGTTTCGTGGGCGTGACCTCGGGCCCGGCGGCGGCCTGGGGCATCTCGAATCAGCGGTCGATGGAAACCCGCGCCGCATGGCTGAACGAGCTCGGCGGCGTGAAGATCGGCGATGCGACCTATGACGTCGAGATCGTGCCCTTCGACGACCAGAAGGACCCCAAGCGCGCCATCGCCGGCATGGAGAAGATGGCGCAGGACGGCGTCCACTATGTCGTTGGCCCCAACGTCGATGACGGCGCCGCCGCGGTCCGTCCGGTGGCCGAACAGAACGGCATCATGTATTTCCCCTACGCCTTCCCGAAAGAGCTTTACACCGCGCCCGCGTCAAACGCGATCCTGGGCATGGTGGCGAACTATCAGTCCGGCCCGGCGATCTACAAATACCTAATGGAAAACAAGGGCGTGAAGAAGGTCGCCTTCATTGCCGGCAATGAATCCGATCCGCTCAGCCAGCGCGATTCCGGCTCGGCCGCCGCCAAGGCGCTGGGGCTTGAGGTGGTGTCGGACACCGTGACCTACCAGATGGACACCACCGACTTCACCCCGGTGCTTCTGCCGGTGATCCAGGCGGCGCCCGATCTTCTGGTCCTCTCCGGCGTCTCGCCGGCGAACGCGCCGCAGTTGATCCGCTCGGCGCGGGAACTGGGCTATGCCGGGATCATCTCGACCGAGACGGCGCAGGACGCGACCGTTCTCCAGGAGGGCGCGGGCGAGCTTGCCAACGGCTTCATCTCGGTCGGCGGCGCCTCGACGCCCGAACTGGCCTCGGACGCGATGAAGGAATTCGTCGACCGCTACACCAAGATGTTCGGCGAATACAACGACGAGTCGAACACCAAGGTCTACGCGCTCGAATACATCATCGAGACACTGAAGGCGAACCCGGCGGCGATCGACAACGTCGAGGAGTTCAAGAAGACGATGGACACGTTCGAAGCGCCGAACCCGTTCATGGTGGGCGACGCCAAGCTGACCTATGTCGGCGTGACCTCGTTCGGGCAGAAGCGGCAGGTGTCGGTGCCGCTGGTGGTCAACGAATTCAAGGATGGCAAGTTCGAGACCCTGTTCGTGGCCCAGGTCGACTGACGCCCCGGCCGCGTGGACGACAATCGGGCGGGGCGCATTGCGGCGTGCCCCGCCGTCTCCCGAACCAGGACCTCCGGAATGGAACAGATCCTCGCCAACGGGCTCTATCTCGGGGCGCAGTATGCGCTCATCGCCCTCGGCCTCACGCTGATCTTCTCGCTGATGAACGTGCTGAACTTCGCGCACGGGCAGATGTATGTCTTCGGCGGCTTCGTGACCTACACGGTGGTGGGCCAGTTGGGCCTTCCCTTCGTCGTGGGGCTTCTCGCCTCTGCCGTGGTCCTCGCGGTGATGGGCGCGGCGATCGAGAAGTTCCTGTTCCGCCCCGTCATCCGCCGGTCGAAGCGCGAGGAATCGACGATGCTGCTGGCTGCCGGCATCGCCTTCTTCCTCGATGCGGTGATCCTCCTGCTGTTCGGCGAGAAGCAGCGCGGCGTGCCGAAGATCGTGAACGGCGTGTTCAACTGGGACATGCGGGTGATCATGCCATACGACCGGATCCTGATCGGGGTGCTGGCGATCGCGATGATCGCGGGCTTCATCCTGTTCATGCAGTATTCAAAGGCCGGCCGGGCGATGCGCGCCTTGGCGCAGGACCGGGTGGCGGCGCAGCTCATGGGCGTCGATGTCGACCGCTATTCGATGATCGGCTTCGCCCTCGGCGCGATGCTTGCGGGTCTTGTCGGCGGGCTTCTCGTCACCATCACCGGCATCAACCTCGGGATGGGCGGGCCGACCTCCGTCAAGGCGTTCCTGATGATCATGATCGGCGGCGCCGGGGTGATTTCGGGGGCCATCGCCGGGGGGTTCATCCTCGGCATGATGGAGTCGATCGGCCTGACGGTGCTCGCCGCCTATGGCGACATCACCTATCTGGTGATCTTCGCGTCCCTCATGGTCTTCCTCGCCATCCGGCCGCAGGGCCTGATGGGCAAGCCGTGGGGCTGAGCGATGGCCGCGCCCGCGCCGCAGCTTTCCACCGCCCACTCCGTCACAGGGACAGGAGCAATGACCCTTCCAAAGCTCGCCGGGGCCGGCGCCTTCCTCATCGGTGTCTTCGTCCTCGTGCCCGCCTTCATCGCCCTGACCGGGCGCTGGGACTTCTACTACACGCTGACCTCGGTGGCGCTGCTGTCGGTCGCGGCGGCCGGCGTGTGGCTGACCTTCTACATCGGGCGCATCAACATCGGGCAGGGCGCCTATGCCCTGACCGGGGGCTATGTTTCGGCGATCCTGATCACGCAATACGGGGTCAGCTTCTGGCTGACGCTGCCGCTGGCGGGGATATTCTGCGCGCTGGTCTCGGTCGTCATCGGCCTGCCGATCCTGCGGCTTCGCGGTGTCTACTTCGCGATGGTGACGCTGGTCCTGACCGAGGTGGCGCGGCTCTCCGCGCTCGCCCTGCCGATCACCAACGGAGCCAAGGGCATCACCTCGATCCCGCTCCCCGGAGAGCTTACCATCCTCGGCCTGACGCTGATCCCCGACTTCGCCAGCCTCGGCAACCCCAAGCTCGCCTTCTACCTGATGGCGGTCACGCTGATGGTGCTGACCTATGTCGTGCTCTGGCGGATCGTGCATTCGCGGCTCGGCCATCTGTGCCGGTCGCTCCAGCAGAACGAGGAGCTGTCGGCCTCGATCGGGGTCAACACCGCGATGCTCCGGGTGCTGGCCTATGCGATCTCGTCCTTCTTCGGAGGGCTGGCCGGGGCGATCTTCGTGGCGATCTCGCAGTCGATCTATCCGTCGTCCTTCGTCGTCACCGACAGCGTGAACTTCATGCTCTACTGCTTCCTCGGCGGCCTCGGCCATGTCTTCGGGCCGATGCTCGGCACGCTCCTGCTCTACTTCGGCTGGGACCTGCTGTCGGTCGCCAGGGAATACCAGTTGCTGATCTACTCGGGCGCGATGATCGCGCTGATGCTGGTGCTGCCGAACGGCGTCCTCAGCCTGTTCGACCGGAAGGAGGGCGGGAAATGACCGCGCCGATCCTCCAGGTCCGGGGTGTCACCAAGCGCTATGGCGGGCTGACCGCCAACAGCGACATCAGCTTCGACGTGGCCCCGCGCGAGATCCTTTCGGTGATCGGGCCGAACGGGGCGGGCAAGTCGACACTGTTCAAGCAGATCGCAGGCTTCGTCACGCCGACTTCGGGCGAGGTGCTGTTCAAGGGAAACCGCATCTCGGGCCTGCCGCCGCACCGCGTCGCGCGTCTGGGCGTGGTCCGGACGTTCCAGGAAACCACCATCTTCCGGTCGATGACGGTGCGCGAGAATGTCATCGTCGCCCACCACCTGCGCTCGAAGGCATCGCTTCTGGGCTTCGTCCTCGGCTCCGCCCGGGCCCGCGCCGACGAGGACGATTTCGCCCGCTCGGCCGACGACATCATCGAGTTTCTCGGGCTCCAGCCGATCCGCGACGAGATGGCGTCGAACCTGCCGCAGGGGCATCTGCGGGCGCTGGGCATGGCGATCGGCCTGGCCACCGAGCCCGAGGTGATCCTGCTCGACGAGCCCTTCGCCGGCATGAACCATGACGAGACGATGCGGATGGTGGGTCTCGTCCGCCGCCTGCGCGACGAACGCGGGTTGACCGTGCTGCTGGTCGAACACGACATGCCGGCGGTGATGAAGATCTCCGACCGGATCGTCTGCATCAACTTCGGCCAGAAGATCGCCGAGGGCACCCCCGCCGAGATCCAGGCCGACCCCCGCGTCATCGAGGCCTATCTGGGCAGCGAAGACGCCGCGATCGGGGTCTGACCATGCAGGAAGCAGCACCGAAGATGCTCAGCCTCGACTCCGTCGAACTCTACTACGACCACGTTTATGCCCTGAAGGGCGTCAGCATCGACCTGAGCGAGGGCGAGACCGTGGCCCTGATCGGCGCCAACGGGGCCGGCAAGTCCTCGATCCTGCGGGCGATCACCGGGCTGAGGAAGATCAGGTCAGGGTCGATCACCTATCTGGGCGAGCGGCTGGACGGGCGCCCCGCGGCCGAGATCGTGCGCCGCGGCATCGCGATGGTGCCTGAGGGGCGGCGCGTCTTTCCGTTGATGAGCGTCAGGGACAACCTTCTCATGGGTGCCTTCACGCGAACCGACAAGGCGGGGATCGACGCGACCCTCGAAAACGTCCTGACCCGCTTTCCGCGGCTTCGCGAACGCTACGGCCAGCAGGCCAGCACGCTTTCGGGCGGCGAGCAGCAGATGATGGTGATCGGCCGGGCGCTGATGGCGAAGCCCCGGCTCCTTCTTTTGGACGAACCCTCGCTCGGGATCGCGCCCAAACTGGTGCAGGACATCGCCCGCGCCATCGTGGCGATCTCCCGCGACGAGAAGGTGTCGGTGCTTCTGGTCGAACAGAACAGCCGGATGGCGATGTCGATCTCGAACCGGACCTATGCGCTGTCGACCGGGCAGGTTGTCCTGTCTGGAAACTCGCGCGACCTGATGGACGACGACCGCATCAAGGCGGCCTATCTCGGCGGAGACCTCTGACATGCGCCTTCTCGTCATCAATCCGAACTCGACCGCCTCGATGACCGAAAAGATCGGCGCCGCGGCCCGCGCCGCCGCCAGCGCGGGCACCGAGATCGTCGCGGTCAACCCGCCCGCGGGGCCGGTCTCCATCGAAGGCTACTACGACGAGGCGATGAGCGTGCCGGGTCTTCTGAAGGTGATCCAGACCGTCACGGCGGCCGACGCGATCGTCATCGCCTGCTTCGACGACACCGGGCTCGATGCGGCCCGGTGCCTGACCGACCGCCCCGTCATCGGCATTGGCGAGGCCGCCTATCATTTCGCCTCGATGCTCGCCAACAAGTTCTCGGTCGTGACCACGCTTGCACGGTCCGTCCCCGCGCTGGAGCACAACCTGCAGAAATACGGCCTCGCCACCCGCTGCGCCCGGGTCCGGTCGTCGGAAGTGGCGGTGCTGGAGCTGGAGCATCCGGGATCGGACGCCCGCGCCCGCATCAGTGCCGAGATCGGCCGCGCCGTGGTGGAGGACCGGGCCGAGGCGATCGTGCTCGGCTGCGCCGGCATGGCCGACCTTGCCGGCCGGCTTTCGGCCGAGCACGGGCTGCCGGTGCTCGACGGCGTTTCCTGCGCGGTGCGGCTGGCCGAGGCGATGGTCGGGCTGGGCCTGCGCACCTCGCGGCTGGGCGGTTATGCGCCGCCGCCGGGCCAGAAGCTGATGGCGAGCGCCTGAGGTCCGCCGAACGATCCGCCCTGCCTTGATCCGTGTGCCGCAGCGCTATCGGCCAAGCCTCTTGCCGTCGAAAATAAAAGAAGTATACTGCCTAATAGTCGCGCATGAGATTGCGCGGGAAAGACGAATCATCGCGGGAGGGATGAATGGCGGACATGCGGGTCGACTTCTGCGGAGTGACGTTCAAGAACCCCGTGATCATCGCGTCGCTGGAAACCACCAACAGCCCCGACCTGATGCGCCAGTGCTTCGACGGCGGCGCCGCCGGCGCCATCATCAAGACCCTGACCGACATCGAGGACATGGCGCGGCTGACCGAGAATTCGAAATACTGCGTGATGAACTCCAAGGGCGACATCATCGCCGGCAAGCCCGCCCGGGATTTCGTCTTCTACAGCCGGTCGGGCTATTCCAGCACCTACTACAAGGACTGGATCCCCGACCTGAAGGAGACCCAGAAATATGCGGCCGAACGCGGTGCCCATCTGATTGGCAGCGCCGGCGCCAAGGACATCAACGGCTGGAAGGACATCTGCCGCACCATCGAGGATTGCGGCCTGCCGATGGTGGAGCTGAACTTCGGCTGCCCGCATCCGGCGATGATGCCCGGGGTGCACGGCGGCTCGATGATCGGGCAGGAGCCGGAGGTGGCCTTCGAGGTGACCCGGCAGGTCTGCGAATCCGTCGGCATTCCGGTGGTCGTCAAGCTGACGCCCGATCAGTCCAAGCCGCTGGCCGTGGCCAAGGCGGTGCGCGAGGCCGGCGCGGCCGGGGTGACGGCGATCAACCGGCACACCGGCTTCGTGGTGGACATCGAGACGGGACAGCCGCGCATCGGCGGCCCGGCCGGGATCGGCGGCACCTGGGTGAAGCCGCTGTCGCTGCGCTGGGTGCACCGCATCCACGAAGACCTCGGCATTCCGGTTTCAGGGTCGAACGGCATCTTCGACCACCGCGACGTGATCGAGTTCCTGATGGCCGGCGCCACCATCGTGCAGGTCGGCTCGATCCTCATGGTCAAGGGCATCAAGTGGCTGCCGAAGATCATCGAGGGTGTCGAGGCGTTCATGGACGAAAAGGGCTACGCCTCGGTCGACGAGATGATCGGCCTCGCCTCGCGCCGGTCGGTCAGGGACTATTCCGAACAGTTCTCCCGCAACCGGGTCCATGCGGTCATCAACGACGACACCTGCAAGAACCCGACCTGCAACATCTGCATCCAGGTCTGCTTCTACGAGGCGCTGTCGCAGACTACGGCCGGCACGGTGGAGGTGCATACCGGCAACTGCATCGGCTGCGAGCTGTGCATGGATGTCTGCCCCTTCGATTCCATCGAGATGCGAGAGACCACGCCGCTGCAGTTCGACGCGGGGTATTTCAACATCCCCGAGACGGTCTTCGAGACGGACAAGTTCACGACCCGGCGCAACAACATGGACACGATCCGCGCCCACAGCCCGAAATTCACCAAGGAACCTGCCGAATAGGGAGAAGCCAATGGCGGTCAACAAGATTCATCGAGAGTTCTACCAGGTCGACCTCGGCAGCGGCTGGGAGACGCCGAAGGGCTATCCTGCGGGGATCAAGCAGAAGATCCTTTCCGGCACGCTCGACATGGCGAACCGGCAGGGGGGTCACACGAGGCTCCTGAAGTTCGAGCCGGGCACCTACACGACGGTTCCGTTCGAGCATGACTACTGGGAAGAAGTCTTCGTGATCGAGGGCGACCTCTGGGTCGGCAACGACGGGCCCGGGGGTGGCGAACGCTTTGGCCAGTATACCTATTGCGTGCGCCCGCCGCATGTCGCCCACGGTCCCTTCCGGACCGAGAACGGCTGCCTGCTGCTGGAGCAGCACTACTACGATCCGCAGTAAGCCGGTTCCCGACGGGCCGCCCGCCGGCGGCCCGTATCCCATGACGGTCAGGCCATGATCCAGAACATCACAGACCTTTCGCGCAAGCTCGAGAAGGGCGCCGTCCGCAGCGCCGACCTCGTCGCCGAAACGCTGGAGCGCATCGCCGGCCCCGACGGACAGGACGGGCGCGTGTTCCTCTCCACCTGGCCGGAGGCCGCGCTGGCCGAGGCCGAATGGATCGACGCGGGCCGCGTGAAGGGGCTGGCGCTGCCGCGCCATGCGGGCGTGCCGATCGCCATCAAGGACCTCTTCGACGTGAAGGGCGAGGTGACCCGCGCGGGGTCGCGCGTGCTCGACACGCAGGCGCCGGCGGAGGCCGATGCCGAAATCGTCCGCCGCCTGCGCCGTGCGGGCTTCGTCCTCGTCGGCAAGAACAACATGACCGAGTTCGCCTATTCCGGTCTCGGGATGAACGCGCATTTCGGCACGCCGCGGAACCCGCGCGACACCTCGGCCGACCGCATTCCCGGCGGCTCCTCCTCCGGCGCGGGTGTTGCCGTGGCTGCGGGGCTGGTGCCGGCGGCGATCGGCACCGACACCGGCGGCTCCTGTCGCATCCCGGCAGCCTTCTGCGGGGTCGTCGGGTTCAAGCCCACCTCTGCCCGGGTGCCGAAGGACGGCACCGTGCCGCTGTCGAGGTCGCTCGACTGCATTGGGCCGCTGGCCACCAGCGTGTCCTGCTGCGCGGTGCTCGATTCCGTGCTTGCGGGCGGCGGGGGCGAGGATGTGCCGTCGTTCCCTGAAGGCGGGCTGCGGCTTGGCGTGCTGGAAGGCTACGTCACCGAACATCTCGATTCCGGCGTGGGCGCCGCCTTCCAGGCGATGCTGACCCGGCTCTCGCGCCGGGGGGTGCGGCTGACGCCGCTGACCATTGCCGAGCTTGCCGACCTGCCGAAGATCAACGCCAAGGGCGGCCTCGTCGGCGCCGAAGCCCATGCCTGGCACGCGCCGCTTCTGGAAACGCGGGGCGAGTTCTACGACCCCTGGGTGCGCGAACGGTTCAGCGCCGGACGGTCGCAGACGGCGGAGGACTACATCCGGGTGGTCGAGGCGCGGGCAAGGATGCGCGCGCTGGTGGAGACGCGGCAGATGCCGTTCGACGCGCTGATCTTGCCCACCGTGCAGATCGTCGCCCCGACGATCGAAAGCCTGGCCGACAGCGCGGTCTCCGGCCCCGTCAACCTGCTCTGCCTGCGCAACACGGCGGTCGGGAACTTCCTCGACCTGCCGGCGATCTCGATTCCCTGCCACGAAGGGGGCGCCCTTCCGGTCGGCGCGATGCTGATGGGCCGCACCGGCGAGGACCGGCGGCTTCTGTCCATCGCGCGCGGCCTCGAAGGCGCCATCCGCGGCCACTGAGCGAAAGGACCGACCATGCCCGCCCAAGTCGTATTCGACGCCACCTTCACCTCGCGCTCGGGGTCCGAACGCGCCCGGGTCGCGGTCCACAAGGTGATCGTCGGCGGCTGGACCGGCCGCGACAAGGCCGCGCTCCAGCACCACATCGACGAGCTGGCGAAGATCGGGGTGAAGGCGCCCTCGAAGACCCCGCTCTTCTATCGCGTCGGCGTGTCGCGCCTGTCGACGGCGGATGCGATCGAGGTGTTGGGCGACGGGTCGAGCGGCGAGGTGGAATATGTCCTCTTGAACCACGGCGGCCGGATCTGGGTCGGCGCCGGGTCGGACCATACCGACCGGGTGGTGGAGCACATGGGCATCTCGGTCGCCAAGCAGCTTTGCGACAAGCCGATCGCCTCCGAGTTCTGGCCGCTCGACGAGGTCGAGCCGCACTGGGACCAACTGCGGCTCCGCTCCGTGATCGTCGAGAACGGCGCGGAGGTGGTCTATCAGGACGGCGGCGTGGCCGGGCTGATCTCGCCCCGCGAGCTTCTGGCGACGCTGGCCGAGGAGGGCGGCGAACTGGCCGAGGGCGTGCTGATGTTCGGCGGCACCTGCGGCGCCATCGGCGGCGTGCGCTCCAGCCCGCGCTTCCGGCTGGAGCTGACCGATCCGGTGCTGAACCGGACCATCGCGCACGGTTACGACGTCATCCCCGTCCCCATCGTGGGATGAGGATTGCACCTCCGGAATATACGAAGTATACTTCCTAAAAACGGGAGTGAGCCATGACCTACGTCGTCACCGAGAACTGCGTCAACTGCAAGTATCAGGACTGCGTGACCGTCTGCCCGGTGGACTGTTTCTACGAGGGCGAGAACTTCCTGGTGATCCACCCCGAGGAATGTATCGACTGCGGCGTCTGCGAACCGGAATGCCCCGCCGATGCGATCAAGGCCGATACCGCGCCGGGGCTCGACGACTGGCTGGCGATCAACGCGCGCTACGCCATGCTCTGGCCCAACATCACCGAGATCGGCACCGTGCCGGCCGATGCCGATGCCTGGAACGGCAAGCCCGGCAAGGCCGCGCTTCTGATCACCCGCGACGCCCCGTCGCGCAATCACCCGCAGAAGCCCACCTATCCCGCGGGTGGTGAGCCCGCGCCGGAGGTGCAGGAGGGTTTCGAGGTCGAGGGCGCCAGAATCGCCTTCCCCGAACCCGGCGCGGGCGCCGTCCCCGTCGTGCTGACGCGGATCGACGGGACCGGGGACGACGGATTCGAGATGGACGGCCTGCGCGTGAAATCCTGACGGAACCTTGCCGGCGCTCGCGCGGCCCGGCCAACATGGAGATTCGCATGAACGTGCTGCAACAGCCCCGGAACGCCGCCGCCACGGCCGAGGGCCAGACCGTCCTCAGCGTTCGCCACTGGGACGACCGGCTGTTTTCCTTCCGGGTGAGCCGGCCCGCCGGCTTCCGCTTCCGCTCGGGCGAGTTCGTGATGATCGGCCTGCCCGGTGATGACGGCAAGCCGATCCTCCGGGCCTATTCGATCGCCTCGCCCTTCTGGGACGAAGAGCTGGAATTCTACTCGATCAAGGTGCCGGACGGACCGCTCACCTCCCGGCTCCAGAAGATCGTTCTTGGCGACCGGGTGATCGTCCGGACGAAGCCGACCGGAACGCTGGTGCTGGATGCGCTGCTGCCCGGCCGGACGCTCTGGATGGTCTCGACCGGGACCGGCGTGGCGCCCTTCGCGAGCCTGATGCGCGAACCCGAGACCTACGAGAAGTTCCAGAACGTGATCCTGACCCAGACCTGCCGCCGGGTGAGCGAGCTGGACTATGGCGCGGACCTGCACCGGAGGTTGCTGGACGACCCGCTGGTGGGCGAGGAGGCGGCGGTGAAGTTCCGCCGCTATGCCACCACCACCCGCGAGCCTTCGGGGCGGATGGGGCGGATCACCGATCTGATCGAAAGCGGGCAGGTTTTCACGGACCTCGGCCTGCCGCCGCTCGACCCCGCCCATGACCGGGTGATGATCTGCGGCTCGATGGCGCTCAACCTCGACATGAAGCGCCTGCTCGAAGCGCGGGGTTTCACCGAAGGCGCCAACAGCCGTCCCGGCGAGTATGTCGTCGAGCGCGCCTTCGTCGACTGACGCGCCGATCCTGTCGTCCGTGCGGCACGGATGGTGCCGTGCGGCCCGTCATTTCCGCCCGAAGCGCGCCTTCAGCACCGCCCAGAGCATCGCCAGCACGCTGAGCCTTTTGGCCGGACCGGCCTCTCGACCCGACAACACCGCGTCGCAATTGGCGGCGAACTGGCCGAGGATGTAGTCGACGAAGCCGGTCACAAGCTCCGGCCGGTTGAACTGCGCCAGCATCCCCTCGATCTCGTAGCGAAGCTCGACGGTGACGCGGCTGGTGTCGGGTTCGGCACCGGGCGCGATGGCGTATTGCAGCTCCCCCCGCACCCGCGACTTGCCGAGCTTGTCGTCGCCCTGGCCGCTGATCTTCCCGGTCTGGCGCGCATCGTCGTTGTGGAACGTGCCGTGGCCGCCGAACCGGGCCCGGATCGGGCCGAAGCGGATCTCGACGGCGCCGGTGAACCTGTCGCCCTCCAGCCCTTCGACGACGGCGCCGGGGATGCACGGGGCGACCCGGCGCGGATCGCTGAACAGCGCCCAGACTGCGGCGGGGGGATGAGGGAGCGCGAATTCGCGTCGCACCACGGTCTGCCCGGCCACGGTCGTCACCGTTCCGGCCAAGGCGGTGGCTGCCACCGGTTCCGTCGCCGCCGTCACCGGTTCGAACCGCCGGAAGCCCGAGGCGGCCCGCGCGTTCGCGGACGCCGGCCGTTCCGCACGGCCGCCCTCGGCCTGCCGCTGGCCGATCACGTCCCGGATCGCCGCGACGATGCCGACATAACCGGTGCAGCGGCAGAGGTTGCCGCTGACTTCGTGGCGGATCGTCACCTCGTCCGGGTCGTCGAACCGGGCGACGATGTCGCGGGCGGTGGCGAGCATCCCCGGCGTGCAGAACCCGCATTGCAGCGCGTGATGGCGCGAGAAGGCCTCGCGCAGCCGGTCCATGACCGCGTCGCCGGCGTGACCCTCGATCGTCTCGACCACGGCGCCGTCGCAGGCATGGGCATAGGTGATGCAGGAGCGCACCGGCCGGCCGTCGACCATCACCGTGCAGGCGCCGCAGACACCCTGCTCGCAGGCCAGATGCGTGCCGGTCAGGTCGAGATGGTCGCGCAGCACCTCGGCCAGTTGCGTGCGCGCCGGCACGGCCACCGTGCAGGGCTCGCCGTTCACCGTCAGGCGGATCGTCTCAGGCATCGGCAAGGGCCTCCTCGACCGCGCGGCGATGGGCGACGGCAAGCTGGTGGATCTTGACCTCGGACAGGGAGAGGCCGCTTCGGACCAGCTCCGCCTTCACCGTGGCCAGATCGGCGGGTGCGCCGGTCCTTGCCGCGTGGGCGGCGAGAACCGGGCTGAGCAGTGGTGCGCCGCCGGTCGAGCCGAAGACCGCGCGGCAGGTGCGCGACACCGGGTCGGCGACAAAGGCGCCGATCGCATCGGCGAACTCGCCGACCTTGCGGCAGATTTTCTGGTAGCCCCAGCGCGCCTCGGGCGAATACCGCGGGATGCGGATCAGCGTTGCGATCTCGCCGGGGCCGAGCGCGGTGCGGTAGGCGCCGAGCATGAACGCCGTGATCGGGATTTCGCGCCGCACGCCATCCGCCCCCGTCGCCACCACGCTCGCACCGAGCGCGGCCATCGCGGTGACCCAGTCCGCCGCGGGGTCGGCGTGGCAGAGGCTGCCGCCGATCGTGCCGCGGTTGCGCACCGCGCGATAGGCGATCCCGCCGGCGACACGGGCCAGCATCCCGGCGATCGGTTCGGGACATTCGCCGTCCTCGATCCTTGCATGGGTGACGGCGGCGCCGATCTCGACATGGGTGGCGGTCTCGCGGAAGCCGTCCAGCCCGGGCAGGGCGGTGACATCCACCAGCGCCTCGGGGCGGGCGAGCCGCAGGTTCAGCATCGGGCCGAGCGACTGGCCGCCGCCCATCGCCTTCGTGGCGCCATCGCCCGCGGCCAGCGCCTTGGCGGCGGCGGCCGCGTCGGTGCAGCGGATCAGGTCGAAGGCCACAGGCTTCATTTCGCGGCCTCCTGCCGGGCGCGGGCCGCGAGCAGGGCGCCGAGCACCTTGTCGGGCGTCGCGGGAATGCTGTTCAGCTCCACCCCGAAGGGCCGCAGCGCATCGTTCACGGCGTTAACGATGGCGCCCCCCGGCGCGATCGCCGCGCCTTCGCCCACCCCCTTGATGCCGTGGCGGGTGTAGGGCGACAGCGTCTCGGCATGGCGGAGGCGGAAGTGCGGAAGCTCCGCCGGCCCCGGCAGGATGTAGTCGGCGAGCGTCGAGGTCAGCGGCTGGCCGTTGGCGTCATAAAGGACCTCCTCGAACAGCGCCGTGCCGATCCCCTGCGCCGCGCCGCCAAAGGCCTGGCCTTCCAGGATCAGCGGATTCACCCGGCGCCCGCAATCCTCGAAGATGAAATAGTCCTCGATCGCCACCCGGCCGGTATCGGGGTCGACCTCGACGATCGCGGCATGGGTGGCATAGGTGAAGACGCCGGTGTCGATGTCGGGCTTGTAGCCCTCGGTCACCTCGAGCCCGGCGGTCTCCACATCGTCGGGCAACTGGTCGGGGCGGAGATACCAGGCCCGCGCGATGTCCTCGAGGGTGACATGCGCCTCGCCGCACCAGGCCTTCCCCTCGGCCAGCCGCACGTCCTCGGACTTGCATTGCAACAGATGCGCCGCATGTCGCCTGACGCGCCCTGCGAGCACTTCCGCCGCCTTCGAGACCGCGCCCCCCGACATGACCATCCCGCGCGAGGCATAGGCGCCGGTCGAATAGGGCGTGACGCCGGTATCGCCCATCACCACGCTGATCCGGTCGACATCGACGGTCAGCCACTCGCTCGCCACCTGCGCCAGCGTCGTCTCCAGCCCCTGGCCGAAGCTGTGGTTGCCCGACCGCACCTCGACCGAGCCGGAGGGCGTGATCTTCACCATCGCCTGGTCGTAGCCCGGCACCAGCGGCAGCCCCCAGGCGGCGAACACCTTCGTGCCGTGCGCAGACTGTTCGGTGAAGGTCGAGAATCCGATGCCGAGATATCGCCCTTGCCGGCGGGCTTCCTCCTGCCGCAGGCGGAAGCCCTTCAGGTCGATCGCCTTTTCCGCCTCGGCCACGCTGCGGGGGTAGTCGCCGCTGTCATAGAACTTCTTCGTGACGTTGGTGTAGGGCATCTTCGCCGCGGGCACGAGGTTTTCCTTGCGCACCTCCGACGGCTCCCGTCCCACCGCGCGGGCGATGGCGTCGATGGTCAGTTCCATCGCGAAGCAGACCCCGGGCCGCGCCACGCCGCGATAGGGCGTGAAAGCGGGCTTGTTGGTCGCCACCGACCAGGTGCGGCAGCGGTAGATGCCGAAGTCGTAGGGCCCGGGCAGGTTGCCGCCCGCCTGCGCGGCCTCGAGGCAGGCGGTGAAGGGCCAGACCGAATAGGCGCCGACGTCCACCGTGATCTCGGCGTCCAGCCCCAGAAGCCGGCCGGTTTCGGTGGCGAAGGCGGTGATCCTGTAGTGATGCTGCCGCGTGTTCGCCCCAGCGACGAGATGCTCGCGCCGGTCCTCCGTCCAGCGAATCGGGCGGCCGGTCTTGCGCGCCACCCAGGACACCGACAACTCCTCGGGCTGGAGCACACATTTGTAGCCGAAGCCGCCGCCCACATCCGGCGCGATCACCCGCACCTGCCCCTGGTCGAGCCCGAGGAATTCCGACAGGCCGGTGCGGATCAGATGCGGCACCTGGGTGGAGGTATAGACGACAAGCTGGCCCGCCTTCTCGTCCCAGTGGGCCAGCGTTCCCTTGCCCTCCATCGGGTTCATGCACTGCCGCGCGGTGGCATATTCCCGTTCGACGACGACAGGCGCGGTCTTTCTCAGGCTCTCGATGTCGCCGTCGAAGAAGGTGGTGAGGAAGAGGTTGTTGCCCCATTCCTCATGCACCAGTGCCGAATCGGGCGAACGCGCCTTCAGCGCATCGACCACGGCGGGAAGCGGGTCGATCTCCACCTCGACACGTTCGGCGAGGTCTTCGGCCTCGGCGCGCGTCGGGGCGATGCAGATCGCCACGCATTCGCCGACGAAACGGACCTTGTCCTTGGCAAGCGGATACTGGTCGGAGGCGTTGTAGCTCGGCAGCGACGATTCGGCCCGGATCGGCCGGACGTCGGACAGGTCGGCGGCGGTGAAGACCCGGCTTTCGAGACCTGCGGGCTTCCGCACCGCGCGGATGCGCCCGTGCGCGACGGGGCTGCGGACGAAGGCGGCCTCCCACTGGCGGGGCAGCCGGATGTCGCCGACGAACTTCGCCTGGCCGGTCAGCAGCCTGCGGTCTTCCTTGCGCCGGACCCGTTGGCCGATTCCCGTGGACAAGATTCCCCCTCCGCGCCGGTCGGCGGCATGTAACCAGAGTCGTCCACGGCCCAAAAGGGGGGTGGACCATAAAGGAAGCATACTGCATAAAACCGGGGGCGCAACACCTGCATCGTCGCAGGTTGTGCGCCGCCGGCCAGAGGGCAATAACTGCGGGCTGGAAGGGTCGGGCGCGATGCGCCGGATCGCAGCGTGAATGTATCCAGGTGGAGCATGGACAGGAATTCGGAACTGCCGTCGAAAGCCGCGCGGCCGGGCAAGGTCAAGAGCCGCACCTACGAGGAACTCTGGACCCGACCGGGCTACCTGATCCGGCGGCTCCATCAGATCCATGTGGGCCTGTTCACCGAGGAATGCGGCAACGAGGAGGTGACCCCGGTGCAGTCGGCGATCCTCACCGTGCTTCAGAGCGGCGAGGAAATGGACCAGCTCACCCTGTCCACCTCGGTCGGAATCGATCGCACCAGTGGCGCCGACGTGATCCGCCGGCTGGAGCGGCGCGGGTTGCTCACGCGGCAGTCGTCGAAGTTCGACCGGCGGGCGAAGCTGGTGAAGATCACCGAGGAGGGCAAGGCGTTCATCAAGCGTGTCCGGCCCCGGATGGCGCGCGCACAGGACCGGCTCGTCGCGCCCCTGACCGACGAGGAGCGCGAGGAATTCTTCCGGCTGATCAACAAAATGGTCGACGCGAACAACGACGCGAGCCGGGCGCCGATGGGCACGATCTGACGCCTGCCCAATGCCCGTGACGGCCGCCCGGCGCGACCCCGGCCCATCGGCAAAGAAAACCGTTGCGTTTGCGGTAAAGAGAAGCATACTTCGTAAATAGACAACGATCACGGCAAAGCCGCCCGGACCTGGGCGGAACGGATGCCGGGCCACAGGGAATCGACCGGCCGCAGCGCGGCTGGCCGGAGGGGGAGGAGCCGTTTGACCTTACTGGCGCAATATGCCCTGACGGGTGTCGTGACGGGCTGCTTCCTGATCCTGGCGACGATCGGCTTTTCGCTGACCCGCCAGGTGGAGGGCTTTCTCAACATCGCCCATGCCGAGATGCTCGGCGTTTCGGCCTTCATCACCTGGGGGCTCAACGCCGCCGCCGGCTGGCACATCGTGCCCTCGGCGGTGACGGCGATCATCGCCACGGCCTTCGTCGGGCTCTTCATCGGCCGTGCCGTCTACGATCCGATCCGCCGGATGGGGCCGGCGGTGGTGCTGATCGCCTCGGTCGGCGTCGCCTACGTGATCGCGGGCCTGATGCACATGATCGTCGGCACCGGGATCCGGACGCTCGACATCCCGCTTGCCACCTCCTACCGGGCCTTCGGCCTGCGGATCACCAACTACCAGATGATCGTGGTCGCGCTGGCGGCGCTGAGTTCGGTCTCGCTCGCGCTGTTCCTGAACCGGACGAAGACCGGCCTTGCGATCCGCGCGATGGCGTCGAACCCCGAGCTTGCCGCCTCCCGCGGAATCGACGTCCGCCAGACCTCGCGCGCCACCTGGCTGCTGTCGTCGGGCCTTGCCGGGCTTTCCGGGGTGATGCTGGCGCTCGTCGCCACGCTCTCCACCGACATCGCCTTCGGCCAGATCCTCCAGATCCTTGCCGTGGCGATCCTCGCCGGCCTCGGCTCGCTCTACAGCGTCATCGTCGCCGGGCTGATCGTCGGCATCGCGATGGACGTCTCGGTGTTCTTCATCCCGGCCGGCTACCGCCCGCTCATCGCCTTCGCGGTGGTGATCATCGCGCTTGTGCTGCGCCCCGAGGGCCTGTCGATGAAGAGGGCGTCATGACCGGTCTTGCGCAATTCGTCACCGCGGTGGTGATGTATGGCAGCCTGTTCTCGGTGCTGACGCTGTCGCTCAACGTGCAATACGCACGCGGCGGCATGATCAACTTCGGCACCGTCGCCTATTTCGCGGCCGGCGCCTATGCCTATGCGATCGTGACCCAGGCGCCGCCGAGCGGCCTTGACCAATACCTCGTCGGGCTCGACCAGCCCTGGTGGCTGGGGGTCGCCGCCGCGGGCCTGGTGTCGATGGCCTTCGCCGTGCTGACGGGCTGGCCGACGCTGCGGCTGCGCGGCGAATACCTCGCGCTCACCACCTTCGCCTTCGCCGAGATGCTGAACTCTCTTCTGGTGAACGAACGGCGCATCGGCAACGGCACCGTCGGGCTGGCCAACGTCGAACGCCCCGATGCCGCGCTCTTCGGCCTGTCCGAGGATGTGGTCTATGCCGGCGCCGCGTTTCTGCTGATGCTCCTCACCGCTCTCGCCTACCGCCGCCTGCTCGCCTCGCCCTACGGCCGCGCCGTCGACGCGATCCGCGACGACGAGACCGCGGCGCAGGCGATCGGCAAGGATGTCAGAGGCCTGCGCTTCCAGGTCTTCGTCATCACCGCGCTGCCGATCGGGATCGCCGGCGCGCTCTATGCGATGATCACCACGCTGGTGAACCCCCAGCTCTTCTCGGCCGAGGTCACCTTCTTCATCTGGATCGCGCTGGTCCTCGGCGGCGAGCGCACGCTGGTCGGCGTCATCATCGGAACGCTGGCGCTGGTCGGGTTCCAGGAACTGATCCGCGCGATCCCGTTCGAATCGGTCCGCGCCGCCGAGATCGCCGCCGCGGCCGAGGATGTGGTGACCGGCATCCTCTTCATCCTCATCCTGCGCTGGCAGCCGTTCGAGGCGCTTTCCAGAAGAAGGCAGGCAGCATGACACGCGACCTTCTGGTAGTCGACCGGATCATCAAGCGTTTCGGCGGGCTGAAAGCCGTGGGCGGCGACACCGGGCTGAGCTTCACGGTGCCCGAGGGGACCTTCCTCGGCCTGATTGGCCCCAACGGGGCGGGCAAGTCCACCACGTTCAACCTCATCTCCGGGGTGCTGAAGCCGGATTCGGGCGCGGTCCTGCTCGACGGGGTGGACCTGGCGAAGGCCCGCGCCTCGGAAATCGCCTCGCTCGGGCTCGGCCGCACCTTCCAGACGCCGCGCGCCTTTCCCTCGCTGACGGTGCTCGACAACGTCATCGTCGGCGCCGACAACGATGGCGAGACGATCGGCTCGGCCGTTTTCGGGCGCTGGAGGGCAGGCGAGCGCGTGCTGCGCGACAAGGCCGCCTCGGTGCTGGCCCGCGTCGGCCTCGCCGACCGGATCAACGATCACGTCGGCAACCTGTCGGGGGGCGAGCTTCGGATGCTCGAGGTCGCCCGCCAGCTTGTCCGCGACCCGAAGATCCTGCTCCTGGACGAGCCCACGGCAGGGGTCGATCCCAGCCTTCAGGCGAAGCTCTCCCGCATCCTCGTCGACCTCCATGCCGAGGGCCGCACGCTGATCGTCGTCGAGCACAACCTGCACTTCCTCCTCAGGATCGCCGATTCCGTCGTCGTCCTCCAGAACGGCCAGCTCCTGTCGCAGGGGACGCCGAGCGAGATCAAGGCCGACGAGAAGGTGATCACCGCCTATCTGGGAACCGGCCATGCAGCTTGAGGTCCGCGGCCTGAAATCCGGCTACGGCAAGGTCCAGATCCTGCACGGGATCGACCTGACGGTGCCGCCGAAAGAGATCACAGCCGTCCTCGGCCCGAACGGCGCGGGCAAGAGCACGCTGATGAAGACGATCGCCGGCCACCTGCCGGTAATGGCGGGCGAGATCCACTATCGCGGGAACTCCCTCGTCGGGCACTCGGCGCTGTCGATCTGCAAGGCAGGGGTGGGGGTCGTCCCGCAGGACCGCAACGTGTTTCCGGCGCTGACGGTGCGTGACAACCTGCGCGCCGCCTCGCTTGCCTTCGAGGGCGCGGAGGAGCGCGTGGCCGAAGTGCTGCGCCGCTTTCCCATCCTGGCCGAACGCTCGGACCAGGCCGCCTCGACCCTGTCGGGCGGCGAACGCCAGACGCTCGCCATCGCGATGGCGCTCGTCGCCGGGCCCGACATCCTGATTCTTGACGAACCCACTGCGGGGCTCGCCCCGATCTTCGTCGACCGCATCGTGTCATGGGTGCGGGAACTGGCGGAAGAGGGAATGGGCGTGGTCTGGGTCGTCGAACAGAACCCCGAAAAGGTCCTCGCGGTCTCGGGAACCGCCTACGTGATCGACGCCGGCCGCAATTCCGAAACCGTCGATGCGAAGTCCCTCCTGGCGCCGGGGCGCCTGGAGGAAGTGCTGCTTCAGGTCAACGCCTAAAGACAACAGGAGGAATGAGATGAAGACGATGAAGACCACAAGGAGCATGCTGCTCAAGTCGACGCTGCTCGCCGGAACCTTCGCGGCGACGTCGCTGGCCGCGCAGGCGCAGGAGGTGACGGTCGGCATCCTCGTGCCGCTGACCGGAGAGCTGGGCGAGTTCGGCAAGATCGTCGCCGAAGCGGTGGAGCTTGGCGTGGCCGAGGTCAATGCCGCCGGCGGCACGAAATGCGGCACCATCCGCACCGTCGTCGCCGACACCGGCGGCAACCCCGAAACCGGCATCCGCGAAGCCACGAAGATGATCGAATCGGAAGGGGCCGTCGCCCTCGTCGGGCCGACCTCGGGCGTGATGGTCGCCCTCGTCGATCTGGCCAAGCGCACAAAGACCGTCATCATGTCGCCCTATGCCGGGACGATCACGCTGAACGAACTGGGCGGCGACTACGTCTACCGCACCGTCTCCTCCGACCTCGGCGATGGCGCCGCATCGGGGCTCTGGCTGTCCGAAAAGGGTTACAAGCGCGTGGCCTTGCTGGTGCAGAACGAGGAATCGACGATCTCTCCGGCGCAGGTGGCCAAGCAGAAGCTGGAAGCTTCGGGGATCGAGCTGACCGACTACGTCGTCTACAACCCCGGCCAGCCCTCCTATCAGGCCGAACTGGTCTCGGTCCTGGCCAACGCGCCTGATGCGATCTATCTCGCAGGGGGGCAGGAATCCGGCGTCACCGTGATCAAGGAGGCGACGGCCGGCGGGTTCGAGGGCGAATGGCTCTTCACCGCCGATCTCGCGGTGCCCGAGGTGTTCGACGCGGTGGGGGCGCAGTATCTCAACGACCGCGCCTATGTCGAATTTGCCGACGCCGACGCCTCGCTGCCCGAGTTCAAGGCTTTCGAGGCCCTTTACAAGGAAAAGAAGGGCGGCGAGCCCGGCCCCTTCGCCGCGAACTCCTTCGACATGGCGAACCTCGTCGCCCTGTCGCTCGAGAAGGCCGATGCCTGCACCGGCGAGGCGATCAACGCCGTGATCCGCGACGTCGCCGACGGCGGCGAGCCCGTCGGCTCCTTCGCGGCCGGCAAGGAGGCAATCGCGGCGGGCAAGGACATCAACTACGAAGGTGCCTCCGGACCGCTGGCGCTCGATGAAAGCGGCACGCCCGCCGGGTCGTATTCGATCCAGCAGGCCAAGGACGGCAAGTGGGAGAATGTGAAGTTCTATCCCGCGAGCGCCTTCGAGTAGCCCGCAGGGTTCCCGCGGCCCCCGG
>JAUQYB010000037.1 GCA_030837825.1 Albidovulum sp.
GAGGATTTTCGCGTCGGGTGCGATCGCCTTCAGGCGCCGGGCATAGTCGTCGCTTGCCATGCCGCCGAAGAACGGATGGCCCGACAGGATCTCGGACGAGATCACCGGCACCATGCCCGCGGGAAGATCGTCGATCCCGGCGCGGATCAGGGCGCGCATCGGCTCGGGGTCGAAGAGGAGGCCATGCGGCGCGACGACATGCCTCCAGACCTCGGGGTGGCGGGCGATCTGGTGATAGCCATGCTCGTGCACGAACAGCCGCTGCTGCATCCAGGATGTGGCGGTCTTGTGATAGCCAATATGCAGCAAAAGCCGAGCCGTCATCAAACGCCCTTCCCAAACTCATACCACCGTACCCCGCCGCACTGTCTCGCGCGCGGCCGGGCAGGTCAAACGATTCCGAGGAATCGGCTCAAAAAGAAACAATTCGGCCGGACGGGCCAGGCCGTGGAGTGGCCGTGGATCAACCGTGGCCGCGCAGGTTCTTGGCCGAGGCCTTGATCGCGTCATACTGACCCGAGGGCCGGAACCGCCAGAGGTAGTCGGGCAGAATCGCATGGGCCGGAGTCGGGGTGATGCCGAGCTCTGCAAAGCCCCTGGCGCCGGGGGCAACCACGTTGTCGCGCGCCAGCATCCTGACCTGATCGCCGGTCAGGATACGGTTCGAAATCAGCCCGCCGGTCAGCAGCGAGCCGAAATCGAGCAGGCCCGCGACGATCCGCGCCATCCAGAACGGCAGGTTGACGACCAGCCGGCGCCGGCCGATCACCCGGAGCATTCCGGCAATGATCTCGCGAAAAGTCTGGACGTCCGGACCGCCCAGTTCGTAGGTGCCGGGCGCCGCCTCGCCCTCCACCGCCCTGACCGCGGCCTCGGCCACGTCGTCGACATAGACCGGCTGGAACCTGGTGCCCGCGCCCACCACCGGAAGGACCGGCCCGAACCGGGCCATGCCGGCGAAGCGGTTGAAGAAGTTGTCCTCGGGGCCGAACATCACCGAGGGCCGCAGGATCACGGCCGAGCGGAAGGCGGCCTTGACGCCGGTCTCGCCGACCGCCTTCGTCCTGGCATAGGCGCTGTCGGAGCCCGCATCGGCACCGATCGCGGAGACATGGACGAGCCGGGCGACGCCGCTTTCGGCGGCGATCCAGGCGATGCGCGCCGCGGCCTCTGCCTGAACCGCCTCGAAGTTGTTGCGGCCGCGCCTGTCGAAGGTGCCGACGCAGTTGACCACCGCGTCCGCGCCCGCCATCGCGGCGCGCACTGAGGCCTCGTTGCGGATGTTGCACAGCACCGGCTCCACCTGACCCACGGCGCCATAGGGCCTGAGGAACAGCGCCTCGTTCGGGCGGCGGACGGCGACACGGATGCGCCAGCCCTTCTTCGCGAGCCGCCGGGCGACATACCGGCCGAGGAACCCGGAACCGCCGTAGATGGTGACGAGCTTGGACATGGGCAGGCCTCTTTGCAGGACGTTGGCCCTGATTAGCGTCCCGCGCGGCCGCGAACAAGGCGCGAAAGCGCACGGCCGCGATTCGTGCGTGCGCCCGTTGACAGGCTCTGGCGGCCGCTATACATCGCCCGTCACGACACCTGCCCAGGTGGCGGAATTGGTAGACGCGCTGGTTTCAGGTACCAGTGCCGCAAGGCGTGGAGGTTCGAGTCCTCTCCTGGGCACCAGACTTCGATGAAAGCCATGCAACGATGTTGCGTGGCTTTGTCGTTTCTTCGCCCGCCCTTTTGCCCCTTCCCGTCACGCCGGGCTTCGGGCCTGCCGTGCCCCCCGTCCGTTCGATGCCGGGGTCAGCAACAATCCCGGGGCGGCTTAACGATCCGTTGACGCTTCCGCGCCGGGGACTTGTCGAAAAAGACAAGTTCCAGAATCGGCCGGGGATATGGTTCTCTACACGTGTAAGTGGTGTCGATTGTAACGGTTTCTACGAATAGTATTTCTCGTGAAAGTCATTTTGTTTCTGGACAGCCGCCAATCGTCGGTCTTCGGCAATTGGCGGCCGGTCCGGCAGAGCCCGGTGGCTGGGGGGCCCGGGTGATTGCAATGGTAGACCAAGCGTGGTGGCGAGGTGCCGGCGGCCGTCCGAGATTTCGGGCGGCCGTTGCCCGTTCGTGGCCGATCCCTGCCGTCTGCGCCCGCAGCCATTGAGCGCGGACGCCATTTGGCCTAACTAGCTTGCGACCCCGGGGGGCGATCCCGGGCCGGCAGACCGAGGCTTCGATGACGATCCATCTTCACAAGAACGACCTTCCCGACGGGCTCGACCTTGGCGCCTGCGTCGCGATCGACACCGAGACGATGGGTCTCGACCCGCGGCGCGACCGGCTCTGCCTCGTGCAGCTTTCCGCTGGCGACGGGAATGCGCATCTGGTGCAGGTCGCACCGGACCAGCGGGCGGCGCCGAACCTGGTGCGGATGCTGGCCGACCCGGCCGTGCTGAAGCTCTTCCATTTCGGGCGGTTCGACATCGCAGCCTTGAAGAAAGCCTTTGGCGTGACCACGGCGCCGGTCTACTGCACCAAGATCGCCTCGAAGATGGTGCGCACCTTCACCGACCGCCACGGGTTGAAATACCTGTTGCAGGATCTGGTCGGCGTCGACGTCTCCAAGCAGCAGCAGACCTCGGACTGGGGCGCGCCGGCGCTGAGCGAGGCGCAACTCGACTATGCCGCCTCGGACGTGCTTTACCTTCACCGCCTGAAGGCCGAGCTTGACGCGAGGCTCGCCCGCGAGGGGCGCACCGCGCTGGCGCAGGCCTGTTTCGATTTCCTGCCCGTCCGGGCCGAGCTTGACCTTCTCGGCTGGGACGACACGGCTGACATTTTCACGCACTGAACCATGACCGACCCTGCCACGCTCCTTGCTACCGCGCGCCGCGTCATCGCGATCGAGGCCCGGGGCCTTGCCGCACTGTCCGACGCGCTGGGCGCGAGCTTCGCCGCGGCGGTGGAGCTGATCCTGAAGGCGAAGGGGCGGGTGATCGTCTCGGGCATGGGCAAATCGGGCCATGTCGGGCGCAAGATCGCGGCGACGCTTGCCTCCACCGGCACGCCGGCGCAGTTCGTCCACCCCGCCGAGGCCAGCCACGGCGACCTCGGCATGGTGACCGAGGCGGATGTGGCGCTGGTGCTGTCGAACTCGGGCGAGACGCCGGAGTTGTCCGACATCATCGCCCATACCCGCCGCTTCGCGATCCCGCTGATCGGCGTGGCGAGCCGCGAGGGCTCCACCCTTCTGCGCCAGTCGGATGTGGCGATCGTGCTGCCGCAGGCGGAGGAAGCCTGCGGCACCGGAATCGTGCCCACCACCTCCACCACGATGACGCTGGCCTTGGGCGATGCGCTGGCGGTGGCGCTGATGGAGCACCGGCACTTCACGCCCGACCATTTCCGCACCTTCCACCCCGGCGGCAAGCTGGGCGCAAAGCTGATGAGGGTCGCCGACCTGATGCACGGCGGCGAGGCGCTGCCGCTGGTCGCGGAGGCGACGCCGATGGGCGAGGCGCTGGTGACGATGAGCCGGAAGGGCTTCGGCGTGGTCGGCGTGACCGATGCGGCCGGCCGGCTGACCGGCATCGTCACCGATGGCGACCTCCGCCGCCACCTGGACGGGCTTCTTGACCGGACGGCCGGCGAGGTGATGACGCGGGGGCCGCGGACCGTGGCGCCGGACCAGGTGGCCGAAAGCGCCGTCGCGATCATGCGCGACCGCAAGATCACCTGCCTGTTCGTGGTCGAGCCGGAGGGCGACGGGCGGGCGAAGGGTATTCTCAACATCCACGACTGCCTGCGCGCGGGCGTCGTCTGAGGCGATGGCGGCGCGCGACAACATCCATTCGCAGGTGGTCTTCTGGCTGAAGATCGTCCTGCCGCTGCTGGCGCTGGTGATCCTGTCGACGCTGTTCCTGTTCTCGCGCCGGATCGACACCGATGCGGCGCTTCCCTATGCCGAGGTCGATGTCGAGGACCTGGCGCGGAACCAGCGGCTGACGGCGCCGGAGTATTCCGGCGTCACCACCGACGGGGCTTCGATCATGATCCAGGCCGGCGTCGCCCGTCCCGGCGCCGGGGGCGATCCCGCGACCGCCGAGGCGGTGCATGCGACGATCGAGACGCCCGGCGGTCTCAGGATCGCGCTCGACGCCGGGCAGGGCAGGCTGGATGACGCGGCGGGGCGGCTGATCCTTGCCGGTGGAGTCGAAATCGTCACCTCCAGCGGCTACCGCGTGGCCGCGACACGACTTGACAGCGCGCTGGACCGGACAGAGCTTCATTCCGAAGGGGCTGTGCGTGCCGAGGCGCCGTTCGGCGCCATCGACGCCGGCGGCCTGCAAATCCGCCACGACGATGGCCGCCGCCCGGACTATCTGATGGTTTTCAGCGACGGCGTGAAGCTGGTATACCAACCCGCGAAGAAGGATCCGTGATGACCTCTGCCCTGCGTGCCCTTGCTGCCCTCATGGTGCTGGCCCTCGCCGCACCGGGGATTGCGCATGCGCAGCAGGCCGAGGTCGCGTTCGGCGGGATCAAGGCCGACACCTCGCTGCCGGTCGAGGTGACGGCCGACACGCTCAGCGTCAACCAGACCGACGGGACCGCGACCTTCAGCGGCAATGTGCTGGTCGTGCAGGGCGGGATGCGGCTTTCGGCCGAGCGGGTGGAGGTGGTCTATGGCGGCACCGACCGCAGCCGGATCGAGCGGCTGCATGCCAGCGGCCAGGTAACGCTGGTCAGCGGCAAGGACGCGGCCGAGGCCGCCGATGCCGTCTACACCATCGACTCCGGCGCAGTGGAGATGACGGGCGACGTGCTCCTGACCCAGGGTGCCAGCACGATCGCCGGCCAGAAGCTCGTCGTCGATCTTGCCAGCGGCACCGGCCGGATGGAGGGTCGTGTGACGACGGTGCTGCAGCCGGGAGGCAACTGAATGGCCCGGCCGCAGCTCACCATTGCCGGGGGCGAGGCCGGGCTGAGGGTCCGCCACCTGCGCAAGAGCTATCGTCGCCGGCCGGTGATCCGCGACGTGTCGCTCGACCTTGCGCGCGGCGAGGTGGTCGCGCTTCTTGGCCCCAACGGTTCCGGCAAGACGACGTGCTTTTACAACATCGCCGGGTTGATCGCGCCCGACGCAGGCCAGGTTCTGATCGACGGCCGCGACGTGACCGGCCTGCCGATGTATCGGCGCGCGCGTCTGGGGATCGGCTATCTGCCGCAGGAGGTGTCGATCTTCCGCGGGCTGTCGGCCGAGGACAACATCCTCGCGGTGCTGGAGATTACCGAGGCCGACGTGCACAAGCGGCGCGAGCGGCTCGAGGAACTGCTGTCGGACTTCTCGATCACCCACCTGCGCCGGGCCCCGGCGCTGGCGCTGTCGGGCGGCGAGCGGCGGCGGGTGGAGATTGCCCGCTGCCTTGCCGCGAACCCGAAATACCTGCTTCTGGACGAGCCTTTCGCCGGCGTAGACCCGATTTCGGTCGGCGACATCCGCACGCTTGTCCATGATCTCAAGACCCGCGGCATCGGCGTGCTGATCACAGATCACAACGTCCGCGAGACGCTGGAGATCGTCGACCGCGCCTATATCCTGCATGACGGCGTGGTGCTGATGAGCGGGACGGCCGAGGAGGTTGTGCGCGACGAGAACGTCCGCCGCGTCTACCTGGGCCAGAACTTCCGCATCCTCTGAGGCGCAGGGCATGGCGGCGAAATCCGGTCTCGGCCTCGTCCAGCGCCAGGGTCTCGTCCTGACCGAGGCGATGCGCCAGTCGCTCGTGCTGCTCCGCCTGCCGACGCTGGCGGCGGCCGAAGCCATCGCGCGCGAGGCCGAGGAGAACCCGTTTCTCGTCGTCGAGCCCGCACCGGGCGGTCCCACCGCCTACGACTATGCGCTCGACACCACGGTGGCGAACGAGAGCCTTGGCGAGAGCCTGCACCGGCAGATCGCGCTGCAGCGTCTCGATCCGGCGACAGAGGCCGCGGCCCGCTATCTCGTCGGCGAGCTGCGGGAGGACGGCTACCTCGACGTCGCCCTTTCCGACCTTGCGGCAGAGACCGGTGCGCCCATTGCCGTCCTGGAGGCGGGGCTTGCGGTGCTTCAGTCCTGCGAGCCGGCAGGCGTCGGGGCGCGAAGCCTTGCCGAGTGCCTGGAGCTCAAGCTTGCCGACGCGGGGATCGAGCGGTCCCTTGCACGCGCCTCAGCCGAGCACCTCGACGATTTCGCCGAGGCGCGCTGGGCGCGGCTTTCGCGAAGCCTGGGCCAGCCGCAGACCGTTCTCGAGAAGATCGCGGCGCTTCTGCGTGGCTTCGGCTCGGCCCCGGTCCGGGAGGACGGCGGCTGGGTCGATCCGCTGGTTCCGGAACTGGCGGTGGAGGTCGGGGTGCAGGGCAGGCTCGCCGTTGCCCTGCTGCCGGGCAGGCTGCCGGCCTGTGCGGTGATGGCGGTGTCGCGCGGATCGCTCGAGGGCGAGGCACTGCGCGCGCTTCATGACCGTGCGCGCCGGATGGCGGCTGCGGTCATCGCCCGGCGCGAAACGCTTCTGCGGATCGGCGCCCATATCGCCGAAACCCAGTCGGCATTCTTCCTTGGCCGTCACCGGACGATCGTCCCGGTCAGCAGGGCCGAGGCCGCCGCTGCCCTGGCGATCCATCCCACGACGCTTGGCCGCGCACTGGCCGGGAAAGCGCTTCTGGCGGGAAACCAGGTCTTTCCCCTGGGGATGTTCTTCTCGCGCGGGTTGCCGGGTGCCGAGGGTGCGGTGTCGCCCTTCGATGTCCAGCAACGCATCCGTGCCATGATTGCGCAGGAATCCTCCGACACGCCCCTTGCCGACGATCGCATTTGCGCCCAGTTGCAGAAGGAGGGCGTTGACATAGCACGCCGAACTGTCGCCAAATACCGCAAATGCTTGCGCATACCGTCATCGTTCGGGCGAAAGCGCCGAAAGGTCACCTGAGAGGCCCTTCGTCATGCGTCCTCGGAACAGACCGCAATCCCCGAGCCGGAACCGCAGACCGCGCCCATCGAGCGGCGCGTGTTCTGCGCCCGGCAATCAGCCTAAGGAGGTGTCATGCGTTACAAGATCAGTGGCCGACAGATCGATGTGGGTGACGCCTTGCAGACTCATGTCAAATCCGAGCTCGGCGAGACGGTGGAGAAGTATTCCCAGCGGCCGACGGATGCCGCGGTGGTCTTCTCCCGCAACGCCTACGAATATCTCTGCGAAGCGACGGTGCATCTGTCGACCGGTCTGACGGCTTCGGCGAAGGGAGGCGCGACCGAAATCTATGCGGCCTTCGAAGCCTGCCGCGAAAAGATGGACAAGCAGCTTCGCCGCTACAAGCGCCGCCTGAAGGACCACCACCGCGAACGCAGCGAGCCGGTTGAATTCGCCGAGGCACCCATGTATGTGCTCGCCGCAAACGGCGGATCGGAGGATTCGGAGCCCGAAAGCCTGCAGCCGATGATCATCGCCGAGATGGAGACGAAGATTCCATCGCTCTCGGTCGGTGAGGCGGTGATGCAGATGGAGCTTGCCGGCGCCCCCCTTCTGGTCTTCCGGAACGAGAAGAACGGCGGTGTGAACGTGGTGCACCGCAGGGATGACGGGAACGTGGGCTGGATCGATCCGTCGGCCAGTAGCTAAGGCGCCGGCACGACCGGCACGGAAACAGTAGGGATATGGATCTCTCTCATCTGCTCAAGCCGGCGGCGGTCCGGGTGCTTGGCTACGCGACCAGCAAGAAGCGGCTTTTCCAGGATCTCGCGGAAGTTGCGCAGATCGTCTACGGGCTGAACGCGACCGAGACGGTGGACGCGTTGCAGGAGCGGGAAAGCCTCGGGCCGACAGGCGTCGGCCACGGCGTCGCGCTGCCACATGCGCGTCTGCACGGGCTCGACCGCGTGGTCGGCGTGTTCATCCGGCTGGAGAAGCCGCTCGATTTCGACGCGGTGGACCGGCAGCCGGTCGATCTGGTCTTCGCGCTGCTCGCGCCGAAGGATTCCGGCGTCGAGCATCTCAAGGCGCTGGCGCTGGTGTCGCGGACGCTGCGGGATGCCGCCACCTGCAAGAAACTCCGGGCGAACAGCGATCCGGCAGCCCTTCACGCCGTGCTGACCGAGGCGCGGTCGACCCAGGCCGCGTGAGTCATTTCGGCGCTTTCCAGGCGCCGAAGCCGAAGCTCATGTAGTCGCGCCGGTAGACATCACGGGCAAGCGCCTCGAGGTCGCGGTCGTGGATCGCGCCGAGGGGCACCGGCGCGGTGTCGGCCGGCGGCGCGGGCGGGGCGGGGCGCCTGATCCCCACGCTGGCCGCGAGAAAGCCGAGGTCTTCGGCCAGACGGTCCTCGCGGGCCAGGAGGTCGGGCGCGGCGAAGCCGGCAAGTCCCTGCACCAGGGACCACTGGGTGCCCCAGATCGCCTCCTGCCTCAGGCCGGTCTGGCCGGCAAGGTTGACCTTCACGAAGCCGAGAAAGCCCGCAAAGGCGGCGCGCCAGGCCGCGGGGGTGATCCCGGCGATGTTGTCTTCGGCCGGAACCGGGATGCCGTGATGGACGCGGAGCCGGCTGCGGGTGTCGGCGTGGGCGCCGTCGGTCATCACGGCACAGAAGGCGTCGTGCGCACGGGCGAGTGGATGGCGGAGCACCGTGAAGCTGCGGTGGCCGGTCATCCTGCGCTTCCACAGCCGCAGCGACTTCTGGGTGAAGTCCTCCTCGAGCCCGCCCGTCCCCAGCCCGGAGAGCCAGTCGCGGATGTGACCATCATTCATCGGCGGCAGCGGCAGGTAGAGAAGCGGCGCGCCCTTTGCAGCGACGGCACGCGGCACCCCGGCGCTGCGGCGCGGCTCGAAATTCGGGGTCCGCGAAAGGCTTGCCCAGTCGATCCGGGCGATGGCCGTCTCCATCTCGGGGAAGTTGCGGACCTTGTCGGCCATTTCCTCGGGGTTCTGACGGACGAGATCGCCGGAAATCTGCTCCACCCGCCCGTCGTGGCCGAGGAACTTCAAGAGACCGTTGATCACCTCGACGCGGAGCGACTCCTCGTAGTCGAGGTAGAAAGCGGTCTGGCCGCTGACCTGGAGCGCGTTCAGGAGGCGCAACTGGAAGGCCTGCCGTTCCTGGAGGAACGCCTCGAACTCGGCCGGTTTGAAGGGCGCCTTCCAGGCGATCTTGTCCTTCACGTCCGAAAGCCGCCATCGCTTGGTGTTGTAGGCGATCTTGAGGCTGATGTAGCAGTCGACCGGGTTGCGGGTGAGCACGATCTTGGCGCAGCGCGGGTCGGCGAGAATCTCGTCCAGAACCCGCGGCTCGTGATCGAAGAAGAAGCGAAAGCCGTTGAGGCCGGGCGCGGCGCGGACACGGGCCAGAAGGGCCACGGGGTCGGCGAGGCGCTCGGCCATCGTCAGTCCAAACACCTCTGCCACGGCCGGGCCGCCGAGATGGTCGGGGTTGAAGATCTCGCCGTGGCAGGCGATGCCCGGCACCTGGGACAGCGTCGCCTCCAGAAGGTTGGAGCCGGTCCGCATCTCGGCGAAGATGACGAAGTGGTCGAAGGGCCGTTCCACTGCGGCGTTCTCCTAGCGGACCAGATAGGGCCGGCCGTGTTCCCGCGCCGGCGGTTGGGGATCGTCGGTCGTCGCGAAGTCGCCCATCAGCGTCGGCATCATGCCCTGGTTCATCAGGCTCTGGAGGAACTGCCCGAAGCCCGCCAGGTCAACGAGCTTCGGCGCCTCGGTGAGGGGGCGGGTGGAGCGCGGGCTGATCTCGTCGATGATCACCTGCAGCGGCTCCATCGGGTTCTCGATGAACTCGGCCATCGTCCAGATGCGGACACGCGCCTTCACATACATCGTGCGCAGGATCCGGACATGCTCCGTCTCGATCCGCTGGAGCCGGGCGGCCTCCTTGCGGATGTCCGAGAAATTCATGTTCGCGCGCGAGAGCGGCACCGCCCAGCTTCCGGTGATCACCGAAATCTGCGCGTTGGGGTCGGTCGCCACGAACCAGTTGCAGTCCTGGTTGTCGCGGGGGCTGAACTGGAAGCACTGCCGTTCGCCGCGCGTGTTCCAGACCAGGTTGGTGAGAAAGGCTCTGGGGTTGTAGTCCCTGAGCGCCGCGCTGTCGGGAAGCGCGCCGTTGAAGATGGCCTCGCCGCCGGCGAACTCCACCCGGCCGGGTGCGAAGAGGTGGCCATGCACCCGCCCGCCCACCGCCTTCGACAGCCAGATGTCGAAATTCTCGAACAGGTCGGAAAAGCCGTGGAAGACGGAATAGGGCGCGCAGGTCTTGCCGTTCTCGTGATCCTGAAGGGGAAAGCGGCTTTGCATGTAAAGACCGGCGCGGCCGCGGGTCCGCCGCTCCACAGCCTTGGCGAAAAGCCGGTCGATCTTGCCCGGATTGGGTTCGGCCCTTGCCGATCCCGGCGGCTGCGGGGCGAGGAGGGCCCGGTAGAGCCGGTCCGCCTGGGGCCAGATCTTGCGGGCGACGAAACAGTCCGACCGCCGCAGGAGCTGGAGGTGATCGTCGTAGAACGTGTGCGGCTTGCCCTGCACGTCAAATATCGAAAGCGTCAGCGACCGGCTTTCGATCCGGGTGGAATAGAGCCTTGCGAGGGTCTGGAAATAGCTTTCGTCCGGAATCCAGACCCGGCGGAAATAGGCGTCGTGCCCCGCGCGGTCGGGGTCTTCGAGAATCGCCGAAAGCGTGCGCCGCGTCAGGCACCACCACTGGCTGCCCAGATGCGGGGCAAGACCCTTCGGAATCTGCCGCCGGATCCCGAGGCGCCGTTGCAGGCGGACGTAGAAATCGAACAGCCCCCGCCGCTTGCGCCAGGAAAACGGGAAGCGGAGGGTGAAGCGTTCTTCGGCTAGCCCGCCCACGGTCCAGGTCACGTCGGCGGTGGTGACGCTTTCGATGAAGTCGGTCTGGGGCCGGGCGTCGAGATAGTCGATCAGTTCCGCCACCGGCCGCAGCGGCAGGCAGGCGCCCGAGGCGAGGTAGACGTGGCGCACGTCCATGTGGCGGCCCAGAAGCTGGGTCGCGCCGGCCTGGGTGGCGGCGACGAGCGACCATGTGCCCCAGTCGCAGGCATAGCGGCGCGAGAAGCTGACGATGTCGAGGTCGCCCAGCGCCTCGACCAGGCGCCGGTAGTCGGCCGCCTCCACCCGCCGGTCCACATGGATCACCACCGGGCAGCCGGCCGAAGCCCAGACCCGCGCGACCTCGGCCGCGCGGTTGAGCGCGGTGTGGCAGAGCATGACGAAGCCGAGCGTGGCGGTCATGCCCATCCCCCTTTCGACATGATCCCGAGAATCTCGAGCTGGCGCCAGTTGATGTATTTCTCCGACCACTTGCACCACATGTCGGCATCATCCCGCAGCGTCTCGGCGTAGGCGATGTATTCCCGGCTTTCGGCGAAATGCTGGCGCCGTTCCAGTTCCTCGGCGACCTTGGCCTTGAAGGTGGAGAGGAACTTGGCGTGGAGCAGGCAGCCGGAGGCCTTTTCGCCCCCCCATTCCTCATGGACGAGGTTGAGCCCGCGCGGCAGCAGCATGTGAGTGGAACTGACAAAGCAGTAGGACCAATGCCACTTCACGAGGGGGATCTTGTTCAGCGACGGGGCCTCGCGCGGCCGGTCCGCGAACATGGTGCGCGCCCGGGGCCCGCCCTGGATCCACAGGTTCCCGTAAAAGCCGTTGCGCGCGATCATGTAGTTGCCGCCGTCGAAATAGCTCGCGATGTCGAACGGGTTGCCACCCTCGCGGTAGGGCTCGGCGTCGACCGGACCCTTGGGATACATGTCGAGCACCATCGCCGGAAAGCTGCGGACCCCGCCGGCGTCCAGCCAGTCGGTCAGGGCGCGTATCGGGCGCGTGTCGCAGAACGGGTAGATGAAGAACTCATCGACATCGACGGCAAGGATCCAGTGCCCGCGCCCGTGGCGCATCAGAAGCCAGTTGATCCAGTCGGCCCCGTAGCGCGACGCCCGGTAACTTGCGCGCGTGGTCCAGAGCGACACGTCGCGCTGTGCGGCGAGATAGTCGCGCGAACCGTCGTCCGAGTCGTTGTCGACCATAAGGAAATGGGTGACGCCAAGGTTGCGGTAATAGCGCAGGAAGTAGGGCAGGCGGATGCGTTCGTTGCGCAGGACCGCGACGAGCAGGATCGCATCGCGGCCATAGTCGCGCGTGCGGTCGACGACCGCCGACAGGTCGCGCCGCTTGCGGAATGCCCGATACCGAAGCCGCTTGCGCCGCAGTCTCAGCCGGTAGCGGTCCCAAAGGCGCATCAGGTTCCTTCAAAAGTCGGACCGGCAGGCGGCCAGGTATTCACGCGCGTCGTCAAGATACGGTAGCGCCGGGCAACACCCCGCCCCATGTCTTGGCTTTGGTGGTGGAGAATACAGGGGCCGTGACAAGCCGTAAACGGGCGAGTTGCGGCGCGGTCCGGCGCCAGGAGCGGGCCGTTCCGGCCGCCCGGTCAGCGGGTGTAGTTGCCCGACTGGTGCCAGCGCCAGGCATCGGCGATCATCGTCGCCATGTCCGACCTCCGGGGCTGCCAGCCAAGGTCGCGCCGCGCCCGTTCGCTGCCCGAAACCAGCGCCACCGCATCGCCGGCGCGCCGGTCTCCCCAGATCACCGGCACTTCGCGGTTGGTGACCGCGCGCGACTGTTCGATCACCTCGCGCACGGTGAAGCCCCGGCCGGTGCCGAGGCAGAAGACCCGCGATCCCTGCCCGGCCTCAAGCCATTTCAGCCCGGCCACATGGGCGTCGATCAGGTCCATGACATGCACGTAGTCGCGCAGGCAGGTGCCGTCGCGGGTGGGATAGTCGGTGCCGAACACGGTCAGGGCGGGCCGCTTTCCGTCGATCGCGTCCAGCGTCAGCGGGATCAGATGGGTCTCGGGGCGGTGGAACTCTCCCACCTCCCCTTCGGGATCGGCGCCGGCGACGTTGAAGTAGCGGAAGATCACCGCATTCAGCCCGTGGCTCGCGCCGAAGTCGCCGAGCCTCTGCTCGATCGCCATCTTGGACTTGCCGTAGGCGTTGAGCGGCGCCTGCGGCGTGTTCTCGTCAAGCACCACGCCATCCTGATCGCCATAGGTGGCGCAGGTGGAGGAGAAGACGAAATCCCTGCATCCCGCCGCCAGGGCGGCCTCGATCAGGTTGAGGGCACCCAGCACGTTCACCCGCCAGTAGCTGCCGGGATCGCGCATCGCGTCGCCGACAAGGCTGATCGCGGCGAAGTGCATCACGGCAGCGGGGCGCCAGCGGGCGAAGACCGCGTCAAGCCGGGCGCGGTCGGCCAGGTCGCCTTCCTCGAAAGGCCCGAACTTCACCGCCTCGCGCCAGCCGGTGGCGAGGTTGTCGAAGGTTACGGGCAGATAGCCCGCAGCCTTCAGAGCCTTGCAGGCGTGCGAGCCGATATAGCCCGCACCGCCGGTGACGAGGACATGCCTTTCCGTCATGGCGCCTTATTCGGCGGCCTTCCGGAGCCCGACCATTTCCTGAAGGAAGGCCGCGAATTCGTCGCGCAGATCGTCGCGGGCCAGTCCGAAGGCGACGGTGGCCTGGAGGAAACCGGCCTTCGATCCGCAGTCGAAGCGTTGGCCGCGGAAGCGGAAGCCATAGACGTTGTTCGAGGCCCTGATCTCGGTCGCGATCGCATCAGTGAGCTGGATTTCACCGCCCGCGCCGGATTTCCGGGCGTTGAGGTTCTCCATGATCTTCGGCGTCAGGATGTAACGCCCGATCACCGCGAGGTTCGACGGCGCCTCGTGCGCCTTCGGCTTCTCGACCATGCCCTTGACCGAGACCAGCGAACCCATGTCCTCGCGGATGTCGAGCACGCCGTAGGAAGAGGCCTTGTCGGCCGGCACTTCCATTGCGGCGACGATGTTGCCGCCGGTTTCGGCATAGGCTTCGGCCATCTGCTGCAGGCACGGCTTTTCGGCGGCGATGACGTCGTCGGGCAGGATCACCGCGAAGGGCTCGTCGGCGATGAGGCGGCGCGCGCACCAGACGGCGTGGCCGAGGCCAAGCGCCTTCTGCTGGCGGATGTAGGCGATCGCGCCCGATTCCATGTTGGTCATCTTGAGAAGATCGAGGAGATCCTTCTTGCCCTTGCGGCGCAGTTCGGCCTCGACCACCGGGGCGGCGTCGAAATAGTCCTCGAGCGCGGACTTGCCGCGCGAGGTCACGAAGATGAACTCCTTGATACCGGCGGCGCGCGCCTCGTCGATGGCGTATTGGATCAACGGCCGGTCGACCAGCGTCATGATCTCCTTCGGAATTGATTTCGTCGCTGGCAGAAAGCGTGTGCCGAGCCCGGCAACCGGGAAAATGGCCTTCGTCACCTTGCGCTTCATCACTTCACCATCCGTTTCGGTCGTCGTGCGACCGTATAGCCCCATCCCGCACCACATCCTAGGTGTCGGGGTCCCCGCGTAACAGGAAGATACGACGTTTTCATGATTTGTTGGGGGGAAAATCGCCTAAAATTGAGTCGCTTAGGCAACGGTATGCCAAACAGCCGCCAGATTGTAGCCAGGATCACCGGCAATCCGGCCCCCGCCGGCGGCGAATCCCCGCCGTGCCCTGCCCCGGCCACGACCGGCACCCGCCGGCATTCTCAGGCGATGCCCATCGCTGCCAGCATCGCCTCGATTCGCGCCACGTCCTCGGGATTGTTGAGCTCCCAGAACTGGCGGCCGCGCGCCTCGACCTCGACGCAGAGGACCGGCCGGCCCGGTTCGAGAAAGCGGAGCTGCTCGAGGCCCTCGAGCGTCTCCAGGGGTCCGATGTCCCAGCCCGGATAGGCGGTGAGCGCGGCGGGGCGGAAGGCGTAGACGCCGACATGGTGGAAGACCGGCGTGGCTTCTTCGTCGGCATAGGTTCGGCCGGTGTAGGGGATGACTTCCTTCGAGAAGTAAAGTGCCCGGCCGCCCTCGCCGAAGACGGCTGTGGTGCCGCCGACGCGGCCCGCGCGGCGGTCGGCGAGAAAGCCGTTCAGCGCGCGGCCATCGCATCGCAGGACCGGGGTCGCGATGTCGGCGCCCGGATCGCCGCGGAGCCCCGCGACAAGGTCCTCCACGAACCAGTGCGGCGTCAGCGGCGCGTCGCCCTGGAGGTTGACGACGATATCGTGGCCGCCCCCCAGCGCCGCATGCGCCTCGGCGCAGCGTTCGGTGCCGTTGCGGCAGGCAGGGGAGGTCATTACCACCTCGGCGCCGAAGCCTTCCGCCTCGGTGCGGATGCGGTCGTCGTCGGTCGCCACCACCACCCGGTCGGCGCCCTTTACCGCCCGCGCCGCTTCCCAGCTCCGCCGGATCAGCGTGCGCGCCTGACCGTGCGCGCCCCGGAGCGAGACAAGCGGCTTGCCGGGGTAGCGGGTGGAGGCAAAGCGGGCCGGGATGACGATCAGAACAGACACTATTTCACCAGAAGAACGCCGGGGGCATGGGCGATGAAAAAGGGATTCGCAAAGCCCGTCTTGCCATAGCTCAGGGGCGTGTGGTCGTCGAAGCGCACCACCTCGCCGCCCGCGCCGCGCAGCACCGCGTCGCCGGCGGCGGTGTCCCATTCCATCGTGCGTCCGAGACGCGGATAAAGGTCTGCCTCGCCGGTGGCGACGAGACAGAACTTCAGGCTCGACCCGGCGCTGGTCATGTCGCGCACGGCATAGCGGGCGATGTAGTCGTCGGTCGCCTGGTCGCGGTGCGACTTGGAGGCCACGACCATCAGCGCGCGGTTGTCGGGGACCGAGACGGTGATCGGCCGCTGCACCCCGGGCACGTCCCTGTCGAAGGGGCCGTCCTCCTCTACCGAGCGGCCGTCGGCAAGCGTGTAGAAAAGCCGCCCCTTCGCCGGTGCGTAGACGACACCCCTGAGCGGCACGCCGTTCTCGACATAGGCGATGTTCACCGTGAAATCGCCCCGGCGCTGGACGAATTCCTTGGTGCCGTCGAGCGGATCGACGATGAGGAAGGTGGAGACCTGCTGCGCGTGGCTCGCCGCCTGTTCCTCCGTCACCAGCGGAAGCTGGGGGAAGGCTTCGGCGAGCCCCTCGGAGATCAGCGCGTCGGCGGCCTCGTCGGCCTCGGTCACCGGGCTTGCGTCGGACTTGGCGCGCACTTCGAAGTCGGAGGCATTGTAGACCTGCATGATCCTGTCGCCGGCGTCGAGCGCGAGGCGCCGCATGGCATGGGTCAGATGGTCGAAATCCACGGGCAATCTCCTGAACGGTCTGACGCCGCGGCGCGATGGCGGCGGCGTTGATCGGCGGGGCGCTTCACCTTATGATCGCGCGTCAAGCGAACGGCAAGGTTTGCCGGCGAAAAATCGCGCGGCAAGGGCAGGATCGGCGGGCAGCGGCAGCCATGTTCAGGATCGAGACACGGAAATCCGGGCTGCATTCGGCCTATGTGATCCTGGATCTCATCTATCATTCGACCGTGCGCTCGGTCCGCCGGAACCATCGCCACGCCCTGATCGGGCTTCTGAGCAACGTGCTGCAGACGATCATCTTCCTTGGCGTCTTCTTCGTGATGATGACCGTGCTGGGGATGCGCGGGGCGGCAATCCGCGGCGATTTCATCGTCTATCTGATGTCGGGCATCTTCCTGTTCATGGTGAACACGCGGTCGATGGCCGCCGTCGTGGGCGCCGAGGGGCCGACATCGGCGATGATGCTTCATGCGCCGATGAACACGGCGATCGCCATCGCCTCCTCGGCGCTGGCGGCGCTCTATCTTCAGGTTCTGTCGATCATCGTGGTTCTCGGCGGCTACCATGTCGCCATCGCACCGGTCACCATCGACGATCCGGTCGGCGCGATGGGCATGGTGATCCTTGCCTGGGCGAACGGCGTGGCGACCGGGATGGTGGTGCTGGCCGTCAAGCCCTGGTGGCCGTCGCTCGGCGGCATCGCACAGACGATCTACAGCCGCGCCAACATGATCGCCTCGGGCAAGATGTTCGTCGCCAACACGCTCAGCTACACGATGCTCAAGGTCTTCGACTGGAACCCGCTGTTCCACATCATCGACCAGACGCGCGGCTTTGCATTCATCAACTACAATCCGCACAATTCCTCGATCGCCTATCCGGTCTACGTGACGCTGGTGCTGTTCGCGATCGGACTGATCGGCGAGTTCCACGCGCGCAGGAACGCATCGCTGAGCTGGTATGCGGGCCGCTAGTCGACCACACGCAGCGTCAGGTTGATCCTGCCGCCCCCGGGCAGGAGTGCCGAGGTGCCGGGCGCCACCTTGTCGACGCCGTGATAGGCCAGCCGCGCCGCGCCGCCGAGGATCAGCACGTCGCCCGACCGCAGCCAGACGCTTTCGGTCTTGCCGCCGCGCTCGGTCCCGCCGATGCGGAACCGCGCATCGTCGCCGAGGCTGACGGAGAGCACCGGCCAGCGGAAATCGGCCTCGTCGCTGTCCTGGTGAAGGCCCATTTTCGCGCTTTCGCCGTAGAAGTTGACAAGGCAGCAGTCCGGCATCCGATCGACGCCGACGAGGCTTCGCCAGATCGCCAGGACCCGCTCGGGGATCGGCGGCCAGGGTGTGCCGGAGGGATGGCGGTCGACATAGCGGTAGCCACGGCGGTCGGAATACCAGCCGTATTTCCCGGCCGAGGTCATCCGGACGGACATTTGCTTGCCCCAGAGCGTCAGCGGCGAGAAGAGCGGCGCCGCCGCGATCACCGCGCGAAGATCCTCGACGAGCGCGACCTGCCCGGCCGCGTCGAGCCAGCCCGGATGGAATGCAGCGCCGGAGATCATTGCGGCAGGTGCCGGCGCCGTCGAGGGTGCCGGGACGGGTTGGCTGCAATCGTCGCGGTTTTGCACGGATTTCCCCTGCCTTTTGCCCGAGCGGGACGCTTGCAGCGCCACGGGCCCCTCCTTATATCCCCGTCGAACCGGCCGGGCGACCCGGCCGTCGTCAAGGGATCGGGGCCAGGGGCCGCATTCGGACCTGACCCCAGCATATCGCCGAAGGAAAGGTTACACATATGGCTAAAGTCATCGGTATCGACCTCGGGACCACGAACTCCTGCGTCGCCAT
>JAUQYB010000038.1 GCA_030837825.1 Albidovulum sp.
GTCCTCGATGGTGAAGAGGGTGATCTTGGCCTCGTCGCGCGAATAGGCGACGCCCGAGACGACTTTCGATTCCATGATTTCCTCCTCGCCGCAGACCAGCGTTCCAGAATTTTCGTCGGTGTCCTCGAAGGACGACAGCACGCGCAGCCGCACGTTGTAGCGCATCGCCAGTTCCACCGAGCGGGTCTGCAGCACCTTGGCGCCGAGCGAGGCCAGTTCCAGCATCTCCTCGAAGGCGATGCGGTGGAGCTTGCGGGCGCGGTCGCAGATGCGCGGGTCGGTGGTATAGACGCCGTCGACGTCGGTGTAGATGTCGCAGCGTTCCGCCCCGAAGGCGGCGGCGAAGGCGACGGCGGTGGTATCCGATCCGCCGCGGCCGAGCGTGGTGATCCGGCCTTCGTGGCTCAGGCCCTGGAAGCCGGCGACGACGGCGACCTTCATGCCCTCGGCGAACTTGCGGTCGATGTTCTCGCGCGGGATCGAGACGAAGCGCGCCGCGCCGTGGGCCGAGGTGGTGTTGATCGGCACCTGCCAGCCCTGCCAGCTCCGCGCCGGGATGCCGATCTCCTGGAGCCTGAGCGCCATCAGGCCCGCCGTCACGTTCTCACCGCTCGCCACAACCGCGTCGTATTCGCGCGCGTCGTAGAGCGGCGAGGTGCCCTCGACCCAGCCGACAAGCTCGTTGGTCTTGCCCGACATCGCCGAGACGATGACGATGACGTCATAGCCGCGCTCGACCTCGCGTCCGACCTTCGCCGCGGCGTTGCCGATGCGGTCGAGATCGGCCACCGAGGTGCCGCCGAATTTCATCACGAGAAGCGGCATTCCGGCCCCCCTTGGCACGCGCGAGTCAAACCGCGCGCTTCATAGGCGCGGGGGGGGCGCCATGCAAGCGGATAGCGGGCGGGTAGCGGGCGGGAAAAGGCGGGGCTCAGTTGGCCTTGCGCGCGGGCAGGAACGGCAGGGGCGCCACCGGGATGCCTTCCTCGATCAGCCGCTTCGCCTCCTCCGCCCTCGCCTCGCCATAGATCGAGCGTTCCGGGATCGTGCCCTCGTGCATCGCCCGCGCCTCCGTGGCGAAATTGAGTCCGACGTAGTCGGAGTTGGCCTCGACCTGGCGGCGCAGCGCGGCGAGCGCCTCCTCGGCCGGGGTCCGGGGGCCGGAGAGCGGGCCGGAGGGCGGCGCTTCGAGGCCCGCCTCGGCCGCGGCCGCCGACCCTGCCGCTTCGGCCCTGCGCGCGGGCCGGACGGCAGGCGCCATCAGGGTCTTGGCGACCTCGGTCGAGCCGCAGACCGCGCAGGCGACGTGCCCCCCGGCGGCGAGGCGGTCGAAGGCCTCGGCCGACTGGAACCAGCTTTCGAAGCCGTGGTCGTTGGCGCAGGTGAGGGCGTAGCGGATCATCACGGGCCTTCCGGTCGTCTTCCCTCTATGTGGGCAGAAGCCGGGCGGAATCAAGCGCTTCCCGTGCCGGGCTCGAAGGCGGCGAGGATCGCGCTCAGCTCGGGCTCCGCCACCTTCCTTGCGGCCTTCCTCGGCCGGAACCAGCGCCGTTCGCGCTGGCCGTGTTCGGGGAAGGCGGATTTCAGCCGGGCGACGGCGACGGGGAAGACCGAGACGACGCAGGGCTGCACCGAGCGGTCGGCCATCACCTTGTCGTAGGAATAGAGCCCGAGCATGCCGCCGGCGACCTCGCCCTCCACCCCGGCCTCCTCGAAAGCCTCGCGCAGCGCCGCCTCGGCGGGGCTGCGGCCCTTCATCAGCCAGCCCTTGGGGATGACCCAGCGGCCGGTGTCGCGGCTGGTCACCAGCAACACCTCCACCCCCCGTCTGGCGGTGATGCGGTAGCAGAGCGCGCCCGTCTGGGACATCGCATCGGTTCTGGCGCCCTGGCCCTGATCCATCTTCTTCAATGGTTTCCCGCGCCCCTTCCGGGCGCCTCCTGCCGTCCAGCCTGCCTCGTTTCCGTCTTTGGCGGAAATTATCGGTGAATCTAGCATCGGCTGGCGAACATTTCCAGTCCGGGGGCGGGATTTGGTTCAGACTTCGGGCGTTCCGCCCGCCAGCAGGGTGCAAAACCAGCCGGTGTCGATGTTGCCGCCCGAAAGGATCACGCCGGCGCGCCGACCCCGCATGGGGCCGCGTTCCTGCATCAGCGCGGCGAGCGCGGCGGCGCCGGCGCCCTCGGCGACGTTGTGGGTGGCGGCGAAGAGCAGCCGCACGGCGGCGGCGATCTCCGCCTCGGTGACGGCGAGGATGCGCGCCGCGCCCCGGCGGTAGATGTCGAGCGCGGCCTGGACCGGCACGCGCACCGCCATGCCGTCGGCGAAGGTGCGGGCGGCGTTGGTCTCGATCACGCGCCCGGCCTCGAAGGAGAGCCTGGCCCCGGGGGCGTTGGCGGCGACGACGCCGACGACCTCGGTCGCCAGCCCGAGCGCGTCGCGCGCGGCGATCATGCCGCAGAGCCCCGAGCCGCAGCCGACCGGGACGTAGACCGTGTCGAGCGGCGGTGCGGCGCGCAGCAATTCCAGCCCGCAGGTCGCCACGCCGCGCACCAGTTCGGCATGGAACGGCGGCACCGGGAAGAGCCCTTCGGCCGCGGCGGCGCGCATCGCCTCTTCGCGCGCGGCGTCGAAATCCTCGCCATGCTCGCGCAGTTCCGCCCCGAAGGACCGCATCGCGGCGTTCTTCTCGGCCGAATTGCCCTTCGGCACATAGACGACGGCGCAGAGCCCCGCGCGTGTGGCGGCGCGCGCCTGCGCCTGGCCGTGGTTGCCGCGGGTCGCGGTGATGATGCCGGGGCAGTCCGGGTGCGTCCGCCTGAGCCAGTCGATGAAGGTGATCGCGCCGCGGGCCTTGAAGGCGCCGACCGGGCCGTGGTTCTCGTGCTTGATCCAGGTCTCTGCCCCGGTGGCGGCCGAGACCTGAGGCCATTGGTATTGCGGCGTCGGATCCATCTGGCCGTGGACCAGGCGGGCGGCGGCGTCGAGCTCCTCAAGCGTGAACTGCATCGGGGACTCCTGTCAGGGGCAGGCCGGTCTCGCGCGAAAGCGCGGCGAGGAAGGCGGCGATGGCGGCATCGGCCGCGAAGGGGGCGAGCGCGCGGGCGGCGGCTTCGGCCTGTGCCTCCCGGACCGCGGGGTCGGCAAGGCGCAGGATCGCGCGGGCGAGGCTTTCGGCATCCGTCACCGCGAGCGCGCCGCCCTCGGCAAGAAGCGCGGCATAGGCCGGGGCCGCGTTCGCCACATGCGGGCCGGTGAGGATCGCCGAGCCGTGGGCGGCAGGCTCGAAAGGGGTATGGCCGCCGAGCGGCACCAGCGAGCCGCCGACGAAGGTCATGCCGGCGCCGGCATACCAGCGGTCCATCTCGCCCAGGGTGTCGGCGAGGTAGACCGGGATGTCCGCCGCGGGTTCCGCGCCGCGCGAGCGGGTGGCGAAGGCGAGGCCCGCGGCGCGGATCGCGGCCTCCACCGCGTCGCGGCGGCGGGGATGGCGGGGGGCGAGGATCAGGCGGAGATCCGGGCGCTGCGCCCGGGCGCGGGCGAAGGCGTCGAGCACCACCGCCTCCTCGCCCTCGTGGGTCGAGGCGGCGAGCAGCGTGGCGGCGCGCGGGAAGGGCAGGGCGGCGGTCCCGGATGGGGCCGCGGCGGATTTCAGCACCATCGCCGGGCCGAGGCGTTCGGGCGGCAGGCCGAGCGCCGCGAAACGGGCGCGCGAGGCCTCGTCCTGGGGCGCGAGCCAGCGGATCGCGGTGACGACCTGCCGCGCCAGCGCGGGAAACCACCGCCAGCGCCGCGCGCTGCGGCCGGACAGCCGGGCGGCGAGGCAGAAGACCGGCACGCCGCGGGCGGCCGAGAGGCGGAGGCGGTTCGGCCAGAGCTCGTTCTCGATCACCACCAGCGCGACGGGCCGCGCGATGTCGAGGAAGCGCGCGAGCGTGGCGGTGTCGTCATGGGGGGCGAGGCGGGCGCGGGTCCGCGGCAGGTTCCAGCCGCGGGCGAGGTCGCGGCCGGTGATACTGTTGGCGGTGATCAGCAGGCGCAGCCCCGGCAGGGCGGCGCGGAGCGCGGCGAGGACCGGGCGCGCGGCGGCAAGCTCGCCATTCGAAGCGGCGTGGAGCCAGACCAGGGGGCCGGTGCCCTCGGGCGGGTCAGGCGGCGCCAGGCGCCCGGCGCCCGGCCAGGGCGCGACGGCCGCGCGCAGGCTGAGCGCGAGCGCCGCAAGCCGGAGGATCAGGCGGTAGAGCAGCATGCCCTTCCTCTGCCACGGGCGGCGGCGCGGGGCAATGGCGCCGCGCCCCCGGGGGAGGCGCGGCCCTTCCCTTCGTCGTTGTCCAAATACCCCCGGGAGGGTGCGGGAGGGCGGCGCCCTCCCGGCGGGTTCAGCCTTCGCTGCCGGTCGCGGCGCGATACCAGGCGGCGATCCGGGCGCGGTCCGCCGGCTCGATGAAGGCGGCCGAGGGCGGCGGCATGGCGTGGCTGACCCCGGCCTGGAGGTAGATCTGGCGGGCGTGGGCGGCGATCTGGCCGGGGGTTTCCAGCATCACCCCCTTCGGCGCCCGCGCGATGCCGTCGAAGCCCGGCTCGGCGGCGTGGCACATCGAGCAGTTGCCCTGGACGATCCCGGTCACTTCCTCGAAGCCCGGGGCGGCGGCGAAGCGTTCGGCGGCGGGGGAGAGCGCCGCCTCGTCCTCGCCGGCCGGCGGCGTCGCCGGCGCGGCGGAAAGCCAGGCGGCGAGGAGGAAGAGCGCGAGCGTGGCGGCCCACGTCCACCAGGGGCTGCCCCTGCGGGCATGGCGGCTGTTGAACCAGTGCCGGATCGTCACCCCCATCAGGAAGACCAGGCTGGCGATCGCCCAGTTGTAGTCCGTGGCGAAGGCCAGCGGATAGTGGTTCGACAGCATCATGAAGAGGACGGGCAGGGTCAGGTAGTTGTTGTGGGTCGAGCGCAGCTTGGCGATCTTGCCGTATTTCGGGTCCGGCGTGCGGCCGGCGACGAGGTCGGCGACGACGATCTTCTGGTTCGGGATGATCACCAGGAAGACGTTCGCGCTCATCACCGTGGCGGTGATCGCGCCAAGGTGGAGAAGGGCGGCGCGCCCGGTGAAGACATGGGTGTAGAAGAGCGCGAAGCCGACGAGGACGAGGTAGAGCAGCACCATCAGCAGCGTCGGGTTCTGCCCGAGGCGGGAGCGGCAGAGGAGGTCGTAGATCCCCCAGGCGAGGCCGAGCGAGACCAGCGAGATCGCGATCGCCTGCCAGGGGGCGAGGTCCATCGCCGCGGGGTCGATCAGGAAGAGATCGGCGCCGAGGTAGTAGACGAGGCAGAGGAGCGCGAAGCCCGAGAGCCAGGTCGCATAGCTTTCCCACTTGAACCAGACCAGGTCGGCGGGCATCCGGTCGGGCGCCACGAGGTATTTCTGGATATGGTAGAAGCCGCCGCCGTGGACCTGCCATTCCTCGCCGTCCGCGCCCGAGGCGAGGGCGCGGTCGCGGTGCAGCCCAAGGTCGAGCGCGATGAAGTAGAAGGACGAGCCGATCCAGGCGATGGCAGTGATGACATGGAGCCAGCGCACGGCGAATTCGAGCCAGTCGAGAAGAACGGTCGGATCGGGCATCGGAAAACCTCGGATCGGGCCTGGGGGGAAGCTTGTGCCGGGAAGCTTACGTCGGGGCGTGGACGGACGCTATGCCGGGGCCGGCCTTTCTGATAATCCGTCGAATATCGCAGAACTTTCAAGAATGCCCGAAGAATGGCCTATGTCAGCAACATCCGCATGTTCGTGAGGGTCTTCGAGCTCGGCTCGATGTCGGCGGCGGCGCGCGACCAGCGGACCTCGCCCGCGGTCGCCTCGGCGCGGATCGCGGAACTGGAGCGCCACCTTGGCATCCGGCTCTTCAACCGCACGACGCGGCGGTTGCAGCCGACCGAGAACGGGCGGCTTTTCTACGACGGCGCGCGCAAGGTGCTGGAGGCGATCGACGATGCCGAGGCGGCGGTGATGGCCTCGACCCGCGAGCTGAGGGGCACGGTCTTCGTCGCCGCGCCGCTCGGCGTCGGGCGGCGGTTCATCGCGCCGCATGTGCCGGCGTTCAAGGACGAGTTTCCCCGGATCGACGTGCGGCTCAGGCTGTCGGACCGCAAGATCGACGTGATCGGCGAGGGGCTCGACCTCGCCTTCCACCTCGGCACGCTGGAGGATTCGACGCTGAAGATGCGGCTGGTGGCGGAATGCCCGCGCATCCTCTGCGCCGCGCCCGGCTATGTCGCGCGCCGCGGCGATCCGGAAAGCGGCGAGGGGCTGGCGAAGGGGCGGCACGACTGCCTGAACCTGCGGTTCCCTGGCGCGACGGAGTTCCAGTGGACGCTGGTCACCCCGGATGGCCCGCGGCGCTACGAGGTCTCCGGCCCCTACGAATCGGATGACGGCGACGTGCTGACGGGCTGGGCGCTCGACGGGCGGGGGATCGTGATGAAGCCGATCTTCGAGGTCGCCGATCATCTCCGCGCCGGCCGGCTGATCCCGGTGGCGCGGGCGACGCCGCCGATCGCGGCGCAGTTCACCTGCCTGACCCAGCACCGGCGGCTGCGCGACCCGAAGCTCCGCGCCTTCACCGATTTCATCGTCGCCCGCTGCCGCGCCGACCTCGTGCGCGCGACCGAAGGGCTGGCAGTCTGACGCCGCCGGCCGGGAAGCCGGCGGGGCGGATGCTGGGCAAGTCCGACAAGCGGAGGCAATCGCCTGACGGTCGCCTGCATAGCCAAAACCTCTCCACTGCCCCCACTATTCGTTATTTCGCCCCGGAGGCCGCCATCCCACTGTCCCCGGGGCGACAGGGCGCGGGAGGACGTGATGGAGCGCGGCCACTTCATCGGCAACGCCGCGGCTGCGGGCAGGTCCGGCAGGCGCATTGCCTGCATCGATCCGTCAAGCGGCGAGGCCTTCGACAGCGTGCCGGCCGGAAACGCCGCCGACGTCGATGCCGCCGTCACCGCCGCGCGCAGCGCCTTCGATGCCGGCTGGAAGGCGACGAAAGGCGCCGAGCGCGCCGAAATCCTGCGCGCGATCTCGGAAGGGATCAAGGCGAACCGCGACCGGCTCGCCGCGCTCGAGACCCGCGACAACGGCAAGCCGCTGCCGGAGTCCCTCATCGATGTCGATACGATCGCGCAGATCTACGCGATGTATGCGGGGCTTGCCGAGGGGCTCGATGCGCGTGGCGAAGAGGTGCTGGACCTGCCCGGCGAGGCGATGCGCACCACCGTCGCCTATCGCCCGGTCGGCGTCGTCGGCATGATCACGCCGTGGAACTTCCCGCTCGAGCAGTTCACCTGGAAGGTGGCGCCGGCGATCGCCGCCGGCTGCACGGCGGTGGTGAAACCGTCGGAGTTCACCTCGCTGACGTCGCTGGAACTGGCCGGGATCATCGCCGCGGCCGGCCTGCCGGCGGGGGTGCTGAATGTCGTCACCGGCACCGGGCCCGAGGCGGGCGAGGCGCTGGTGCGCCATCCCGGCGTCGACAAGATCTCCTTCACCGGCTCGACCGCGACCGGCAGGCACATCATGCGGCTGGCGGCCGACGACCTGAAGCGGCTCAGCCTCGAGCTTGGCGGCAAGAATCCGGTCATCGTCTTCGACGATGTCGATCTTGACCCGGCGGCGGAATGGGTGGCCTTCGGCGCCTTCGTCAATCAGGGCCAGGTCTGCACCGCGACCTCGCGGCTGCTGATCCACGAGGCGATCGCCGACAGGTTCCTGAAGCGGCTGGTCGAGATCACCGAAGCGATCCGGGTCGGCAACGGCGCGGAAGCGGGCGTCAGGATGGGGCCGCTCGTCAGCCAGGCGCAGCATGACAAGGTGATGTCCCATATCGGCGCCGGCCGGACGGCGGGGGCGACGCTTCTGACCGGCGGCGGGCGTCCGGCAGGGCTCGACCGCGGCTATTTCGTTGCCCCGACGATCTTCGCCGACGTGACGCCGGCGATGACGATCTGGACCGAGGAGATCTTCGGCCCGGTGCTCAGCGTGATGCGCTTCGGCGACGAGGCCGAGGCGATCCGGCTGGCGAACGATACGCCCTACGGCCTGGCGGCCACGGTGCTGAGCGGCGACAGGGTGCGCGCCGAGCGTGTCGCCGACGCGCTCGACGCCGGGATCACCTGGCAGAACTGCAACAACATGGTGGTGATCCAGGCGCCCTGGGGCGGAATGAAGAAAAGCGGCATCGGCCGCGAACTCGGCCGCTGGGGGCTGGAGAGCTTCCTCGAGCCCAAGCAGAAGACCCGATGGCTGCCCGGCGGCAGCCTCGGCTGGTATGACATGCCGGCGCGGGCCGGCCGATAGCGCCCAGGGTGCCCGCGGGAGGGTGCGCCCCGCCCCCGCCCGGTGCCGGCTAACCCTGTAGGGGTATTCAGTCATTGCCCGCCACAGCCGATCATGGACGCGGGGCAGGATCAGAAACCACCAGAACGGACGACCCGGAAATGCCGAAGGACAACACCTCTCGACGCGATCCACGCTATGATGTCTTGTTCGAGCCGGTCCGGATCGGCCCGGTGGTGGCGAAGAACCGCTTCTACCAGGTGCCGCACTGCAACGGCGGCGGCTACCGCGACCCCTCGGCGGTGGTCGAGATGCGGCGAACCAAGGCCGAGGGCGGATGGGGCGTGATCTTCACCGAACAGGTGGAACTGCATCCGACCTCGGAAATCACCCCGTTCATCGAGCTCAGGCTGTGGGAGGACAAGGACATCCCCGCGCTTGCCCGCATGGCCGAGGCGATGAAGAGCCACGGCGCGCTCGCCGGGATCGAGCTGGCCTACAGCGGCGTGAACGGCAGCAACCTCTACACCAGGGAGGTGCCGCGCGGGCCGATGTCCTCGCCGATCCTGACCTTCTACAAGGATCCGGTCTCGACCCGGGCGATGGACAGGCAGGATATCCGCGACCTGCGCCGCTGGCACGTCGAAGCCTACCGGCGCGCCAAGACCGCCGGTTTCGATGTCATCGAGCTTTACGGGGCGCATGGGTTCGGCATCGTCCAGCATTTCCTCTCGCCGCTGACCAACCAGCGGACGGACGAATACGGCGGCAGCCTGGAGAACCGCTCGCGTCTCTTGCGCGAACTGATCTCGGAAGCGAAGGATGCGGTGGGCGACACGATGGCCGTCGGCCTGCGCCTGTCGCTGCACGAAGCCGGCGGGCTGGAGAACCGCGAACTGCGCGACCTGATCGCGATGCACGGCGACCTGCCCGACCTCTGGGACCTGGGGCACGGCACCTGGGAGGCCTGCTCGGGCCCCTCGCGCTTTGTCGAGGAAGGCGCGCAGGAGCCTTTGGTGAGCGGCATCAAGGCGCTGACCACGAAGCCGGTGGTGGGGGTGGGCCGCTTCACCTCGCCCGACGCGATGGTCAGCCAGATCAGGCGCGGCGTGCTGGATTTCATCGGCGCCGCGCGGCCCTCGATCGCCGATCCGTTCCTGCCGCGGAAGATCGACGAGGGCAGGGTCGAGGACATCCGCGAATGTATCGGCTGCAACATCTGCGTCACCGGCGACATGACCATGTCGATCAGCCGCTGCACCCAGAACCCGACCTTCATGGAGGAGTGGCGCAAGGGCTGGCACCCCGAACGGATGAACGACAAGGGCGCCAGCGGCACGGTCCTGGTGATCGGCGCCGGGCCGGCGGGGCTGGAGGCCGCGCGTGCCGCCGGCCGGCGCGGCTATGAGGTTGCCCTGGCCGAGGCCGGGACCGAACTGGGCGGGCGGGTGCGGCTGGAATCGCGGTTGCCCGGCCTTGCCGCATGGGGCCGGGTGCGCGACTACCGCGCCCATCAGATCGGGCAGATGGCCAATGTCAGCACCTATTTCGACTCGCGGCTTTCGGCGCAGGAGGTTCTGGAGTTCGGCTTCGAGCATGTCGCCGTCGCCACCGGGTCGGTCTGGCGGCGCGACGGGGTGGCGCGGCACAACCTGGCGCCGATCCCGGTCGATCCGGCGATGCCGGTCTTCACCCCCGACGACCTGATGGCGGGCCGGCTGCCGGAGGGTCGCGAAATCGTGCTCTACGACGACGATCACTACTACATGGGCGGCGTGCTGGCCGAGTTGCTGGTGCAGAAGGGCGCGGCGGTGACGCTGGTGACGCCTGCCAACCTCGTCTCGGAATGGACGCTGAACACGCTGGAACAGCGCCGCATCCAGGCCCGGATGATCGAGCGCGGCGTCACCATCGTCACCGCCCACGGGCTGAGCACGGTCGGGCGGGACGGCGTGACGCTCGGCTGTGCGTTCACCGGGCGGCCCCGCGCGCTTGCCTGCGATGCGGTGGTGCTGGTGACGGCGCGGCTGCCCGACGACGCGCTCTGGCACGCGCTGAAGGCGCGTGAGGGCGAATGGGCGGCGGCCGGCATCAGGACCGTCCGGCGGATCGGTGATGCGGAGTCGCCCGCGCCGATCGCCTGGGCGACCTATGCCGGCCACCGCTTTGCCCGCGAACTGGACAGCGTGACCGCCGAGGGCGCGCTGGCGTTCCGCCGCGAGGTCACGGAACTGGGGCCGATGGAGTGATGCGATGACAGATACCCGCAAGGCCGCTGCCGTTACCCTGCCGCCCCCGGACGGGCGCCCCGATCCCGAAGGCGGGGCCGGGCCGGCGATCGTGCTCGAGGACGTCCGCAAGGTCTACGGCCGGGGTTCAGCGGCGGTCGAGGCCCTGCGCGGGATCTCGTTCGCCATCCGCGACAACGAATTCTTCACCCTGCTCGGCCCTTCCGGTTGCGGCAAGACGACGCTTCTGCGCGCGATCGCCGGTTTCGAGCATGTGAGCAGCGGCACCATCCGGCTGTTCGGAGAGGACATCGTCGACGTGCCGCCGCACCGGCGTCCGGTGAACACGGTGTTCCAGAGCTATTCGCTGTTTCCGCACATGAGCGTGGCCGAGAACGTCGCCTACGGGCTGCGCCGGCTGCGCCGGCCCGCGGCCGAGATCGCCGCGACCGTCGCCTCGATGCTGCGGCTGGTGAAGATGGAGCGCTTCGCCGACCGGTTGCCGACGCAGCTTTCCGGCGGCCAGCAGCAACGGGTGGCGCTTGCCCGCGCGCTGGCGCCGCATCCCAAGGTGCTGCTGCTCGACGAGCCGCTGTCGGCCCTGGACCTCAAGCTCAGGCAGGCGATGCGGCAGGAGCTGAAGCAGATCCAGCACGAGACCGGCATTACCTTCATCTTCGTCACCCATGACCAGGACGAGGCGCTGTCAATGTCGGACCGGATCGCGGTGATGTCGGAGGGCCATGTCCAGCAGGTCGGGACACCGAGCGAGATCTACGAGCATCCGGCGAACCGCTTCGTCGCCGGGTTTGTCGGCGACGCCAATTTCATCGAGGCCGAGATCACCGCGCAGCGCGGTGCCGGCGTCGTCTGCCGGACGAGGGGTGGGCTGGAGCTGCGCGCGGATGCGGCGAAGGCACCGCCGGGCCAGCGTCAGGCGGTGCTGTTTCTCAGGCCGGAGAAGGTGCGGCTCGCGGCGCCGGGGGCGGGAACCGTCGATGGCCGGATCGAGACCGTGCAATACCTCGGCAACGCCTGCCTGATGGAGCTCGCCATCGGCGAGGCGGCGCCGCTGCTGGTCAGCGAACACATCGCGGACGTCGACCAGCGGCGGCGCCAGCCGGGCGACCGGGTCGGGGTCGTGCTCGAGCCGCGTGCCCTTCAGGTGCTGGAGGCGTGATGGCGGACCTGCCCTCGAGTCCGGTTCTGCGCCGCGTGCTGGCGCTTGGCCCCGCGCTTCTGATCATCGGCGTCTTCATGCTGGTGCCGATGGCGATCATGGGGGTCTTCTCGCTGCTTCAGGCCAAGTCCTTCGGCGGCGTGGTCTGGGCCTTCTCGCCGGATGCCTACGTGCAGTTGCTGTTCGAGCGCCAGCTCGACGACAGCCTGCGCTTCAGCCCCGGCTACCTGATCATCATCGCGCGCTCGTTCGCGCTCGCCCTGGTGGCGATGGTGTGCTGCCTGATCGTCGGCTTTCCGGTCGCCTGGTTCATCGCGCGGCGGCCGCTGCACCAGCGCAACCTCTGGATCCTGCTGATCACCATCCCGTTCTGGACCAACCAGCTCGTGCGCACCTTCGCCTGGATCATCATCCTCGGCCGCAACGGCGTGGTCGAGGCGCCGTTCCGCTGGCTCGGCCTTCTGGCCGAGGGCGAGACGCTGGGGCTGATGTATTCCAACCTCGCCATCGCGATCGGGCTGACCTACACCTTCATCCCGCTCATGGTGCTGCCGGTCTATGCGAGCCTCGAGAAGCTCGACTTCCGCCTCGTCGAGGCGGCGGCCGATCTCTACTCCTCGCGCTGGGAGACGTTCTCGCGGGTGATCATCCCGCTTTCCAGGCCGGGCATCATCGCCGGCTGCCTGCTGGTGTTCATCCCGAGCCTCGGCGCCTTCATCCAGCCGGACCTTCTGGGCGGGGGCAAGAACCTGATGCTGGGCACGTTGGTGCAGTTTCAGTTCTCGACCGCGCGCAACTGGCCGTTCGGATCGGCGATCGCGATGATCCTGCTCGCCTTCGTGGTGCTGTTCCTGATGGTCTACGCCCGCGCGGCACGCAATGCCCGGGCGATGGAGGGGCTGTGATGGCGCTGGCCGAACATGACCGCCCGGCCGTCGCGTCGCACCGCACCGTGCGCCGGCGCGCCTTCGGCGACGTGCCGGGGCTGGCAGCGCTTGCGGCGGGCTTCCTCGCCTTCCTCTACCTGCCGATCGGCGTGCTGGTCGCCTATTCCTTCAACGCCGGCAACATCGTCATGGTCTGGACCGGGTTCAGCACCGACTGGTATGCCCGCGCCTTCGCCAACGCCGACATCCGCCAGGCGGCGCTCAACTCGTTGGTCGTGGCGCTCACGGCGACCGCGATCGCCACCGTCTGCGCGACGCTCGCGGCGCTGGCGATGGCGCGCGGCGGCCGGTTTCGCGGCCAGGAGGCATGCCTCGGCCTCATCACCCTGCCGCTGATGGTGCCCGAGATCGTCACCGCCGTCGCGGTGCTCGTCTTCTTCTCGAACATCGGTCTCAACCTCGGTCTCGGCAACGTGATCATCGCCCATGTCACCTTCTGCATCCCCTTCGCCTTCATGCCGATCCGGGCGCGGCTCGCCGGGATGGACACGACGCTCGAACAGGCGTCGCGCGATCTCTACGCCTCGGAGTGGGAGACGTTCCGGCTGGTGACGCTGCCGCTTCTCATGCCCGGGGTGCTCGCCGGCGCGATGCTGAGCTTCGTGGTCTCGATGGACGACTTCATCATCACCCTGATGGTGGCCGGCGCCGGCGACACGACGCTGCCGGTCTACATCTACTCGATGATCCGGCAGGGCATCACCCCCGAGGTCAACGCGGTTTCTTCGATCCTGCTGGTGATCTCGATCCTCGTTGTCATCGCCTACTGGTTCACCACCCGGAAGACGCCCGGTTCCTCCCCCCACTGACAACCAAGAGAGAGGTCTAAGATGAAAATTGCATTGGCTGCCACTGCCACATCCGTGTTCGCGCTCGCTGCCGGCCTCGCGCAGGCGGAGGGGCAACTGCACATCTACAACTGGACCGACTACACCTCGCCCGAGGTGATCGAGAAGTTCGAGGCCGAGACCGGCATCGACGTGTCGCTCGACACCTACGATTCCAACGAGACGCTCTTGGCCAAGATGCAGGCGGGCGCGACCGGCTACGACATCATCGTGCCCAGCCACAACTTCATCCCGATCTACATCGCGGAGGGGCTGGTGCAGGAGGTCGACGCGAGCGCGATGCCGAACTTCGCCAATGTCGAGGACCGCTGGAAGTTCCCCGCCTGGGATCCCGAGCAAAAATATTCCGTGCCGTTCCACTGGGGCACCGCCTCGGTCGCCTACCGCCGCGACCTCTACGGCAAGGACCTTGAATCCTACGGCGAGTTCTTCGAGCCGGACGAGGCGGTCTCGGGCCGGATCAGCGTCTTCAAGACGCCCGAGGAGATCGTCAACCACGCCCATCTCTATCTCGGGCAGGAGTTCTGCAACGAGGATCCGGCGGCGATGCAGCGGGTGCAGGACCTGCTGATAGCGCAGAAGCCGCATGTCATGGCCTATTCCTCCGAAGGCATGAACGACCGGCTGCTCAACGGCGATGCGATCATCTCGAACCACTGGAACGGCTATGCCGTCAAGGGCCGGCGACTGGCCGAGGAAGCCGGCAAGGTCCTGGTCTACGCCTATCCCAAGGAGGGCGTCATCGGCTGGGCCGACGGGCTGATGATCCCCAAGTCGGCCGAGAACGTCGAGAACGCGAAGATCTTCATGAACTTCATGATGGACCCCGAGAACATGGGGATGCAGTCGAACTTCGCGGGCTATGGCGGGCCGATCAAGGGTCAGGATGCGTTCATGACCGAGGATCTGCGCACCGCCCCCGAGATCGTCCTGCCGGAAGGTGCGAAGATGGTCTTCTCCTTCGCCTGCAGCGCCGAGGCGCAGAGCCTGATCGACCGCGTCTGGACCAACGTCCTGCGCTGAGCGACTGGGCGCGGCGCCCGGTGGCCCGCCGCGCCAACCACTTCGGGGACAGCAGACATGAGCACGGGATTCGTCTGGCATGAGCGCTACATGTGGCACGATACCGGCAGCGCCGGGCTGTTCGTGCCGGCCACGGGCCATGTCCAGCCTGACCGGCACGTCGAGAGCCCGGAGGCGAAGCGGCGCATCCGCAACCTGATGGAAGCCAGCGGCCTGATCGACGCGGTGACGATGATCCGGCCCCGGCCGGCGACGCGCGCCGAGGTGCTGCGCTACCACACGCCCGGCTACATCGACCGGCTCGAGGCGATGAGTTGCGCGGGCGGCGGCGATGCCGGCATGGAGACGCCTTTCGCTGCCGGCGGCTACGAGATTGCGCTGCTGTCGGCCGGCGGTGTCATCGCCGCGGCCGAGGCGGTGGTCGATGGCGCGGTGGACAACGCCTATGCGCTGGTGCGCCCGCCCGGCCACCACGCCGAGGCGGACATCGGCAAGGGGTTCTGTCTTCTGGCCAACGCCGTGCTCGCCATCCGCCACGTCCAGGCGACACGCGGCATCGGCCGGGTCGCGGTGGTCGACTACGACGTCCATCACGGCAATGGCAGCGAGCACGCCTTCTACGAGGACCCCGGCGTGCTGACGATCTCGATCCATCAGGACAACTGCTTTCCACCGCGGTCCGGCGCCCTCGGCGACACCGGGCGGGGCAGGGGGGAAGGCTACAACATCAACGTGCCGCTTCCGCCCGGCAGCGGGCGTGGCGCCTATCTTGCGGTGATGGAGCGGGTCGTGGTGCCGGCGGTGACCGCGTTCAGACCCGAGCTGATCGTGGTGCCCTCGGGCTTTGATGCCGGCGGTTTCGATCCGCTCGGCCGGATGATGCTGTCGAGCGGCACCTACCGCGAGATGGCGGCGATCCTGAAGCGTCTGGCGGCCGATCTTTGTGGCGGACGGCTCCTGTTCACTCACGAGGGCGGCTATTCGGCGACGCATGTGCCGTTCTGCGCCCATGCCGTGATCGAGGAGCTGTGTGGCGCCCCCGACCGCATCGAGGACCCCTACGAGGCGATCCTGGCGGGGATGGGCGGCCACCAGCTCTATCCCCACCAGGACGCGGTGATCCGCGGGGCGGAGGAGCTTGCGGCGAAGCTGGCATGACCCCTTGGCGAAGCCGCGCCGGCCGGATGAGGCGGGGCCGGATCTCGCCATCGGTTTTTCCTAGGCATTGCCCCGGAAACGCGTATTTCTCAGCCGCGCCGACTGTTGCTACCCATCCGGCAGCAACCAGGGGTCGGAGCAATGACAGTTGAGAAGATCGACACGCTCGTCGTCGGCGCCGGCCAGGCCGGTCTGGCGATGAGCGAGCACCTGAGCGATTGCGGCATTCGCCACCTGGTGCTCGAGCGCCACCGGATCGCCGAGCGCTGGCGTTCGGAACGGTGGGATTCGCTGGTCGCCAACGGTCCCGCCTGGCACGACCGCTTTCCCGGCCTGACCTTCGACGACATCGACCCGGATGCCTTCGCCCCGAAGGAGCGGATCGCCGACTATTTCGCCGCCTATGCAAGGCACATCCAGGCGCCGGTCCGCTGCGGTGTCGAGGTGCGGCAGGTCGAGAAGACCATCGGCCGGCCCGGCTTCACCGTCGCGACATCCGAAGGCCTGATCGAGGCCGTCAACGTGGTGGCGGCGACCGGGCCGTTCCAGCGCCCGGTGATCCCGCCGCTGGTGCCCGAGGACGCGGGCGTGGTGCAGCTTCATTCCAACGCCTACCGCAATCCCGACCAACTGCCCCCGGGCGGGGTGCTGGTGGTGGGGGCGGGGTCGTCGGGGGTGCAGATCGCCGACGAGCTGGCCCGGGCCGGCCGCCAGGTCCATCTTTCGGTCGGCCCGCATGACCGCCCGCCGCGCCGCTATCGCGGCCGCGACTTCGTCTGGTGGCTGGGCGTGCTGGGCATATGGGACCAGGCGGCGCCGCGGCAGGGCGCCGAACATGTCACGATCGCGGTCAGCGGCGCGCAGGGCGGCGCGACCGTTGACTTCCGGCGCCTTGCGACGCGGGGGATCACGCTTGTCGGCATGACCAGATCCTTCGGCCGCGGGATCATGCACTTCGCCCCGGACCTGGCCGAGAACATCACGCTCGGGGACCGGAACTATCTTTCGCTGCTGGATGCGGCGGACGCCTATGTCGCCCGCAACGGCCTCGACCTGCCGGAAGAGCCGGCGGCCCGCCACTTCGCCGCCGCGCCGGACTGCGTGACAGATCCGATCGGCGAACTGGACCTCGCTGCGGCGGGCATCACCACGATCCTGTGGGCGACGGGGTTCGCGGCCGATTTCGGCTGGCTGAAGGCCGACATTTTCGACGCTCAGGGCCGGCCGAGGCACCAGCGCGGCGTATCGGCCGAGCCGGGCATCTATTTCGTCGGGCTGCCGTGGCTCTCGCGGCGGGGATCGTCCTTCATCTGGGGGGTCTGGCATGATGCCAAGTTCGTCGCCGACCACATCGCCACGCGCCGCCGGTATCTGGCCTACGAGGCATCGCCGCAGTGCGAGACCGAGGATGCGTAGCGACCGGCGATCCGGTAGGATGAACGGCCGGGGCGCAGTGTCGGGCGTCGGCCGCCCGACGTGCCCGCCACGGGTCATCGCCCGGCGAACAGCCCCGACGCATGCCAGGGAAGGAGGCCGCCATCATGACGAAAGATGATGCCGATCCGGTCGAGTTGCTGCGCGCCAGCGCCGGCGTGCCGTTCACCAAGGCCCGGGCGATGCCGCCCGAGGTCTATACCTCGCCGCGATTTCTGGACGGGGAGCTGGAACATGTCTTCTCGAAGGAATGGTTCTGCGTCGGACGGGCGAGTGCGCTTTCCGGGGCCGGCGACTATGTGACCTGCGACCTGGCGGGCCAGCCGATCGTCGTGCTGCGCGATCGCGACGGCGCCTTGCGCGCGATGTCGAACGTCTGCCTGCACCGGATGTCGACGCTCCTGCACGGGCGCGGCAACACCCGCGCCATCGTCTGCCCCTATCACGCCTGGACCTACAACCTCGACGGCAGCCTGCGCGGCGCCCCGGCGATGACGCTCAACGAGGGCTTCTGCAAGTCCGACTACCGGCTGCCGCAGTTGCGCTGCGAGGAATGGCTGGGCTGGGTCTTCGTCACGCTCGATCCCGACGCGCCGCCGGTCAGGGCGCGGCTGGCCGAGGTCGAGGAACTGATCGCGGACTACGACATGGCGGGCTATCACGAGGCGTTCTTCGAGACCCATGTCTGGGACACCAACTGGAAGGTGCTGGCCGAGAACTTCATGGAAAGCTATCACCTGCCGGTCTGCCACGCCGGCACGATCGGCGGGATGAGCCGGCTTGACGAGATGGTCTGCCCGGAGGGCCGCGCCGCCTTCAACTATCACACCATCCTCAAGGACGGAACGCTGCCGATCGCGCTGGCGCATCCGGACAACAGCCGGCTTGAAGGCGACGCGCGGCGCACGACCTATCTGCTTGCGATCTATCCCTCGCTCCTGATCACGCTGACGCCGGGATATTTCTGGTATCTCACGCTGCACCCGCACGGTGTCGGCCAGGTCCGGATCGGCTTCGGCGGCGGCATGGCGCGCGACTATGCCGAGGAGCCCGAGGCGCAGCAGCATTTCGACCGGCTCAAGGCGCTGCTCGACGACGTCAACGTCGAGGACCGCGGCTGCACCGAGAAGGTCTATCGCGGCCTCTGCTCGGCCTTCGCCCGGCCGGGCCATCTGTCGCACCTGGAACGCCCGAACTACGATTTCGCCCGCTATCTCATGGCGCGCATCGCGCCGGCGGACCGCCACAAGGAAGCTGCCGAATGACCCACAAGCGCCTGCGCCCGTTCAATACCCGGGATACCTATCCCGAACAGAGGCTCGACAACGATCTGAGCCAGGGCGTCGTCGCGCGCGGCACCACGGTGTTCCTGCGCGGCCAGATCAGCCAGGATCTCGAGACCCGCGAAAGCCTGCATGCCGGCGACGCCGGCCTGCAGGCGCGCAAGGCGATGGAGAACATCGACATGCTGCTGCGCGAGGCGGGCAGCGAGATGGCGCATGTCTGCCGGATCGTGATCTATCTCACCGACATCCGCTACCGCGAGGCGGTCTATCGAGAGGTCGGCGGGTGGCTGAAGGGGGTCTTCCCCTGCTCGACCGGGCTGGTCGTGTCGGCCCTCGCCCGGCCCGAGTGGCTGGTCGAGATCGAAGTCACCGCCGTCATTCCCGACTGAGCGAGGATCCCGATGACCTTCTCGATCTCCGCCCGCTGCGAAAGGACCGGGATGCTGGGCGTCGCGGTCGCGTCGTCCTCGCCCTGCGTGGCGGCGCGCTGCGCCCATGTCCGCGCCGGCGCGGGCGCGGTCTCGACCCAGAACATCACCGATCCGCGGCTCGGTCCGCGGGGGCTCGACCTGATGGCCGCGGGCCTGCCGGCGGAGGCGGCGATGGAGCGGCTGAAGGCCGAGGCGCCGCATCTCGACTACCGCCAGATCGCGCTGGTCGACGGCGGGGGCGGAACGGCGCATTTCTCCGGCGCGCGGACGCTCGGCATCCATCACGCCGCGGCAGGAGGCGGCGTGGTGGCGGCGGGCAACCTGCTGTCGTCGAAGAAGGTGCCCGAGGCGATGGTCGCGGCCTTCGACCGCAGCGCCGGGCTGCCGCTTGGCGACCGGCTGATCGCCGCCATGCAGGCGGCGCTGGAAGCCGGCGGCGAGGCCGGCCCGGTGCATTCGGCCGGCATGCTGCTGGCGCGCGAGGTGCCCTGGCCGGTGGCGGATCTGCGGGTGGACTGGACCGAGGATTGCCCGGTTGCGGCGCTTGGCGCGCTGTGGCGGCGCTGGGCGCCGGAGATGGACGCCTATGTCACCCGTGCGCTCGATCCGTCGGCGGCGCCGAGCTACGGCGTGCCGGGCGACCTCTGAGCGGTGTCGGCGCCCGGCATGGACACGCTCGAGATCCTCGATCGCCTCGTCGCCTTCCCGACGGTCAGCGGCCGGTCGAACCGCGACCTGATCGGCTTCGTCACCGGCCTGCTGGGCGCGTCGGGCATCGGCTGGGAACTGGTGGCAAGCGCCGACGGCAGCCGCGCCAACCTGTTCGCGACCGTGGGCCCCGACGATCGCGGCGGCGTCGCGCTGTCGGGCCACACCGATGTGGTGCCGGCCGGGGGCCCGGGCTGGACCGGCGATCCGTTCCGGCTGCGCCGGACCGGCGAGCGCTACTACGGGCGCGGCACGGCCGACATGAAGGGGTTCGTCGCCGCCGCCATCGCCGCCGCCCTGCGCGCGGCCCGCCGTCCGCTTGCCACGCCGCTGCATCTCGCGCTGTCCTATGACGAGGAGGTCGGCTGCATCGGCGTGCGCGGCCTGATCGAGCATCTGGCGGGGCGGGGCCCCCGCCCGGCGTTCTGCATCGTCGGCGAGCCGACCGGAATGGCGATCGCCACCGGGCACAAGGGCAAGACCGCGCTGCGTGCGGTCTGCACCGGCCATGCCTGCCATTCGGCGCTGGCGCCCGAGGGGCTGAACGCGCTGCATCTGGGCGCGGATTTCCTTTCCTGCCTGCGCCGCCGGCAGCAGCACCTGGCCGAACGCGGCGCGCGGGACGAAGGCTACGACGTGCCCTACACGACACTCCATTGCGGCAGGATGGCCGGGGGAGAGGCGCTCAACATCGTGCCGGAGCGCTGCGAGATCGAATTCGAGATCCGCAACATCGCCGCCGACGATCCGGTCGGCATCGTCGCGGGGCTGCGGGAAGATGCCGAGGCGATCGTGGCGCCGCATCGCGACCGGTTCCCGGCCGCCGCCATCGTCATCACCGAGGAGAACGCCTATCCCGGCCTCGACACGCCGGCCGATGCCGGGATCGTCACGCTCCTGCGCGAGATCACCGGCGACGCGTCGCCGCCGGCGAAGGTGGCCTTCGGCACCGAGGGCGGGCTTTACCACGCCCGGCTGGGCATTCCGACCGCGATCTGCGGGCCCGGACACATGGCCCAGGGACACAGGCCCGACGAATACGTCTCGGTGGCGCAACTGGCGGCGTGCGATGCGATGCTCGACCGCCTGATCGGGCGGCTATGCGGCGATCCATGACTTCGGTCAACAGCCTGCTTCGGAATGCCTGAGCCAGAGCCCCGGAAATGCCTGCTTTGCGGCCGCACCGGCAACGGCGATACTGGTGGCCGGCCACGGTGACAGAGGAGCCCGGGATGACGACACGCACCGATCCCCTCACCCGCGCGCTGCGCCAGATCGCCGTCGCGCCGCGCCTGGAACGGATGGCCGCGCTGTTCGGCGCCGACGACGCGATGACGCGGATCGAAGGCTGGCGCAGCGACGAGATGGACGCGCTCTGCGCGGAATGCCGGCGCAAGGCGGCATGCGATGCGCTTGTGGCCGATCGCGGCGCGCATCCGGACGATACCGGCTTCTGCCCCAATCACGGCCATTTCCGCGAAATCGCGGCGCGGGGGCACTGATCCGGCCGATGCTGGCACATCCGCCCGGCCTGCGATAAGACACGAGGCGGAGGTCAACCAGGCCGGACATGCGCTTCACCCTGCGCCAGCTCAGCTATTTCGTCGCGGCGGGCGAGACCGGCAGTGTCACCCGCGCGGCCGAGCTGGTGAACATCTCCCAGCCCTCGGTGTCGGCCGCCATCGCGCATCTGGAAAGCGAATTCGGCCTCCAGTTGTTCGTGCGCCAGCATGCCCAGGGGCTTGCCCTGACCCCCGCCGGCGAACGGCTGCTGCTGGCGGCCAAGGAATCGCTTCGTTCCGCCCAGGAACTCTATGGCGTCGCCGGCACCGCTGCCGGCGTGGTGTCGGGGCCGCTCAATCTCGGCACGTTCCGCACCTTCGCCCCGCTCGTCATCCCGGAAATCTGGCGCTCGTTCACCGCGCTCTATCCGGAGGTGCGGATGAACGTGACGGTGGAAAGCGAGGCGACGCTGCTTGACGGGCTGCGCCGCGCGCGGATCGACATCGCGCTGACCTACGACATGCACCTGGGCGAGGACATGACCTTCCAGCGGCTCGCCGAACTGCCGACCCATGTGCTTCTGGCGGCCGACCACCCGCTTGCCGGCAGTCCGTCGCTGCGGCTCGACGCGCTGGCGGACGAGCCATTCATCCTGCTCGACCTGCCGCTCAGCCGGCAATATTTCCTGTCGCTGTTCGAGAAGGCGGGGGTGCAGCCGCGCATTGTTCTGGAAACTCCCGATACCGCGATGCTGCGGTCCTTCGTGGCCGCCGGGATCGGCTATTCGCTGATGACGTCCCGCCCGCTGAACATGCGGGCGGAAAATGACCGGCCGCTGGCCTATGTGGCGCTGGAAGGCGACATCCCGCCCCTGGTGATCGGGCTCGCCTCGCTGAGGGACATTCGCCGCACCCGGCTGATCGAGGCCTTCGACGAACATTGCCGCCGCATGATCGTTCCCGGCAGCATCCCCGGAATGCAGAAGTTCACGCCCGGATGAACGGTTTCCGTCCCGTCCGGACGGCAGTTCGCGCGCCGGGCCCCGCACGTCCTCCGCCGGCATCCGTCCGCGCTCCCGCGCTCGGGGGACTGGCCGCCGCGGCGCGACCCCTGGCGGTGACCCGTCGCGAGACGGAGGTTACTGGCCCGGGCCGGCGGCGCCACCGTCGGGAAGTGCCGGATCGTTGATGCCGCCGAACCCGCCACCGGGCGTGCGCGACACTCCCGAAGGGCAGGCGTAGAGCTTCGGCATCACCACGTTGCCGGAGATTTCGAGCGGGTATTTCCCGGCCAGACGGTCAAGGACCCCGCGTCCCAGCCGGGGATCGGCCCGCAGGCTGCCGCGATGGGAGGCGTCGAGGCGCGGCATGTGGATCGCCTCTTCGAGCGTCATTCCGAAGTCCAGCATCAGCGCCGCGATCTGCGCGACGCAGGGCATGATCAGGTCGCCGCCCGACGCGCCGATCGCGAACTCGGCGACGCCGTCGCGGACGCCGACGGTGGGCACCATGTTCGAGGAATTGATCCGCTTGGCGCCTTCCATCGAGGTGCGGCGGCCCGGGCGGGGGTCGAAATAACTGACGCCGTTGTTGAGCAGGAGGCCGGTCTGCGGCAGCACGATCCCCGCCCCGAAGTGGTCGAGGAGCGTGTAGGTCAGGGCGACCATGTTGCCTTCGGCATCGGCAGCCGAGAGCGAGGAGGTGGAGCTTCCGACCTCTGACAGCGTGCCGTTGCGCTGCCGGTGCGCGCGCCAGGCGGCCTCGAGCGCGTCGGCGTAGACGAGCCAGCTTCCGGCATCCGGCAGAGGGCCGGGGGTGGGCATCGCGCTGCCGGCATGGCCGAGGAAATCGCGCTGCCGCAGGCCGCCGCTCTGTTCTCCGGGGGTGAACAGCGTCGTGCCGCGGTGCTGCGCCGCCATCGGCGCATGGTCCAGAACCGCGTAGCGGGCGAGGTCGTCCATCCCGATCCGGCTTCCCCGGGCCTGCAACTCCGCGACGATGTCGTGCCCGAGATCCCCCCGGTAGAAGCCCTCGGCGCCGCTTTCCGCCAGACGCCGCAGCGTTCCGGCAAGGCCAGGAATCCGCAGCCGCGCGCCAGGCTGCAACGGCACCCCGTCCGGCAGGAAGACCGCGGCCGCGGCAGGATCGCGGCGCAGGATCGCCATTTCCGAGGCGATCATCAGCGTGCAGAACCAGCTTGCGGGAAGTCCGTCCTCGGCCAGGCGGATCGCCGGCTGCAACACCTCGGCGAGGGACCGGCTGCCATAGCGGACGAGCGCGTGATCGAAGCCGGCCACCGCGCCGGGCACCGTCACCGCGGTTGCGCCCTGGGTGTTGGCGAAGTCGCGGACGGCGGGAAACCCCATCGAGGTGGCCGGCAGCGCCGGATCGACGGGGTAGTCCTCGGGCGTGACGCCCGCGGCAAGGACACCCTGGAAGTCGAGCGCCACCGCGCGCCGTTCCCGCGCCAGCCAGATCACCATGAAGCCGCTGCCACCGATTCCGCACATCCACGGTTCCACCGCCCCGAGCGCGAGCGCGGCGGCGACGGCGGCATCGACGGCATTGCCCCCTTGGGCGAGGAGTTCCGCCCCGGCCCTAGCGGCCGCGATGTGCTGGGCGGCGACCATCCCGGCCGGGTGGGTGACAAAGGGTTTCCGGTTGCTCCACTGATCCGCCGTCGTGGTCATCGCAGTCTCCTGGCTGTCCGGCCCGGCTTGCCACCGGGGCCGAATCGAGTATATCGTAAATATATTGGAAGTATATCGAGCGGATCGCCGGGCATGAGCAAGCGCAAGAGCGACGAGGCCTATGGCGAGCTGCGCAGCCGGATCATGATGGCGATCCTGCCGCCCAACGCCGTCCTGGACGAAAGGCGCCTGACGGAAGACCTCGGGATCGGCCGGACACCCATGCGCGAGGCCGTCCTCAGGCTGGAGCAGGAGGGGCTTGTCACGTCGATGGGGCGGCGGGGTTACGTCGTGGCCAGCGCGACGCCGGCCGACATGATCCGTGCCTACGAGTTGCGCCGCGAGCTGGAATGCTTCACCGCCGGCCTCGCTGCCGAACGGCGCAACGCCGGCGATCTGGCAAAGTTCGACGTCTTCCTTGCCCGCGTCACGGCCGAGATGGACGCCCATGTCGACGACCTGCACTGGCAGCTCGCGGCCGACGAGGAGTTCCACCGCATCGTCGCGGACGCGTCCGACAACCGTTTCGCGCAGCAGTATCTGGCTTTCCTGTTCGGCCTGTCGGTGCGCAGCCTCTATGTCGCGCGGATTCCGATCACCCTGGTTCAGGAGGAGATCGACAACTACCGTTCGGTCCTGACCGCGATCCGGATGCGCGACGTCGGCGCCGCGGGGGCGGCGATGGCGCGCCACCTGACGATCAACCCGATGCAGGTGATGGCCGACAGCCTGTCCGGCACCAGGCCGCAGGTCGGCTGATGCGCAGGGCGTTGCGCCAAAGGATCGAGATCGGTGCGATGCTCGCGCCATCGGTGCTCTTGCTCGGCGTCTTCGTGCTTGCGCCGCTGTGCATCGTCGCCGCCTACAGCTTCGCGCTGCGCGATCCCTACGGGGCGGTCCTGCCGGGTTTCACGCGGCAGAACTACGCCGACCTCTTCCAGAGCGTCTATCTGCTCGTCTTCGTCAATTCGTTCGAACTGGCGGCCTCGACCACGGTGCTATGCCTGGCGATCGGCTACCCGGTGGCCTATTTCATCGCCTTCAAGGCCGGGCGGTTCGCGCCGGCGCTGCTGCTTTTGCTGCTGATCCCGTTCTGGATCAACTTCCTGATCCGCATCTCGGCCTGGGTCGTGCTTCTGGGCCGCGGCGGGCTGATCAACCAGGGCATGATCGGGGCCGGTCTGATCGAGGCGCCGGTCGGCATGCTCGGCACCTACGGCGCCACGCTGGTGGGGATGGTCTATGCCTTCCTGCCGCTGACGGTGTTTCCGGTCTATGCCGCGCTCCAGCCGATCGACCGCCGGCTGATCGAGGCGGGCGCCGACCTCGGCGCGGGGCCGGCGGAGACGTTCCTTCGCATCACGCTGCCCCTGTCCCTGCCGGGGGTTCTGGCGGCGGCGCTTTTCGTCTTCGTGCCGTCGATGGGGGTCTTCGCGATCCCGGTCCTTTTGGGCGGCGGCAAGGACATCATCCTTGGCAACCTGATCGTCCAACTGTTCCTCGAGTTCCGCAACATCCCCCTGGGTGCTGCGGTGTCGATGCTGCTTCTGGTCTTCGCGGGTCTCGGCATCCTTCTCTACATGCGGGCGCTGCGCCGGGTGGAGGGGATGAGATGAAGGCCTCCGCGCCTCCCGGCTGGCTGACCCGCACCTTCGTCCACGGCATTTCGGGCTGGGTGACGCTGCTCACCTATCTCTTCATGCTGGTCCCGATCGTGGTGCTGATCGCCTTCGCCTTCAACGCCGGCAAGTCGACCGTGGTGTGGACGGGGTTCTCGCTCGACTGGTTCGGGAAGGTCTGGCACAACCGCAACATCGCCAGGGCGCTCAACGTCAGCCTGGTCGTCGCGCTGGGCAGCGCCGCTCTGTCCACCGCCATCGGGGCGCTGGCGGCCGTGGCCATCACCCGGCGGCAATTTCCCGGCCGCGACCTGCTGGGCGCGGCGCTGGCAGCGCCCCTGGTCCTGCCCGAGATCGTGCTGGGCGTGGCGCTTCTGGTCTTCATGTCCTTCGCCGGTGTCCCGCTCGGCTATGGCAGCATGATCGTCGGCCATGTGCTGGTGTCGATCCCCTTCGCCACGCTGATCGTCCGGGCCGCCGCCTCCTCGCTCGACGTCCGGCTCGAGGATGCCGCGGCCGACCTCGGCGCCAACGAGTGGCAGACCTTCCGCATGGTCACGCTGCCGCAGTTGATGCCGGCGATCGCTACCGCCTTCATCCTGTCGGCGACGCTGTCGTTCGACAACCTGGTGATGTCGACCTTCACCTCCGGGGTCGGCACCACCACCCTGCCGCTGCGCATCTATTCGATGCTCAAGCTGGGGATTACCCCGGAAATCAATGCGTTGGGCGCCCTCATGGTGGTGGCCAACGTCGCTGTCCTGTTCCTCGTGATGGGGCGTTACCTGCCCCTGATGCTGAAATCCAACCGGCGGTAAACCGCCGGACCCACCGTCCAACAAGGAGTTGATCCATGACCAGACTGACCTTCGCTTCCGCCGCCTCGGCTCTTGCCCTCGTGGCCGCCAATCCCGCGCTGGCCGAAGACCTGCGCATCTTCGGCTGGGCCGACGAGATGCCCGACGAGGTGTTGCAGGACTTCGAGGCCGAGACCGGCATCGCGGTGACCTTCGACACATTCGACAGCAACGAATCGATGATCGCCAAGCTCGATGCCGGCGGGTCGGGCTATGACCTGGTGAACCCGTCGCAATACGCGGTGCAGATCCTCGTCAACCGTGGCAAGCTGGCCGAGCTCGACCATGCGAAGATCGAGACCTACGACAAGATCGGCCCGTCGTTCACCCAAGTGTCCTATGACCCCGGCAACAAGTATTCCATCCCCTACGTCTGGGGCACGACGGGCCTTGCCTACAACAAGACCTGTGTCGATGGGCCGATCACCAGTTGGAAGGCACTCTTCGACGAGAAGTACAAGGGCCGGGTCTACATGCTCGACAACATGCTGGCGGCCTATATCGCCGGGCTTCAGGTGAACGGTTTCGACGCCAACACCACCGATCCGGCCGAGATCGAGAAGGCGACCGAGACGCTGATCGCGCAGAAGCCGATGCTGGCGGGCTACAACAGCACCAACTTCGCCGATCTCGTCTCCTCGGGCGAGGCCTGCATCGTCGAAAGCTGGTCCTCCTCGGTCCTCCAGGCGATCGAGGACAATCCCGATGTCGTCTATGTCCTGCCCGAGGAAGGCGGCACGATGTGGATCGACGGCTATTCGATCCTGACCGATGCGCCGAACCCGGACGCCGCCTACAAGTTCCTGTCCTACATCCTGCGCCCGGAAGTGGCCGCGAAGACCACCTCGCTGACCCAGACCGCAACGGTCGTGACCGACTCCAAGGCGCTTCTGCCCGAGGCGCTGGCCAAGAACTCGGCGGTGTTCCCCGACGAGAAGACCATCGCCAACGCCGACTTCATCCTCGACCTCGGCGACGCGATGAAGCTCTACCAAGACGGCTGGACCAGGGTGAAAGCGGCCCAGTGACGTCCCCTGGCGGGTGCGTGGCTATCACGCGCCCGCCGCTGGATCAGGGAACCCCGATGCAGGACCAGCACACCACCCCCCCGGCCGTCGAACTGCGCGGCGTCACCAAGCGCTTCGGCGCGGTGACGGCGGTGGACCGCCTTGACCTGACGATCCGGTCGGGAGAATTCTTCACGATGCTCGGCGCCTCGGGCTGCGGCAAGACCACGACGCTCAGGCTGATCGCCGGGTTCGACCTGCCTACCGAGGGGCAGATCCTGATCTCGGGCCAGGACGTGTCGGAGGTTCCCGCCTATCAGCGCCCGGTCCACACGGTGTTCCAGAGCTACGCGCTGTTTCCGCACATGACGATTCTCGACAACGTGGCCTTCCCGCTGAAGGTCCGCCGCCTGACCCGCGCCGAACAGCGCGACCGGGCGATGGCCGCGCTCGACATGGTGCAGATGGGCGGCCTTGCCGACCGCAGGCCCGCGCAACTGTCGGGCGGCCAGCAGCAGCGCGCCGCGCTGGCGCGCGCGCTGGTCAACGAGCCGGCGGTGCTGTTGCTGGACGAGCCGCTGGGCGCGCTCGACCTCAAGCTGCGCAAGGAGATGCAGCATGAATTGAAGGAGATGCAGCGGCGGCTGGGGATCACCTTCGTCTTCGTCACCCACGACCAGGAAGAGGCGCTGACGCTCAGCGACCGGATCGCGCTGATGCAGGGCGGGCGGATCATCCAGCTCGACACCCCGGCAAACCTCTACAACGCGCCGAACACGCTCTATGCCGCCAGCTTCATCGGCGAGACCAACCTGATCCCCGCCCGCGTCGTCGGCCACGACAACGGCACGGGTCTCGTCGAGGCGCTCGGCCGGACCCGCCGCATCGAGGGCCTCGCCGCTCCGGCCGGCTCTGCCGTCACCCTCGCGCTGCGCCCCGAGCGAATCCGGCGCGAGGCGGGCGGCGAGGGGCCGGAGGGCAGGCTCGTCGGGATCGACTTCATCGGCACCGACCTGCGGCTGACCTATGCGCTGGCCGACGGCAGCCGCATGGTCGTGCGCGAGCAGAACCGCGGCACCACCATTCCCCGGATCGGCGAGACCGCCCGGCTTGGCCACGACGACGACGACCTTCACATCTTTACCACCTGAACGGGACAGACGGGACACCAGATGACCGACATCTATCGCATCGAACCCCTGCCGGCACCGCTGGCGCCGGACCGCGCCGCACGGCTTGCCAGGGTCGAGGCGGCCACGCTTGGCCACTACCTGCATTCCGGCTTCCTCGACCTCGGCATCCGGCCGCTGATCGGCGCCACCCGCGTCGCGGGGTCGGCGGTGACGGTCCAGATCCCGGGGCCGGATTCGACGCTGCTCTACTATGCGATGGACCGGGTCCGCCCCGGCGACATGCTGGTCATCGACCGGGCGGGCGACCGGACCCATGCCTGCTGGGGCGGCTTCATGGCGGCGGTGGCACGGCTGCGCGGCCTGGCGGGCGTCGTCATCGACGGCGCGGTGACGGATCCCGCGGCGATCGTCGCGGCGGGCGTGCCCACCTGGGCGCGGCGGACCTCGGCCATCACCACCAAGCTTCTGAACCTCGGCGGGGGGTTCAACGTGCCGGTGTCGGTCGGCGGTGTCTCGGTGACGCCGGGCGACGCCATTCTTGCCGACGATTGCGGCGTCGTGGTGATCCCGCCGTCGCGGCTCGATGCGCTGACCGAGGTCGCGCTGAAGGACCAGGAGGAGGAAGGCGGCTGGATCGAACGGCTGGAAAAGGGCGAGACCCTTCAGGACCTGGTCGACATCCGGTCGATGCTGGAAAAGAACGGAATGGAGGGTGCCGGTGCCTGAACTCTCTCCCCACGCCGTCTGGCTGTCGACGCCGCACCAGCAGCTTGTCGAGATCGCCTTCGGCCTCGGCTGCCGCCGCTTCGTGCTGGACATCGAGCACGGCTATTTCGACCTCGATGCCACCGACAAGCTCGTGGCGCTGATCCGCGCGCTGGGCGCCGAGGTGCATGCCAAGGTTCTCGGGCCCGAGACGGTCGCGATCCAGCAGGCGCTGGACATCGGCTGTCACGGCGTGATCATCCCGCATATCGGCGATCTCGATCACGCCCGCCGGGTGACCGCCGCCGCCAAATATCCTCCGCTCGGCAACCGCAGCTTTTCCGGCACGCGGCCGGCCCGCTATGACGCGGTGACGCAGGACTATTACACGCGCGAAAACGCCGGAACGCTGTGCCTGCCGATGATCGAAAGCGCCGAGGCGCTCGAGGATGTCGAGGCGATCCTGGCGCTCCCGACCGTCGATGGCGTCTTCGTCGGCCCGTCGGACCTGTCGCTGAGCCGGGGACGCGGCGCCTATGCGAAGACCGAGGCGGATTTCGCCGACCTCCGCCGCATCGCCGCCGCCGCGAAGGCCGCGCGCAAGCCCTGGATCATGCCCGCCTGGGCGCCGGTGGAGCGCAGGCTGGCGCAGGAGCTTGGCGCCGCCTGGCAGGTGACGGTGGACGAATACGGCGCGCTCTGGACCGGCATCGAAATGGGCCTGAAGGCCTGAGGGGAAGCGGAATGTCCATCGTTGTGTATCTCGGCGACGACGCGGAAACGCGCGACTGGATCGCGCTTCTGGAGCGCCTTCTGCCCGAGTTCGAAATCCGCGACTTCGACGACCCGGGCGACAGGGCGGCGGTCGAATACGCCGTGGTCTGGGCCCCGCCGGCCGGCGGCATCGCACGCTTTCCCAACCTCAAGGCGGTGGTCTCGATCGGCGCCGGCGTGGACCATGTCCTGCGCGACCCCGACCTACCCAGGCATCTGCCGATCCTGCGCACCACCGGCCCGGACATGGTGCAGCGGCTGCGCGAATATGTGGCCCTTCACGTCCTGGCCCATCACCGCGACCTCGCCGTCACCGACGCCTTCCAGGCTCGCGCCCACTGGCAGCAGATTGTCACGCCGGTGGCGGGGAAGCGACGGGTGGGGATCATGGGCATGGGTCAGATCGCGCGCGCCTGCGCCCGGACGCTGGTCTCGCTCGGGTTCGACACCGCCGGATGGTCGCGGTCGGGCACCTCGGCCGAGGGCGTCACCCCCTATGCCGGCCCCGACGGGTTGCCGGAGTTCCTCGCGCGCAGCGAAATCCTTGTCTGCCTGCTGCCGCTCACGCCCGAAACGCGGGACATCCTGAACGCCGCCATTTTCGCGCGGCTGCCGAAGGGGGCGCGGCTGATCAACGCCGGCCGCGGCGGGCATCTGGTCGAGGCCGACCTGCTGGAGGCCCTCGACTCAGGCCACCTGGCGGGGGCGACGCTCGATGTCTTCCGCACCGAGCCGTTGCCGACCGACCACCCTTTCTGGCGCCACCCCTCGATCCGCGTGACACCGCATGTCGCCTCCTACATCGACCCCGCCACGGGGGCGTCGGTGGTCGCGGCAAACATCCGGTCGTTCCAGAGGACGGGCACTTGCGAGGCGGTCGCGGACCCCAAGCGCGGGTATTGACGCGTGGCCCGCGGCGAATGTCCTGACGGCCGGTCAGGCGCAACCCGACGGGAAGGTCCCTGGGCCGCCGCCGTCCGGCCGCAACCGAAAGAACCGCGATGAACGGAGGCCTGGAGGCGGGTACCGGAATCGAACCGGTCTTCACGGATTTGCAATCCGCTGCGTAACCTCTCCGCCAACCCGCCGGAGGTGGAGCGGAGATATACCATGCCCCGGCCCGGTGCAACCCGTTCCCCGGAGCGGTTTCCGCCGGCCGCGCGGCGCGTTGTCCCGTTGCCCCCCGGGGGTTTCTGTGGCAAGACGGACGCCATCCGCAAACCAGACCGAAGAGTTCAGTCGATGACCGATTTCGCCGCGCGCCGCACGATGATGGTCGACACCCAGGTTCGTCCCAACGATGTCACCAAATATCCGATCATCGAGGCCATGCTGGCGGTGCCGCGCGAGGCCTTCGTGCCGGGCGGGCAGCGCGAGGCGGCCTATGTCGGCGGCAACCTGGAGATCGCGCCCGGCCGGGTGATGCTGGAGGCGCGGACGCTGGCCAAGATGCTCGACGCGCTCGATGTCCAGCCCACCGACCTGGTGCTCGACGTCGGCTGCGGGCTCGGCTATTCGGCCGCCGTGATCGCGCGGATGGCGGAGGCGGTCGTCGCGCTCGAGGAGGCCGAGGCGCTGGCCGGGCAGGCGCAGGCGCGGCTGTCGGCCGAGGGGGCCGACCGCGCCGCCTTCGTCAGCGGCCCGCTCGCGGAGGGCGCGGCCAGGCACGGTCCCTACGACGTGATCGTCATCGAGGGCGCGGCCGAGGTCGTGCCCGACGCGATCCTGGCACAGCTCAAGGAAGGCGGAAGGATCGGTTGCCTGTTCATGGAGGGCGCGCTGGGCGTCTGCCGGATCGGCCACAAGATCGACGGTGCGGTCACCTGGCGCTTTGCCTTCAACGCCACGGCGCCCGTCCTGCCCGGATTCGCCGCGCGGAAGGCCTTCGTGCTTTGACCGGGCAGCGGGCCCCCGGGGGGCCCGCGCAAGCCGAGCCGATGAAGACACAAGGAAGACAGCCGATGAGAGCCTTTCCGCCCCGCCGCCTTCTTGCCGCAGCGCTCTGCGCGGCGGGACTGTTCGTATCGCTGCCCGCGCGGGCGGAGACGCTGGCCGACGCGCTGATCTCGGCCTACAGGAACTCCAACCTGCTCGACCAGAACCGCGCCGTCCTGCGCGCGGCGGACGAGGACGTGGCCGGCGCGGTCTCGGCGCTCAGGCCGGTGCTGCAGTGGGTGGCCGAGGTGCAGCAGTTCGACACCCGGCAGCGGGCCGGGCGGGACGCCTCGCTGGGGCTCCAGGCGCAGGTCACGCTTCTCGATTTCGGCCGCAACCGGCTCGGCATCGACATCGCCAAGGAGCTGGTGCTGGCGACGCGCCAGGCGCTCATCGGCGTCGAGCAGGACGTGCTGCTGAACGCGGTGCAGGCCTATTTCGACGTGCGCAGCGCCGTCGAGAACGTCGCGATCAACGAGAACTCCGTTCGCGTGGTGGGCGAGTTCCTGCGCGCCACGCAGGACCAGTTCGACGTCGGCGAGGTCACCCGCACCGATGTGGCGCAGGCCGAGGCGCGGCTGGCCGCGGCGCGGGCGGGGCTGGCGGCGGCGCAGGGCCAGCTTGCCGTCGCGCGCGAGACCTATCGGGCCGCGACCGGCCACTATCCGGCGGCCCTGGCCGCCGCCCCCCGAGCGCCGGCGCTGCCGCGCAGCATGGACGAGGCGCACGGGATCGCGCAGCGCCGCCATCCCTCGCTGCTCCAGGCGCAGCACATGGCCAAGGCGGGCGACCTCGGCATTTCGGCCGCGGCGGCGGAGCGGATGCCGGAACTGACCGGTTCGGTCAGCGTCACCCACAACGACGGCACCGGCGACGACGCGGTGGCCGGGCTCGGCCTGTCGCAGACGATCTATGCCGGCGGCCGGCTGTCGGCCTCCCACCGCAAGGCCATCGCGCAGCGCGACCAGGCCCGCGCCCGGCTTTTGCAGGCCAGCGTCCTGATCTCGCAGGGGGTGGGCAACGCCTTCGCCGGGATCGACATCGCTCGCGCCCAGATCAGCGCCACGGACCGCCAGATCGAGGCCGCGACCATCGCCTATGAGGGCGTGAAGGAAGAGGCCAAGCTGGGCGCACGCACCACGCTCGACGTGCTGAATGCCGAGCAGGAACTGCTCGACGCCCGGGCGGCGCGGATCACCGCCGAGGCCGATCTCCAGATAGCGAACTATTCACTTCTGGCGGCTATGGGTCTTCTGACGGCTGAGCGTCTGAACCTCGGGATTCCGACCTATGATCCGGAGGCCTACTACAATGCCGTCAAGAATGCGCCCGCGACCTCGGTGCAGGGCAGGAGCCTCGACCGGGTCTTGCAGGCGATTGGCAAGAACTGAGCACCGCTTGTTGTCGACCGCAGCGGTGCGCCGTAAACTCTGGGCCCGAGCGGTTGAGGAATGCCCATGCCTGACCCCCTGACGAATCTCGAGATCCAGGACGTGCTGTCCTCGATCCGGCGCCTCGTGTCCGAGGACAACCGCCACCGGGCGGAGCGTGAAAGCGGCCGTGACGCGGGCGCGGCGGCGCGCAGCCCGGTGGAGGCGGGAAAGCTCGTCCTGACCGAGGCGCTGCGGGTGCCCGGGGCCGAAGCTGGCGGGACCGCAAGCGGGACCGAAGCTGGCGGGACCGAAGCGGGCGCGGGCGAAGACGCCGGGCTGGCTGGGGAGGCGCCCGAAGTCGCGGCGGCCGAAGTCGTGACGGCCGAAGTCGCGGCCGCGGTGCCGGTGGCGCCCTGGGTTGAGGCGCGCCAGGTCGAGGTTCGCGGGGCCGCACCGGAAACCGCCGGCGCCGACGAGAGCGATGCACTTGACCAGACAGTGAGCGGCGAGGGCCGGTTCGAGGCCGGACAGGCGGTGCCCGCCGTGGCCGAGACCGAAACCGCAGGTGGCGACACCTGGGAGGCCGCCGGAGATATGGCAGAGACGGATGCGGGCTCGATCGAGGAGACGATCGCCGAGCTAGAGGCTGCGGTCGCCGGGATCGGCGGCGAATTCGCGCCCGGCGGCAGCGAGGTCGCGCGGGGCCGCGCGATCGACGCCGAGCTCGAGGAAGCGTTCGAGGACGGCTTTGCCGTCGACCTCGCCGCCGAGGAGGAGGCCGGCACGCTGGCTCAGCCGGTGACCTCGGGGGCGATCGGCGCCGCAGCGGCGGCCGGGGCGGACCTGGACCCGATGGAGGCCGTGGAACCGGAGGCCGCAGATGAGACGGCCAGCGCGGGGCAGGGGGTTCCGGATGCCGAGGACGCCGAGGAGGTCGCCGCGGAAGCCGCGCCGCCGGCCGGCCAGCCGGAGCCGGAGGGCGCCGCCCCTCCCGATCAGTTCGACCTCGAAGCCCCGCTTTCCGACCCCGATGTGGCGCTGAACGGGATCGCCGGCGGCGCCATCCCGGCCTTCGCCCACTCTGCCCTGGCCTGGCGGGGAGCGGCCGCCGCGGCCACGATGGCCGAGGCGCCACGCCCGGCAGGGCTCCGCCGGCTGACCCTGACCGCGGCGGACGCGGTGGTGGAGGGCCCAGCACCCTGGGACCGCGGCGACGCGCCGCCAGCCGACGCGCCCTTCGACCCCGACGCGGCGGCGATGTCGGACGAGGCGCCGGGCCTTGCCTCGGCCCTGGCCGACGAGGCGCCGGAGGGGGCGCCGGCCGACGGCGAGGAGGAAAGCTCGATCTTCGGTCCGGGGGAGGAGGGCCTGATCGACATGGACATGCTGCGCGACCTCGTGGCCGAGATCATCCGCGAGGAACTTCAGGGCGCGCTCGGCGAACGGATCACCCGCAACGTGCGGATGCTGGTCCGGCGCGAGATCAACCGCGCGCTGGAGACGCGGGGGCTGGAGTAGACCCCGCCCGCTCGGGTCCCGCAAAGGCCGGGCTTTGCGCTTTCGGCCCCGGGCCACGCCCCCGGGCTGGACAAGGCAAGCTTTCGGCGGAAAAGGAAAACGCGCCCGGGGGCGCGTTCCTGCGGCGGATCGGCCGGTCCGACAGTCAGGCGGCCTCGGCCTCTTCCGCGGCGTGGCGGCGCTCGCTTTCCTCGCGCGAAAGCGCGACCGAGGTGCGGACCCCTTTCGACACGAATTCCATCAGCCCCTTCACGACCCGCTCGTTGGGGTCGATCCCGGCGCAGGACAGAACCTCCCGGCCATCCCGCGAGCGGGCCCAGCGGGCGATCTGATCGGGCCCGTTGCCATACTTCTTGTCATCGGCAATCGCATCGTCGAGCGCGGCCAGCACCACCGCGGCGAAAAGCTTCCGCGACCGCTGGCCTTGCTCGTAGTTGAATGCGGTGCCGTCCACGAAATCGCGCATTTCCTCATCCGTCTTATTGCTCTTGCGTTTCCCGGCGTCCTGCTGTTTATGGCGTTTCTCTTTTGATTCGGTATGCCCTCCCGCGAATGACTGTCATGCGTCTGGCGCATGGCTTACGCAGAGGTAACACCGTATCTAGTTGGCTTGCCAGAAACCGCCCCGGCATATATAGGTGCCGCCCTACAACGTTCAACCTTTTGCAAGGTTCCCTCCATGCCCAAGATCAATGGCAACGAAATCCGCCCCGGCAACATCCTGGAGCATGACGGCGGCCTCTGGGCTGCCGTGAAGGTCAACCACGTCAAGCCCGGCAAGGGCGGCGCCTTCGCGCAGGTCGAACTGAAGAACCTCCGCGACGGGCGCAAGCTCAACGAACGGTTCCGGTCGGAAGACAAGGTGGAGCAGGTGCGGCTGGAACAGAAGGATCAGCAGTTTCTCTACGAGAACGACGGCCGGCTGGTGTTCATGGACAGCGAGAGCTTCGAGCAGATCGAGCTTGATGCCGAACTTCTGGGCGAACGCCGGCCCTTCCTTCAGGACGGCATGACCGCGACGATCGAATACTACGGCGACGAGGCGCTCTCGGTGTCGATCCCGCAGAAGGTGACCTGCACGGTGACCGAGACCGAGCCGGTGGTGAAGGGCCAGACGGCGGCGAACAGCTACAAGCCCGCGATCCTCGACAACGGCGTCCGGATGATGGTGCCGCCCTTCATCGGCGAGGGCGAGGCGATCATCATCAACACCGACACGATGGAATATTCCGAACGCGCCTGAGCGTCACGGCAGGGTGACGCGGGCGCCCTCCGCCCGCATCTCGCCCCCGGCCCGGTCGAAGCGCAGGTGCGCGATGGCCTTGCCGCCCGCCTGGGTGAAGATCTGCCCGGCGGGCTTCCCGCCCGCGAGAATCTCGGCCCCGACCGGCGCCTCGCCCTCGACCATCACGGTGACAAGACCCTTGCGGAGCTCGGTCTTGTGCTTCATCCGCGCCGTCACCTCCTGCCCGACATAGCAGCCCTTGCGGAAATCGACGCCGTTCAGCCGTTCGAAACCGGCCTCGAGGATGTAGCTGTCATCGGGAATCAGCTCGACGCCGGTTTCGGGAATGCAGTGCTCCACCCGGACCCTGTCCCAGTCGATCGCGGGCGCGCCGCCGGGTTCGGCGGCGTAGCGGCGCCAGCCGAGCGCCGGATGGCGCGGGTCGGCAAACGCGCCCTCCGGCGCCGGACCGAGGCCGCGCGAGACATGGAGCGCGGCGGGGAGCGCGGCGGGGAGCGCGGCGGGGAGCGCGGCGGGGAGCGCGGCGGGCGCGATCGCGACATCGGCGCGCAGGCGATACATCGACAGCCGGCGGACCAGCGCCTCGGCCAGGCTTTCGTGCACGTCGAGAAGGATCGCTCCCTCCGCGGGCACCAGGAAGAAGTCCGCCAGATACTTGCCCTGCGGCGTGAGCAGCGCGGCATAGACGATGCCGTCGGCCAGGCGACGGACATCGTTGGTCACCAGCCCTTGCAGGAAATGCTCGCGGTCGCTGCCGGTGATCTCGAACAGCCTGCGGTCGGGGGCGGCTTCGCCTTGCATCGTCATCGGTCCGGTCCTGTAAGCGCGCTCAGTCGGAAAACTGCAACCGGCAGAGCCCCGCGTAAAGCCCGTTTGCGGCCAGGAGTGCGGCGTGGGTGCCTTGCTCGACCACCCGGCCCCTGTCCATCACCACGATCTTGTCGGCATTGCGCACCGTCGCCAGCCGGTGCGCGATGACCAGCGTGGTGCGCCCGCGCGTGAGGCCCTCGAGCGCCTCCTGCACGACCTTCTCGCTGGCCGCGTCGAGCGCCGAGGTCGCCTCGTCCATCAGCAGGATCGGGGCGTCGCGCAGAAGCGCACGGGCGATCGCGACGCGCTGGCGCTGGCCGCCCGAAAGCCCCGATCCGCGGGGGCCCGCCGGCGTGTCGACCCCCTGGGGCAACCGGTCGGCGAAGGCGCTGACATGGGCCGCCTCGAGCGCGGCGCGGAGCGCGTCTTCGGGCAGGCCCTGCCGGCCGAGGAGGACGTTCTCGCGGATCGTCTCGTCGAAGAGCGTGGCATCCTGGGTGACGACCGAGAAATGGTCGCGCAACGTGGCGAGGTCGAGCGTGGCGATGTCGGTGCCGCCGATGGTGATGCGGCCCGAAGCGGGGTCCACCATGCGGGTGAGCAGGTTGAAGACGGTCGACTTTCCCGCGCCCGAGGGGCCGACGATGGCGGTGGTCCGGCCCGGCTCGGCGGTGAAGCTGAGCCCGCGCAGGACCTCGTGGTCGCCATAGGACAGGTGCACGCCGTCGAAGGTGATGCCGGTCGTCTCGGGCGGCCGCGCCGGGGCGGCCACCGCCTTCACCGTCGGGCGGGTGTCGAACAGCCGGTAGAGCCGCTCGAGGCTCGCCGCGGCGGTCTGCCAGGCGCCGGCCATGTCGCCGAGCCGGCGCAGCGGTTGGAAGGCGAGCGACATGGCGGTGAAGAACGACATGAACTCGCCCACGGTGCGCTCTCCGCGCGTCACCTCTGGGCCGGCGAGGAGGAGCACGCCAAAGAAGCCGAGCCCGGTGACGATGTCGATCAGTGCCGGCACCACCGCGCGGATCGCCGCGGTCTTGGTCTCGGCCCGGACGATGGCCTGGGTGATCGCGCGGAAGCGGGAAAGCTGGTAGCCCTCCATCCGGTTCAGCTTCACCGCGGCGATGCCGTGAAAGATCTCGTCGAGCCGCGTCGCCCGCCGCGCCGCCTCGCCCCGGACATAGCCGGTCTTGCGGCGGATGTAGCGCTGGACGGCGATCGTCGGCAGGATCAGCAGCGGCGCGGCGACAAGCGCGGTCAGCGTCCAGCGCGGGTCGATGGCCACGGCCACGCCGAAGAGCGAGGCGAGCGCGATCACGTCGCGGCCGATACCGGTGATCAGAAGCGACCAGACCCCCTGGACGACCGCGGTGTCGCCCTGCACCCGTTCGATCAGCGCACCGGGCGGGTTCTCCTGGTAGACTGGCCCGTCGAGGGTGAGGAGGTGGCCAAGAAGGTCCACCTGCATCGCCGTGGCCGAGCGGAGCCCGACACGGGTGAGAAGCGCGCGGTTGACGATCAGCGTCAGCGCCCGGATCAGGAACAGCGAGAAGATCGCGCCGCCCACCCACCAGATCGCGCGCCCCTCGCCGGCGACGAAGACGCGGTCGAAGAGGGGCTTCAGCATCCACGACAGCGCGCCGAGGGTCGATCCCTCGATCACCATGAAGACGCCGGCGGCGGCCATCGTCCATTTGTGCGCCGACAGGTAGTCGCGCCAGAGCCGGGCCAGAAGCCGGCGCGAGCCGTAGGCGGAACGGAGAACGGGGGCGCCTTGTCGGGGCACGGGACGGATCGGGCCTTGGGCTTGCGCGGGCAGCGCCCGCCGGTCGCGCCGATCTAGCCCGAAAGCCGGGGGCGAGGCAAGGCGATGGCGGCCGGATTGACCTTGCCCGCCCGGCCGCCTAGGGCTTCGTCACCAGACGGAGGTTGCGATGAGTCTCGGAAACGGCCGCCCCTATCTCGCGATTCCCGGCCCTTCGGTGATGCCTGACCGGGTGCTGGCGGCAATGCACCGGGCGGCGCCGAACATCTATGGCGGGCCCTTGCACGAGATGACCGCCTCGGTGATGGCGGACCTCAGGCGGGTGGCGCGGACCACGGCGCATGTGGCGATCTACATTGCCAACGGCCACGGCGCCTGGGAGGCCGCGAACGCGAACCTCTTCTCGCGCGGCGACCGCGCGCTCGTCGCCATCACCGGCCGCTTCGGCGAGGGCTGGGCCGCCTCGGCGGAGCGGCTGGGCGTGGCCGTCGAGCGGCTCGACTTCGGCAGGCGCGCCCCGGCCGAGCCTTCGCGCATCGCCGAGGCGCTGGCGGCGGACCTGGCGCGGCAGATCCGGGCGGTTCTGGTCACCCATGTGGATACCGCGAGTTCGGTCAGGAACGACATCGCCGCGCTCCGCAAGGCGATGGACGCGACGGGCCACCCGGCGCTGCTGGCCGTCGACGCCATCGCCTCGCTCGGCTGCGATCCCCTGCAGATGGACGAATGGGGCATCGACGTGCTGGTCTCGGCCAGCCAGAAGGGGCTGATGGTGCCGCCCGGCCTCGGCTTCGTCTGGATTTCCGACCGGGCGCTCGAACGGTGCCGGGGCTCGGACCTGCGCACGCCCTACTGGGACTGGGGGCCGCGCGCCGACCCGGCCGAATACTGGCAGCATTTCTGCGGAACCGCCCCCACCCATCACCTTTACGGGCTGCGCGAGTCGCTGACGATGATACTGGACGAGGAGGGGCTGGAGGCCACCTGGGCGCGGCACCGGGCGCTTGCGGGCGCGGTCTGGGCCGCCTTCGACGCCTGGGGGCGGGAAGGCGGGATCGCGCTCAACGTGGTCGACCCTGGCCATCGCGGCTCTTCGGTGACGGCGGCGCGGATCGGCGGCGGTGGGGCGGGCCGGCTTCGTGACTGGTGCGAGACGCAAGCCGGGGTGACGCTCGGCATCGGGCTCGGCATGGCTGAACCGGGCAGCGCGGCCTACGGAGATTTCCTGCGGGTGGCGCATATGGGCCATGTCAATGCGCACATGACGCTCGGGGCGCTGGCGGTGATGGAGGCCGGGATGCGGGCGCTGGCGATCCCGCACGGTCCGGGTGCGCTCGACGCCGCGGCGGCGGCGATCGCCTGAGGCGAGGGCCCGAGAGCCCGGGGAGCCGTCAGCAGAGAACCCTGCGCCGGTCCGGGTCGTAGGCCGCGCCGGTGACCACCGTTGCCGCCGCGGTCTGGCCGAAGCTTTGCAGCGACAGCCGCTGTCCGGTGCGGGCGAGGTCGGGCGGCAGGTAGGCGAGCGCAACCGGCTTGCCGACCGTGTAGCCGAAGTTGGCCGAGGTGGTCTGCGCCACCACCCGGCCTTCGTGCAGCACCGCCTCGCCGCCGAAGACCGCCAGCGGCTCGTCGAGCAGCAGCGTCACCATCCGGCGCCTGGGCCCTGCCTCGCGCTCCGCCGCGAGTGCCGCGCGGCCGATGAAGTCGCCCTTCTGCCAGTCGATGAGAAAGCCCAGCCCCGCCTCGATCGGCGTGTAGTCGGAACTGATGTCCGCCCCCCAGGCGAGGAACCGCTTCTCGATCCTGAGCGAGTCGAGCGCGTGATAGCCGAAGTTCGTCAGCCCGAGCGGGGCGCCGGCCTCGGTCAGCACCTCATAGGCATGTTCCATGCAGTCCATCGGCAGGTAAAGCTCCCAGCCGAGTTCGCCGACATAGGAAACCCGATAGGCGGTGACCGGGGCATAGCCGACATGGATGTCGCGGGTGGTCATGAAGGGGAAATCCTCATCGCCAAGCGGATCGTCGCAGACGCGCGACAGGATATCGCGGGCGCGAGGGCCTTGCAGGTTCAGCACGCCGATGGCCGAGGTGATGTCGCGGATCTCCACTGCCGCACCACCCTCGCGCGGGGCGAAGGCCGCGAGGCCGCGGTCCAGCCAATTGCGGTCGCGGATGCCGAGCGCGGAGCCGGTGATCAGCCAGAAGCGGTCCTCCGTGCGGCGCAGGATCGTCACATCGGCCTCGATCCCGCCGCGGGCGTTGCAAAGCTGGGTATAGGCCGCGCCGCCGACCGGCTTGTCGACATTCACTGTGCTAACGAATTGCAGGAACCGGCAGGCGTCGGGGCCGGAAATCTCGAACTTGGTGAAGGAGGTCTGGTCGCAGATGCCGGCGGCCTCGCGCACCGCGCGGTGTTCGCGGCCTACAGTTTCGGCCTGGCCCTCGCGGGCGAAGCCCTCGGGCTGGACGGGCGGGATCGCGCCATGCGCGAACCAGTTGGCGCGTTCCCAGCCGAACTTGCTGCCGAAGACCGCGCCTGCGGCCTTGAGGCGCGAATACAGCGGTGAACGGCGGACGCCGCGGGCGCTTGCGGCTTCGGTCCCCGGCCAGTGGATGTCGTAATACTTGCTGTAGCTTTCGACCGCACGGTCATGCAGGAAGCGGTGGCCGGCGTGCAGCGGCCCGAAACGGCGCAGATCGAAGGCCCAGAGGTCGCGGCCCGGGTCGCCGTCGAGGATCCACTGCGCCGCCGCCTTGCCGACCCCGCCCGAGGCGGCGATGCCCGAGGTGAAGGCGCAGGCGACGAAGAAATTGGCGATGCCGGGCACCGGCCCCATCACCGGCTCGCCATCGGGCGAAATCGGGATCGGGCCGTTGACGATGGTGCGCAGGCCGAGCCGGTTCAGGATCGGCAGCCGGTGCGCGGCGGGGACGAGGATTTCCTCCAGCCGCCCCATGTTGGCGTCGAAGAGGTGGCGGGCGTTCTCCCAGGGGAAGCCCTCCTTCGGATTGACCCTGTCGGTGGAGCGTTCCCAGCCGCCGATCGCCAGCGCGCCGGGCTCGGGCTTGGCATAGAAGCGCCCGTCGGGGTCGCGGAGGGCTGGCAGCCCGTCGGGAATCTCCGCCGTCTTCTCGGTCACGAAATACTGGTGCTGGACGACGCCCGCCGGCAGATCGACACCCGCCATCCGCCCCACCGCCCGCGCCCAGATGCCGGCCGCGTTCACCACTAGTTCGCAGGCGATCGCGCCGAAGGGCGTCTCGATATGGGTGATGCGGCCGTCCTTCAGCCTGAGCCCCGTCGCCATCACCCCCTCGGCGACGCGGCCGCCGTATTTTTTCAGTCCCTTGGCATAGGCCTGGGTCAGCGAATAGGGATCGACATGGCCGTCCTCGGGGATGAAGGCCGCGCCGACGAGATCGCCCACCTCCATCAGCGGATAGAGGTCGCGCGCCTCGGAAGGCGTCAGCATCTGCATGTCGAAGCCGACGGCGCGGGCGGCGGAATGCGATTTCAGCAGCTCCTGCCAGCGCGCGGCACTCGCCGCGACGCGCATCGAGCCGACCTTGCGCCAGCCGATCTCCTGCCCGGTGTCGGCGGCCAGCCCGTCGAAGAGAGTGACGGAATCGCGCATCAGCGCCATCAGGTTCTGCTGCGAGCGGAACTGGCCGACGAGCCCCGCCGCGTGCCAGGTCGCGCCCTCGGTCAGGCGGGTCTTCTCGAGAAGCAGCACATCGCGCTCGCCCGCCCGGGCGAGGTGGTAGGCGATGGAGGCGCCGATCGCACCGCCGCCGATGACGACGAACCGCGCGGCCGCCGGGAGGGTAGGGGTCATGGCCCGGACCTTTCAGACAGAAAGCTGCATCCGCCGCCGGGTCTGGCGCCGTTCGCGCCCGGCCCCCCGGCTGCCGATCTCGAAGGGCGCCCAGCCCGCGGGCAGGGTGGACTCGCCTGCGACGATCCCGGCGAAATGCGCCTTGATCCTTGCATCCGTCTCGGCATCCAGCACCGCCCGGTTCGGCCGCGAGAGGATCGCCATCGCCTTGTTCAGCGCCCGCTTGTGGATGTCGGCCGAGCCGTTCTCGGCCCAGGTCTCGCGCAGGTCGCGGTCGGCGAGGTCGGGCATGAAGGTCGCCGTCGTCATGTTGGCGAGCGTCATCGGGCTGTCGGCGAACATGCCGCCCGGCCCGATCCGCCGGATGTCGTCGAGCGCGAGCGCCGCCTCGCTGAAATCGACGCCGGCGCGGATCCGCTTGATCATCCGGGCGATCTCGTCGTCGATGGCGAGCTGGCCGAAATCCAGCGACATCAGCGCATCGAGCAGCCCGCCCATGACGATGAAGCTGACGCCGGAAAGCGCACCGAGCAGGGTGGACATGCCCTTCTCGTAGCCGGCCTGGGCGTCGGAGACCTTGGAGTTGGTCAGGCCGAGGTAGCCGCCGGACGGAACGTTGTAGCGCCGCGCCATCTGGCAGACGAGCGTGTTCATCATGCCCACCTCGATCGCGCCCGGGGCATAGGCTCCGGTGCGCAGGTCGGCGAAGACCGGCAGGAAGTTATACATCAGGTCCGTGCCGGCCCGCGACATTTGCGCCAGGCACATCGTCGCCAGCCATTCGGCGTTGATCAGCGCCATCATCCCCGGCATCGACAAGGGCGTGTTGATCCCGCCCATCGGTGCGACGGTGCCATAGGCGGTCACGCCGCGTTCGGCGAAGAACATCAGGTTCTCGGTGGAATCGAAGTCCATCGTCAGCGGCGTGACGATGGAGCAGTAGCCGAAGTTGATGAAGGGCCGTTCCCAGAACGCCTCGGGCGAGCCGGCGATCAACTCGCCCAGCTTCAGGACCTTCTCGGCCTCCTCGACGTTCAGCACCGAGGTGCGCACCGGCTTGAGGCAATTCTTCAGCGCCGGATAGAAGCGCGACAGGTTGAAATGCCCTTCGGGCGCGTCGTCGGCGAGCACCGAGATCGAAAACACGTCGAACCCGTCAAGCTCGTTGACGATATGGCCGATGCGGGCGATGTCGTGCGAGGTCGCCCGCCGGGTCACGCCGCTGACCGGGTCGACGATGTCGGGGGCCGAGCTGGCCGTGGCGATGACCGGCAGCTTGCGGGGGAAGGTCACATCGTATTTCGGATCGCGGCCGCGCAGCGTGATCGTCGGCGGCACCATCGCCAGGTGACGCTCCACCACCTCGGGCGGGATGGTCACGCGCTCGGTCGCCTCATCCACCCGCGCGCCATGTTCAGCAAAGCGCCGGCGCGCCTTGGCGTTGCGGACCAGAAGGCCGACCTCGTTCAGGATTTCAAGCGAGGCCTCGTGGATGCGGTCGAGGTCGCGGGGATCGAGGAAGGTGAAATACTGCATGGCGATCCTCCCGGGGATTGCAGGCGGAATCTGTGCCGGAACCGACTTGCGATCAAACGGCGTTTCATGCAGCTTCGCATAAGATTCTCTTATTTGGCGGCGCGGGATGTCTCGTCAGGTCAAGCTCAACTACCTGCGCGCCTTCGACGCGGCGGCGCGGCATCTGAGCTTTTCCGCGGCAGCGGAGGAGATGAACCTGACGCAGGCCGCGATCAGCCAGCAGATCGCCAAGCTGGAACAGGCACTCGGCTCGGATCTCTTCATCCGGCGCAACCGTGCGCTTTCGCTCAGCGAGCGCGGCCTTGCCTATCACCTTGTCGTGCGCGAGGTGCTGGACCGGCTGGATGCGGTGACCGGGCAGATCTTCCCCGCCGAGAGCCGCAGGATGGTATCGGTCCGCTGCACGCCCAGCGTCGCCTCGCAATGGCTGGCGCCCCGGCTCGGCGCCTTCCACCGCGCCCATCCGGGAACCGACATCCGCATCCAGACGCTCGACCTCTACCCCGATCGCCGACAGTCGCCGCAGGCGGACCTGACGATCTATCGCGCGGCCGAGGACCATGCCACCGACGCCGAGACGCGGCTTCTGTGGCGGGCGGAAATCTTTCCGGTCGGCGCGCCGGCGTATCTGGAACGGTCCGGCCCGATCGCCAGCCCCGCCGGAATTGCGCGCTGCGCGCTGATCGACATCCTCGGCTATGCCAACAACTGGCACCGCTGGCTGCGCCGCTTCGCGCCCGGCTGCCCGCCGCCCGCGCCGGTGGTGACGCTCGACGGGCTCAACATGGCGATCGAGGCGGCCTGCCGGGGTGAGGGGCTCATCCTCGGCCGCCGCCCGCTGATCGACGCCTATCTGGCGGACGGGCGGCTGGTGCCCGTGCTCGACGGGGACTTCAGCCTCCATTCCTCGTATTTCCTGCGCCTGAACGCGGCCAGCCCGCGCCGCGCCGCCGCCCGGATCCTAGCGGACTGGATGCTGGGGGCAGGGCGCGGCGGATGACGCCGGCGGGGAAGGGCGGCCACAGTCGGACGCACGATCCCGGTCACGAAGCGGAGGATCGCCCCCGGGCCGCTGCGGGGAGAGGTGGAGGCAGCGGGCCTGCCACGCCACCGTCAGGACCGCGCCACCTCGCCGGCGACCTCTAGGAAGGCCTGCACCAGCTTGCCGTTGCGCCGTTCGCGCAGGCAGATCAGCGCCTCGTCCATCCGCACGGCCTCGGCGCCGGCGACCGGAATCGCGACCAGCCGCGCATCTTCGCCGAACTCCGCGGCGGAGACGAAGCCCACGCCCGCCCCGGAGGCGACGATCTCGCGCACCGCCTCGCGTCCCTCGGCCTCGATCGCCGGCTGGAGCGAGACGCCCGCCATCGCCGCCGCCTCCTCGAGCTTGGCGCGGGTGCGGGAGCCGCGTTCGCGCAGGACGAGCGGAGACTGGATCAGTTGCGCGAACGTCAGCACCTTTTCCCGGGCGAGGGGATGGTGCACCGCCACGAAGGCGATGATCGGCGCGGCGCCGAGATGGACATGCTCGAAGTCCCTGGTTTCGGGAACCTCGCCGATCACGCCCAGATCGGCCTCGTATCTGTATAGGCTGTCGATGATCGTCTCGGTGTTGCCGGCCCGCACCGTGATGCGGACGCCGGGAAACCGCTGCCGGAACCTGCCGAGAATGTTCAGCAGGTGGTGGGCGGCGTCGGCGACGATCCGCAGGCTGCCCGACCTCAGCGCGCGGGTTTCGGACAGGAGGTCCAGCGCCTGCTGCTCGTTGTCGAAAAGACGGCGGGTGATCTCCAGCAGGCGTTCGCCGGCCTGGGTCAGGACGACCTGCTTCTTGTGGCGGTTGAAGAGAAGGACGTCGTATTCCTCCTCGAGCCTGCGCACCTGGTCCGAGATTGCCGGCTGGGTCAGCCGAAGCTCTTCGGCCGCGCGCGAGAAGCCGCCGCAGATTGCGACGTTGTGGAAGGCGCGGAGCTGGACGTAGCGCATGGGCAGGGCGACGTGTCATCGGCGAATGTTATGCAGCTACGAAAACTAACGATTCTGTCTATGGCATGCAATGCCGCGCGGCGGGCCCGGTCGCGCCTAAATCAACAGAAGAATTGATGAAAGGATATGAAATAACGATTTTACGAATATCTTTGTCCATGCGACACCGGGTGCGAAAACATCTCTGCCATCGGGAGCAGCCATGTCGACCTCCGCCCCGCCCCTACCGTCGCCCCGTCTCGGCGAGCCCTATCTTCTGACTCCCGGCCCCCTGACCACGGCCTATGAGGTCAAGGAGGCGATGCTGCGCGACTGGGGGTCCTGGGACGCCGATTTCCGCGCCATGACCAAATCGCTCTGCGACCAGCTTGTCGCGCTGGCGGGGGACACCAGGGGCGAATTCGCCTGCGTGCCGTTGCAGGGCTCGGGCTCCTACTGCGTCGAGGCGATGCTGGGCAGCTTCGTGCCGCCGGGCGGCAAGGTGCTGGTGCTGGCGAACGGCGCCTACGGCTTGCGCGCGGCCGAAACGATGAAATACCTCGGCCGCGCGTTCACGCTGATCGACAAGGGCGACTACATGCCGCCGCGGGGCGACGAGGTTGCCGCCGCGCTGGATGCCGATCCGGCGATCACCCATGTCATCGCCATCCATTGCGAGACTTCCTCGGGCATCCTGAACCCGGTCGCCGAGATTTCCGAGGCCGTCCATGCCCGCGGCCGCAAGCTCCTGATCGACTCGATGTCCGCCTTCGGCGCGATCGACCTCGACGTGAACCGCATCCGCTACGAGGCGATGGTCTCCTCGGCCAACAAGTGCATCGAAGGCGTGCCGGGTTTCGGCTTCGTCATCGCCCGCAAGTCGGAGCTTGAGGCCGCCAAGGGCAACAGCCATTCGCTCGCGCTCGATATCCATGCGCAATGGGCCTATCTGCAAAAGACCGGCCAGTGGCGCTATACCCCGCCGACCCATGTCGTCGCGGCCTTCCTCAAGGCGCTGGAGATCCATGCCGCCGAGGGCGGTGTCGCCGGGCGCGGCGCGCGCTACACAAGCAACCGCGACGTGATGGTGGGCGGGATGCGGGCCTTGGGCTTCGAGACGCTGCTCAAGGACCGCTGGCTTTCGCCGATCATCGTCACCTTCTTCTGCCCGGCCGATCCGAAATTCGTCTTCGCCGATTTCTACGACAAGATGAAGCAGAAGGGCTTCATCATCTATCCGGGCAAGCTGACGGTGGTGGAAAGCTTCCGCATCGGCTGCATCGGCCGGATGGATGACCATGTGATGCGCAAGGTCGTGGCCGCCGCCGGCGAGGCCCTTGCCGAAATGGGGGTGAAAAGCGCCGCGCCGCCCGCGGCCGCCCTTGCCGAACGCGCCAAACTTGCCGCCTGACGCGGCCACCGGACTTGATAAGGAAACGACATGACCGACCATTCCCCCGTTCAGGCCAACGGCCGCCTCTATCCCTGGCCGAAGGTGCCGGCCATCGCCATCTGCCTTGACGGGTGCGAGCCCGCCTATCTGGAGGTCGCCATCGCCGAGGGGTTGATGCCGACCCTGAAGCGCATCCGCGAGACCGGCACCGACCGGCTGGCCCATTCCGTGATCCCCTCCTTCACCAACCCCAACAACCTGTCGATCGCCACCGGCCGGCCGCCTGCCGTGCATGGCATCTGCGGCAACTACCTTTATGAGCCCGAAACCGGGCAGGAGGTGATGATGAACGACGTGCGCTTCCTGCGCGCGCCGACGGTCTTTGCCGAGTTCTACAATGCCGGTGCCCGGGTCGCGGTCGTCACCGCCAAGGACAAGCTGCGCGCGCTGCTGGGCGCGGGGCTGAGCTTCGACGACGACCGGGCGATCTGCTTCTCCTCAGAGCGGTCGGACAAGGCGACGAAGGCCGAGAACGGGATCGAGGACGTCTCGAAATGGCTCGGCCGGCCGGTGCCCGAGGTATACTCGGCGGACCTGTCGGAATTCGTCTTCGCCGCCGGCGTGAAGCTGCTGAAGGAGTGGAAGCCCGACGTGATGTATCTGTCGACGACCGACTACATCCAGCACAAGTTCGCGCCCGAGGAGAAGGGGGCGAAGGACTTCTACGCCATGTTCGACTGCTATTTGGCCGAGCTTCACGCGCTCGGCGCCGCGATCGTCGTCACCGCCGACCACGGCATGAAGCCCAAGCACAAGGCCGACGGCACGCCCGCCGTCATCTATGTGCAGGACGTGCTCGACGGCTGGCTCGGCAAGGGCGCGGCCCGCGTGATCCTGCCGATCACCGACCCCTACGTCGTCCACCACGGCGCGCTCGGCTCCTTCGCCACCGCCTATCTGCCGGCGGGTGCGGACCGGGCCGCGATCATGGCCCGGCTCGCGGCGCTGCCCGGGATGACGCTGGTCGTCGACCGCGAGGAGGCGGTGAAGCGGTTCGAATTGCCCGCCGACCGGATCGGCGACATCGTGATGATCTCGGGCGAGAACATGACCATCGGCACCTCGGCGCACCGCCACGACCTTGCCGCGCTGAAGGAACCCTTGCGCAGCCACGGCGGGTTGACCGAACGGGAGGTGCCCTTCATCGTCAACCGCAGGCTCGACCTGCCGGGCGCGCCCGTCCTGCGCAACTTCGACGCCTTCCTCTACGCGACTACGGCGGCGGCGCTCTGAGATGGGAAACGACATGGCCAGGATCGAGCCCCGCCACGAAGGCATGCGGATCGGCGGCGAGAGGGTCTTCACCCAAAGGGTGATCGAGGTCCGCTATCCCTATACGGGCGAGGTGGTGGGGACGGTGCCGGCCGGCACCGCCGAACATGCGGCTCGCGCCTTCCGGATCGCGGCCGACTACCGGCCGAAGCTGACCCGCTACGAACGCAGCCAGATCCTGAAGCGCGCGGGCGAGCTGATCGGCGAGCGGCGGGACTATCTGGCGAAATGGCTGGTGCTGGAGCTTGGCATCTGCTGGCAGCACGCGGTCTATGAGACCAAGCGCGCGCAGGATGTCTATACCTTCGCCGCCGCGCAGGCGCTGAACGACGACGGGCAGATATTCTCCTGCGACCTGACCCACAACGGCAAGGACCGCAAGATCTACACCAAGCGCGAGCCGGTGCGCGCGATTTCGGCGATCACGCCCTTCAACCATCCGCTGAACATGGTCAGCCACAAGATCGCGCCGTCGATCGCCACCAACAACTGCATGGTCTGCAAGCCGACCGAACTGACGCCGCTGACCGCCATCGCGCTGGCCGATATCCTCTACGAGGCCGGCCTGCCGCCCGAGATGTTCCAGATCGTCACCGGCCTGCCGGCCGATATCGGCGACGAGATGATCACCAATGAAAACATCGACATCATCACCTTCACCGGCGGCGTGCCGGTGGGCAAGATGATCGCGGCGAAAGCCGTCTACAAGCGCCAGGCGCTGGAACTGGGTGGCAACGACCCGATCATCATCCTCAACGACCTTGACGATGCCGATCTGGAAAAGGCCGCCACCATCGCGGTGGCCGGCGCCACGGGTAACTCGGGCCAGCGCTGCACGGCGGTCAAGCGCATCCTGGTGCAGGAAAGCGTCGCCGACCGCTTCGTGCCGATGGTGCTGGCCAAAGCCAGGGCCATCCGCTTCGGCGACCCGATGGACCCCGAGACCGAGCTTGGCTGCGTGATTCACGACAAGGCCGCGGCGCTGTTCGAGAAGCGCGTCTACATGGCCGTCGATCAGGGGGCGAAAGTGCTTTACGACCCCGGCCGCAAGGGTGCGCTGCTGCCGCCGATCGTCGTCGACCATGTGCCCCATGACAGCGAGCTGGTGATGGAGGAAACCTTCGGCCCGATCATCCCCATCGTGCGCGTCCCCGACGACGATGCCGAGGTGATGCGGATCTCGAACTCCACCCCCTTCGGCCTGTCCTCGGGCGTCTGTACCAACGATTTCCGCCGGATGCAGGCCTTCATCGAGGGGCTCGACGTGGGCACGGTCAACATCTGGGAACAGCCCGGCTACCGGATCGAAACTTCGCCCTTCGGCGGCATCAAGGACAGCGGCAACGGCGTCAAGGAAGGCGTCACGGAAGCCATAAGGTTCTTCACCAACGTCAAGACCTACTCGCTGCCCTGGCCGTGCTGACCGCCCGGCCTGGCCGGGCTTGACGGCGGATCAGCCGCGCGCGGCGGCGAGTGCCTGCGGCAGGGCCTCGGCGAAGCGGGCGAGGTCCTCGGCGCGGCCGCAGCTCACCCGGATGCAGCGGTCGTGCGGAGCGACGAAGGGCATGCGGACGAACATGTCGCGCCGGCCGAGCTCGGCCAGCACGCGGCGGGCGAAGCTGCCGTCGGCGCCGCAGTCGATGGTGACGAAATTGGTGGCAGAGGGCAGGGCGACCAGCCCGTTCGCCGCCGCGATCCGGGCAAGTTCCACGCGCGCCGCGGCGACCCCGGTCCTCACGCCGGCGAGCCAGGCCTGGTCGGCGAGGGCGGCGCGCGCGCCGGCCTGGGCGATCCGGCCCGTGCCGAAATGGTTGCGGATGCGGTCGAAGGTGGCGATCAGCGGCGCTGCGGCAATGGCATACCCCACGCGAAGCCCGGCCATGCCGTAGCCCTTGGAAAAGGTCCGCAGCCGGATCACCCGCGGGTCTTCGGGCTCGATCTCGGGCGCGGTGCCTTCGGGGGCGAGATCGATGTAGGCCTCGTCGAGGGCGACAAGCGTGCCCTCGGGCACCGCCTCGATCATCCGCCGGATGGTCTCGGCCGGATGGGCCGAGCCCATCGGATTGTCGGGATTGGCGAGATAGAGAAGCTTCGCCCCGGTCCCGGCGGCCTTCGCAAGAAGCGCGTCGGGGTCCTCGAAATCGCCCCGGTAGGGCACCTTGTGGAGCGCCCCGCCGAAGCCCGCGACGTGGAAGTTGAAGGTCGGGTAGGCGCCGTCCGAGGTCACCACGGGATCGCCGGGGCCGACAAGCATCCGCACGAGATAGCCGAGCAGCCCGTCGATCCCCTCGCCGACGACGATGTTGCCCGGCCCGACCCGGTGATGGGCGGCAAGGGCCGCGCGGAGGTCGTGGCATTCCGGGTCGCCATACATCCAGACCTCGCGGGCGGCGCGGGCCATCGCCTCCACGGCGCGGGGCGAGGGGCCGAAGAGGCTTTCGTTGGCGCCGAGGCGGGCGGTAAAGGGGCGGCCGCGGGCACGTTCCTGGGCCTCGGGGCCCACGAAGGGGACGGCGGCAGGAAGGCTTTCGACAAGCGGGATGTAACGCGGTCCGGTCATGGCGCGAGGAGAAGCAGAAAGCGGGGCGTCCGGCAAGCGCCTTCGGGGGTTGCCCTTCCCGCGGGCGCGGCGCAGAAAAGGCCAAGTCAGATCCAGCGCCGGGAGAAGACCCATCGCCGCCTCCGCCACTCTCGCGCCGCTTCGTAACCGGACCTTCCGCGAGCTCTGGCTGGCCAGCCAGGTGTCGAACCTCGGCTCGCTGATCCAGGCAGTGGGCGCGGCCTGGGCGATGGGAAGCCTGACCGCGAGCCATTCGATGGTGGCGCTGGTGCAGTCGTCGAACACGCTGCCGATCATGGTCTTCTCGCTCGTCTCGGGGGCGCTTGCCGACAATTTCGACCGCCGGCGGATCATGCTGACGGCACAGGTCTTCATGTTCGCGGTCTCGGTCGCGCTGGCGGTGGTGGCCTGGGGCGGGGGCCTGACGCCTTGGCTGCTGCTGTCGTTCACCTTCCTCATCGGCTGCGGCGGGGCGCTGTTCAACCCATCCTGGCAGGCCTCGATCGGCGACATCGTCCCGCGCGACGAGGTGCCGGGCGCGGTGGGGTTGAACTCGATGGGCTTCAACCTCGCGCGCTCGGTCGGGCCCGCGATCGGCGGCGCCATCGTCGCGGCGGCCGGCGTCGCCGCGGCCTTCGCGGTGAATGCCGCGAGCTACGTGGCCTTCATCTTCGGCATCGCCCGCCTTCCGCCGGTGGAGCGCGACCTGTCGCTGCCGCGCGAAGGCGTGGCGCCGGCGATCGGCGCGGGGTTCCGCTACATGGTGATGTCGCCGGCGCTGATCCGGGTCATGGCGCGGGCGGCGCTGTTCGGTGCCGGTGCCTCTTCGGTCATGGCGCTCTTGCCGGTCTACACCCGCGACACGATGGGCGGCACGGCCTTCACCTACGGGGTCTTCCTCGGCTGTTTCGGGCTGGGCGCGATCGGCGGCGTGCTGATGAACGCGCGGCTTCGGGCGGCCCTTCGCAACGAGCGGGTGGTGGAGATCGGATTCGCGGGCTTCGCGCTGGCGGCGGCGGTGCTGGCGCTGCTGCCCGTCGCCTGGGCGGTCGTGCCGGCGCTTTTCCTTGCCGGAGCCTGCTGGGTGATGGCGCTTTCGCTCTTCAATACCACGGTTCAGCTTTCGACGCCGCGCTGGGTGCTGGGTCGGGCGCTGGCCTTCTACCAGATGGCGACCTTCGGCGGCATGGCGGCGGGCGCCTGGGGCTGGGGCTGGCTGTCAGACGAGGCGAGCACCGCGGCCGCTCTTCTGGCGGCGTCCGCCCTGCTGGTCGCCGGGGGCCTTGCGGGCTGGGTGCTGCGGGTGAGCGAATTCGGGGAACTGGACCTGTCACCTCTCGGCCTGATCACCGCAGCCCAGCCGCGGATCGACCTGCGCGCCCGCAGCGGGCCGATCTTCGTCATGGTGGACTACGAGGTGGCGCAGGTCGACGTGCCGGAGTTCCTGGCGCTGATGCAGGAGCGCCGCCGCATCCGCATCCGCGACGGGGCGCGGCGCTGGTCGCTGCTGCGCGACCTGGACCGGCCGGAGCTGTGGAGCGAGAAATACTATGTCTCGACCTGGGTCGACTACGCCCGCCACCTCGCGCGGCGGACCAAGGCCGACGATACGGTGAGCCGGGCGATCCGGGCCCTGCACCGGGGGGCGGAGCCGCCGAAGGTCTGGCGCAGGATCGAGCGCCAGACCGTCCCGCGCCACGACGACGCGCCGCCGCTGGTCCCGTCCGACCTGGCATGAGCAGCCGGCCGGGGGTTTCACCCCCGGACCCCCGAGGGAATTGGGGCAACGGAGACGCTCAGACGAGGTCCGAGAGGCGCTTGAGCGCGGCCGCGAGCTTTGCGGCCTCGTCCTCGCCGAGGCGCAGCTTCTCGCGGGTCTCCTCGACGATCTCCTCGGGCGCGCTGTCGACGAACCTGGGGTTCGCGAGCCGCCCGCGCAGCCCGCCCGCATCCTTCTCGAGTTTCTCCAATGTCTTGGAAAGGCGGGCTTTTTCCTCGGCGATGTCGATGACGCCGGCGAGCGGCAGGGCGAAGCTGCCGCCTTCCACCGCGATGGTGACGGAGCCTTTCGGCGCCGCGCCCTCGGCCATCCCGTCGAGACGGGCGAGCCGTTCGATCATCGGCGCGTTGGCGGCCCAGGCGGCACGGCCGCGGTCGTCGAGCGCGGTCATCACCAGGGGGAGTTTCAGGCTCGCCGGCACCCGCATCTGGGCACGGGCGGAGCGGATTTCCTCGATGAGTGAGATCACCCAGTTCATCTCCCGGTCGGCGCTTTCGTCAATGAGTTCAGCGCCATAGGCGGGCCAGTCGGCGTGCACGAGCATCTTCGCCCGCGTCCCCGTCAGCGCCCAAAGCTCCTCGGTGATGAAGGGCATGATCGGGTGGAGGAGCACGTAGCACTGGTCGAGCACCCAGGCCATCGTCGCGCGGGTCTCCGCCGCATGGTCGCCGTCCATCAGCGGCTTGGCGAATTCGACATACCAGTCGCAGACCTTGCCCCAGACGAAGGCATAGAGGGTGCTGGCGGCGTCGTTGAAACGGAACTGGCCGAGCGCCTCGTCGACGGCGATGCGCGCCCGCGCCGTCTCGCCGATGATCCAGCGGTTGACGGTATGTTTCGCGTCGGTTTCGCGTCGGTTTTCCGTCCCGACACTGTCCCGACGCAGCGCGCCGTTCATCTCCGCGAAGCGGGTCGCGTTCCAGAGCTTGGTGGTGAAGTTGCGATAGCCCGCAATGCGGTCCTTCGAGAGCTTGAGGTCGCGCCCCATCGCGGCCATCGCGGTGAGCGTGAAGCGCAGCGCATCGGCGCCGTATTCGTCGATCAGCTCCAGGGGGTCGATGACGTTGCCCAGGGACTTCGACATCTTCCGGCCCTTCTCGTCGCGGACGAGGGCGTGGACATAGACGGTGTGGAACGGGACCTGATCGACGACGGCAAGCTGCATCATCATCATCCGGGCGACCCAGAAGAAGATGATGTCGAAGCCGGTGACGAGGACATCGGTGGGGAAGTATTTCTTCAGTTCCTCCGTCTCCTCGGGCCAGCCGAGGGTGCCGATCGGCCAGAGGCCGGAGGAGAACCAGGTGTCGAGGACGTCGGGGTCGCGCGACAAGACAACTCGCCTGACTTGACCGCCGCCATTCTCAAGAGCGGCGGGTATCGAGTACCACGTTATCTGACGGAAACCGCTCCAGTCGTTGTCAACAACGACCTCTACTTCTGGTCCATAGAACTGCTGTGCACTGGCGATCGCTTCCGATTGATTGGCAGCGCAGAAAAATTTGAAGCCATCCCCGTCATCTTCTGGTCCCCGAAGATAACCGCCCTTGGGAATGTTCGGCCCATACCACACCGGAATCTGATGCCCCCACCAGAGCTGGCGGGAGATGCACCAGGGCTCGATGTTCTCGAGCCAGTGGAAATAGGTCTTGGCGTCGCGTTCGGGGAGGATGCGGGTGTAGCCGGCCTTCTCATTGAAAGTCCCCGCCTCTTGCGCCGCCATGCCCTTGCGGACGGCATCGAGAGCGGGGCCGACGATCTTCGCCGTATCGACGAACCACTGGTCGGTCAGCATCGGCTCGATGACGACCTTGGAGCGGTCGCCGAAGGGCTGGGTGATCGGCTTGGCGTCGACGAGCGGCACGCGCTCCAGGTGCTCGGCGCCGGTTTCCTTGTCGATGGATTTTTGCAAGGTAGTGACGGCAAGGCCCTCGGCGGTGATCTGGTCGACCACGCGGCGGCGGGCCTCGAAGCGGTCGAGACCGCGCAGATCGTCGGGAACGAGGTTCAGCGCGTCGGCCTCGGCCTCGGTGAGGCTCTGTTCGCCGCGGGCGACGGCGAGCGCGGTGGCGGCGGCCTCGGCATAGGGGACGCCATCGGCGCGCATCTGCGCCTTGGTGTCCATCAGCCGGTAGCAGGGGATGCCGTTCCGCTTCGCCACGCCATAGTCGTTGAAGTCGTGCGCGCCGGTGATCTTGACCGCGCCCGAGCCGAATTTCGGATCGGGATAGTCGTCGGTGATGATCGGGATCAGCCGGCGGTGTTCCTTCGGCCCCACCGGAATTTCGCAGAGTCTCCCGACGATTGGCGCATAGCGTTCATCCGACGGGTGAACCGCCACCGCGCCGTCGCCGAGCATCGTCTCGGGCCGTGTGGTGGCGATGGAGATATAGTCGCGCGTCTCGCGCAGGGTGACGCGTCCCTCTTCGTCCTTTTCGACATACTCATAGGTCTGGCCGCCGGCGAGCGGATACTTGAAGTGCCACATGTGGCCGGGCACCTCGATATTCTCGACCTCGAGGTCGGAGATCGCGGTTTCGAAATGCGGGTCCCAGTTGACGAGGCGTTTGCCGCGATAAATGTAGCCTTTGTGATAGAGGTCGACAAAGACCTTGATGACGGCATCGTGGAAGTTGCCCTCCTCTCCCGCCGGGGCGCCGGGGGCGCCGGACATGGTGAAGGCATTGCGCGACCAGTCGCAGGAGGCGCCGAGGCGCTTCAACTGGGTGATGATCGTGTCGCCGGACTGGCCCTTCCATTCCCAGACCTTTTCCAGGAACTTCTCGCGCCCCATCTCGCGGCGGCCGACATTGCCCGCTTTCGCCAGTTCGCGTTCGACGACCATCTGGGTGGCGATGCCGGCATGGTCCTGCCCCGGCTGCCAGAGCGTGTCATGCCCCCGCATCCGGTGCCAGCGCACGAGAATGTCTTGCAACGTGTTGTTGAAGGCGTGGCCCATGTGGAGAGAGCCGGTGACGTTCGGCGGCGGGATCATGATGCAGAAGGTTTCGGCCCCCGGCCTGGCATTGGCGCCGGCCTTGAAGGCCCCGGCCTTTTCCCAGGCCTTGTAGAGGCGTTCCTCGGCCTCGGCGGCGTTGAAGGTCTTTTCCATCGGCATCGCGGGCGTCCCGTTTCCGTTTGACGGTTTCCCTTAGCGAAAGGGCGGCGCGAGGGGAAGGGGCCGGGCAGGTGACAAGACCGGCCGGACAGGGCAGTCTGGCGCCGACCGGGCGGGAGGTGGCGATGGACGAGGTGACGGCCTTCGTGATGGACGGGGCGGGCGGGGCCGAGGCGGTGGCGCCCGAGGGGCGGCGGGTCGCCGACCTGGCGCCGGCGACCGGCTTCGTCTGGGTCGGCGTCGACTTTTCCAGCCCCGCCGGGCTTCAGTGGCTGCAGGAGGCCGGGCTGGACCCGATCGCCTTCGCGGCGCTGACGGCGGAGGAGACGCGGCCGCGCTGCACGGTGCACGGCGAGATGGTGCTGATGAACCTGCGGGGCGTGAACCTGAACCCCGGGGCGGAGCCCGAGGACATGGTCTCGCTGCGGCTTTGCGTGACCGACCACGCCATCGTCTCCTGCCGGCGCCGGCCGCTCCATGCGCTCGACGACGTGCGCGAAGGGATGCGGCCGGCGCGCGCGCCGGTGACGCAGGGCGACCTGATCGCGCGGATCGCGCTGAGGCTCGCCGACCGGGCGGAGCCGGTGGTGGCGACGCTGAACGAGAGGCTCGACGACCTGGAGGAGGCGGTGGGCGCGCGGGTGGACGGCGACCTGCGGCGCGAGCTTGCCGACGTGCGGCGGGTCTCCTCGGTGCTCAGGCGCTTCATGTTCCCGCAGCGCGACGCGCTGACGACGCTGGAGATCGAGGAACTGGGCTGGCTGACCAACCGCGACCGCAGCCGGCTGAGGGAGGCGGCCGAGCGGGTGACGCGGCTGGGCGAGGACCTCGACGCGATCCGCGACCGGGCGCAGGTGGTGCGCGACCAGGTGGTCGACATCCGTGCCGAGGCGATGAACCGGCAGATGCTGGTGCTGTCGGTGGTGGCGGCGATCTTCCTGCCGCTGGGGCTTCTGACCGGGCTTTTGGGGATCAATGTCGGCGGCGTGCCGGGGGCGGACGTGCCCTGGGCCTTCTGGGCGGTCTGCGCGCTGCTGCTGACGATCTGCGGCTTCCAGATCTGGCTCTTCCGGCGGCTGAGGCTTCTGGGCTGAGCGGGGGTCGGCCGCTGCGCTCAGCCCTGCGCTCAGCCCCTGCGCTCAGCCCCTGCGCGCCGCCTCGATCGTGGCGATGTCGATCTTCTGCATCGTCATCATCGCCTGCATGGCACGTTTTGCGGCGGCGCGGTCGGGGTCGCTGATCGCCTGCATCAGCGCCCGCGGCGTGATCTGCCAGAAAACGCCGAAGCGGTCCTGGCACCAGCCGCAGTCGCTCGCCTTTCCGCCGCCGCCGGTGATGGCGTTCCAGTAGCGGTCGGTCTCCTCCTGGGTGTCGGTGTAGACCTGGAACGACACCGCCTCGTTGAACCTGAAGGCCGGGCCGCCGTTCAGGCCGAGGACGGGCTGGCCGAGGACGGTGAACTCGACGGTCAATTCCTGCCCTGCCGGCGTGGAGGGGTTGTCGGCCGGGGAGTCGAGGCCGCGCCCGACATGGCTGTCGGGGAAGGTGGCGGCATAGAACTCCGCCGCCTCGCGGGCATTGCCGTCGAACCACAGGCAGGTCGCCATCCGGTGTCTGGTCATGACGTCGTCTCCTTCGGGCCGACGACGGCGAACTGCGCGCCTTCAGGGTCGCGCGCCACGGCGATGAAGGCGCCGCCGGGCACCTCGGCCGGACCGTGCAGCACGCTGCCGCCCGCCGCCTTGATCCGGGCGATCGCCAGGTCGATGCCGTTGGCGCCGAAATAGGGCAGCCAGTGCGGCGCGGGTGCGCCGCCGGGCTGGAGCCGCATCATTCCGCCGATGTCGGCGCCGTTGCGGGCGAAGAGGTCGTAGCTGCCCATCTCGCCCATGTCCATGCTTCTGGACGGCCGCCAGCCGAAGGCCCCGGTGTAGAAGGCCATCGCCGCCCTGGGGTCGGTGGTGGCAAGTTCGTGCCAGTTGCCGTGGCCGGCCTTCTTCTGGTCGAAGGCGCGGCCGGCGCCGCCGTCCGCCCCGTCGTCTGCCCCGCCCTCTGCCCCTCCGCCCCCGGGCATCGGCGCGGGCTCGAGGATGCCGAAGCCCGCGCCCTGCGGGTCGCCGAGGACGGCGAAGCGGCCGGTGCCGGGGATCGGCGTGACCGGGCGGTGGACCCGGGCGCCGGCCGCCGCCATCTGCGCCACGGCGCGGTCGGCATCGTCGACGGCGAAGTAGACCAGCCACATCGGCGGCATCCCGGCCGCGTCCGCCGGCATGTCCATCGCGCCGGCGACCATCGCGCCGTCGATGCTGGCGAGACGGTAGTCGAACCCGTCCATCCCGGCGTCGGCGAAGGTCCAGCCGAGCACCTTCGCGTAGAATGCCCCGGCCTCGCCCAGCTTGCCGGGGGTGGTGGACAGTTCATACCAGCAGGGGGCTCCGTGATCGGTCATCCGGCGCTCCCTTCCATCAGGATCGTCTCGAACCCGCCGTAAATCATCCGCTTGCCGTCGAAGGGCATGGCCTCGGGCATCATCGCCGGGTCGGTCTTCGACTGTTCCTCCATCTTCCGGTAGGCGGCGTCCCGCGTCGCCCTGTCGGGCCAGGTCATCCAGCAGAAGACCACGGTTTCGTCGTCCTTCGCCTCGATCGAGCGGAAGAAATCGGTCCGCTTGCCGGGCGGCACGTCGTCGCCCCAGCCGACGACGAGGGTCTGCGCCCCCATCTTGCGGAATTCAGGCCACCATTTCGCCTCATGCGCGCGGAAGTCCTCGCGCTTGGCGGTGGGCACGGGGATGACGAATCCATCGATGTAGGGCATGGCGAGTCCTTTCCTGTTGCGCGCACCCATGCTGGGCGCATAAGTAGGAAAAAGCAACCATCGGTCTGAAAAGATGACTTCCCTCGGCGAAACCCCGCGCCCGAAACCCCGCAGCGTCTATGACGAGGGCTGCATCGCCGCCCATGCGCTCGACCTTCTCGGCGACCGCTGGGCGCTCCTGGTCATCCGCGAACTGATGCTCGGGCCCAAGCGCTTCGCCCTGATCCGTTCGGGCCTGCCGGGGATCAGCGCCTCGGTCCTGACCCAGCGGCTCGAGGGGCTGGAGGCGGGGGGGCTCCTGCGCCGGGTAATCCTGCCCGACCCCGCCGGCGTGCAGGTCTACGACCTGACCGCGCCCGGACGGGCGGCGCGCCCGGTGCTCGACGCGCTGTGCCGGTTCGGCGCGCGCCTGCCGGGGCACGACCCGGCGAAGCCGATCAGCCCGACCGCGCTGATGCTGTCGATGGCGGCGATGATCGACCGGCGGGCGGCGAAGGCGGTGGCGATGCGCGCGGGCTTCGACCTCGGGCGCGAGACGTTCCGCGGCGCGCTGCTGCGGGGACGCTGGGAGGTGGAGCGGGGCGCGGCGGAGGGCGACATCGTCTTCGCCGGCAGCGCCAATGCGCTAGCGCCGGTGATCTACGGCACGAAGCCGCTGGTCGAGTGGATCAGCGCGGGTGCGGTGGCGTTCCGGGGCGATCCGGCGGCGGGCCAGCGGTTCGTCGATCTCTTCCGACTGGAGCGCCGGGCTAGACCGCGCGGTCGAGCTTGGTCGAGAGGTGGATGAGGCTTTCGGAGGATTTCACGCCGGTCATCTCGCCGATCTGGTCCAGCACCTCGTCGAGCGTGGTGGTCGAGGTGGCGGCGACCTGGAGGAGGAGATCGACCCGGCCCGAGGTGGTATGGATGCGTTCGACCGACGGCAGCGACTTCAGCCGCGACAGCACGTTGGCCTGGGCCCGCGGCTCGATCGTGAGGAGGACCGTGGCGCGGATGCGGCTTTGCCGGGCGGCCTCGCCGAGCTTGACGGTATAGCCCGCGATCACGCCCGAGGATTCGAGCCGCTCGAGCCGCGCCTGGATGGTGGAGCGCGCCACCTTCAACCGCCGCGCGAGCGTGGCCACCGACATCCGGGCGTCGGCGCCGAGAAGGCCAAGGATGGTGCGGTCAAGGTCGTCCATTCTGCAACACCGTCGATTTGTGCATGTGTGTCGTCATAATAACGACCGCGCGCCGCAAATCTACCCTTTTCATCGGTCAGGTTGTGCCCCATATCGCCCGCACTTCGTTCAGGAAAAGGGCGGCTCATACGCACCTGGCCTGGTTGGTAGAAACGCGTAAGCGTCTCCCGACCCGTGAAGCCGGGGCAAGAGGTGGCTGCGCTCTGTTGGCAGGAGCAGGCCGATGGGGCTTTCCAAGACTA
>JAUQYB010000039.1 GCA_030837825.1 Albidovulum sp.
CCACAGGATCACCGACATCACCATGCCGAGCGTCGAGGCCCAGTCCGGGAGCGCGGTGTAGTGCAGATGGTGCGGACCGGCCCAGATGTAGAGGAAGATCAGCGCCCAGAAGTGGATGATGCTGAGCTTGTAGGAATAGACCGGGCGACCGGCCTGCTTCGGCACGAAGTAGTACATCATCCCGAGAAAGCCGGCAGTCAGGCAGAAGCCCACCGCGTTGTGGCCGTACCACCACTGCGTCATCGCATCCTGCACGCCCGCGAAGACCTGCACCGACTTCGACCCGAAGACCGACACCGGCAGCGCGAGGTTGTTGAAGACATGCAGCATCGCAATGGTCACGATGAACGACAGGTAGAACCAGTTCGCCACGTAGATGTGGGGTTCCTTGCGCTTGACGAGCGTGCCGAGGAAGACCGCGAGATAGGCGACCCAGACGATGGTCAGCCACCAGTCCACATACCATTCCGGCTCGGCATATTCCTTCGACTGCGTCGCGCCGAGGATGTAGCCCGTGGCCGCCAGCACGATCACGAGCTGGTAGCCCCAGAACACGAACCAGGCGAGGTTGCCGCCCCAGAGCCGCGCCGCCGAGGTCCGCTGGACCACGTAGAACGACGTCATGATCAGCGCATTGCCCCCGAAGGCGAAGATCACCGCCGAGGTGTGCAGCGGGCGAAGCTTGCCGAAGTTGGTGTAGCCGGCCATCAGCTCGGAAAGGTTCAACTGCGGAAACGCAAGCTGGAACGCGACGGTGACGCCCACGAGGAACCCCACCACGCCCCAGAGCGCGGTCGCGATCACGCCCGCGCGGACGACGCCGTCGTTGTATTCGTTCACCGGCTGCGGCCGGTGGTCGCCGGAGTTCCGGAGAACCCAGAGGAAGGTCAGCGCGGCCGCGATCATCACCGTCAGCGCGTTGACCATGTATGCCAGATCGCGCGCATGGTTGGCCGCGATCGCGGCCAGAACCGCGATGGCGCCCAGCACGGCGAGCTTGATGTAGTCCCACATGTCAGCGTTCCCTCGTCTTGTCTCGTCCGCCCGATTCGTCCTGAGGCGGGCAGTTCGAGTGTGGCCCGCGTTGTGGTTGCGGGCACAGCCCCCTGCTTTGATTTGGGTCAACTCGCCCCAAGAACGTGATTGATCCTTGTCAAAGTCGCCACACTGCGGTCGTGTCTAGTGTCATCGCAGGATGCCCCGCGCAGCAAAGGAGACGCCTCATGGCCTTCAAGTCCATTCTTACGATATTGACCGATCCCGCGGCGGCGGCCTCGCAGCTCGAGGGCGCGGTCGCGCTGGCCCGGCGCGAGGATGCCCATCTCGACGTGCTCTGCATCGGCGTGGACCGGACCCAGACCGGCTACTACTACGCCGGCGCCACCGCGATCCTGACCCAGGAGGCCTACAACCAGGCCAAGGAGGAGGCCTCGGCGGCCGAAGCGGCGGTGCGCGCGCGGCTGGAACCGGAAGACATCCGCTGGGCCGTCGATACCGCGGTCGCCCAGATCGGCGCGCTCGGCGGCCCGGTCGCCATGCTCGCCCGCTTTTCGGACCTCGTCGTCCTCGGCAAGCCCTACGGCAAGGCCGGTGGTTCCGCCGCCGAGGCGATCCTCGAGGCGGCGCTGTTCGAAGGGCACGCGCCGGTCCTGGTGCTGCCCGAAGGCTTCACCGGCGCAGAGTTCGGCAAGCGCATCGTGCTGGCCTGGAACCAGAGCGACGAGGCGCTGATCGCCGCCCGCGCGGCGCTGCCGCTTCTGAAGGCCGCCAAGGAGGTCGACATCACCATCATCGACCCGCCCGCCCACGGCCCCGAACGGTCCGACCCCGGCGGGATGCTGTCGCAGTATCTGGCGCGCCACGGCGTCCATGCCGAGGTCTCGGTGCTGGCCAAGACGCTGCCCCGGACCTCCGAGGTGATCCTGCGCCACACCCGCGACGAGAACGCCGACCTCGTGGTGATGGGTGCCTACGGGCATTCGCGCTTCCGCGAGGCGATCCTCGGCGGCGCCACCCGCAACATGCTGGAAATGGCCGAGGTTCCGGTCTTCATGGCACACTGAGCGACAGCAGTGCGGCGGCCCCGGGAACCGGGGCCGCCGTCGCGGAACGGCCGCATACGGGCAGGCGATCGCGGTCAGGCCGCCAGCCCTTCGGCCCTGAGCGCGGTCTGCACCGCCGGGCGCGCCGCCACCCGGTCCCGCAGCGCCCTGAGACGGGGGAAGGGCGCAAGGTCGTGGCCGACATGGGCCGACCAGTTGGTCACCGCGAAGAGATAGGCGTCGGCAGGGGTGAAACCCGCCCCGGTCAGGAAGTCCCGCCCGTCGGAAAGCGTGGCCTCGATCCAGCCGAGCCTGGCGTCGACGACGGCCTTCTGCTGCGCCCGCGCCTCGTCGGACAGCGCCGGGTTGAAGAAGGGCGAATAGGCCTTGTGCACTTCCGAGGCGACATAGTTCAGCATCTCCTGCACCCGGGCGCGCTCCAGCGTCCCGGCCGGCGGCAGGAACTCCGTCGCCCCCGCCCGGTCGGCGACATACTGCATGATCGCCGCGCCCTCGGTCAGCACCTCGCCGTTGTCGAGCTCCAGCGCGGGCACCGCGCCCTTGGGGTTGATCTTGCGGAAATCGGCGCCGCTCGCCGTGACCTTGGCGCGGATGTCGGCGCGCTCGATCTCGAAGGGCTGGCCCACCTCGTGCAGGGAGATATGCGAGGCCAGCGAACAGGCGCCGGGAGAGTAGTAGAGCTTCATCACTGGGTTCCTTTGCGCCAGCGGACCATTCCGCACGGGCGGCGGCAGGCTAGCCGCGGCGAAAGGGGCGGAAAAGCCTGCCCCCGCCGGGGCTTGCGAACAGACGCTGTGCGGCGGTGCACAGAACCGCTCCCGTCCGCCGGGGGGCCCCGATCAGATCGAGCCGGCCTCCACCATGTAGTTGTTGGCGGTGCACATCGCGGCATCGTCGGAGCCCAGGAACAGCACCATCCGCGCCACGAAGTCCGGCGCGATCGGGTCGGGCAGGCACTGCCGCCGGAGATGGGCATCAAGGCTCTCGGGCGTCACCCAGAGCGCCTTCTGCCGCTCGGTCATGATCCAGCCGGGCACCACCGTGTTCACCCGGATGCGGTGCCGGCCAAGCTCCCGCGCCATCGACCGCGTCAGGCCGTGGACCGCCGATTTGGCGGTGGCATAGGCGGGCAGGCCGCCCACCGCCTCCCACCAGGAATTGGAGCCGATGTTGACGATCGACCCGCCGCCGGCGGCGATCATCCCCGGCGCGACCGACTGGATGGCGAAGAACATGTGCCTGAGGTTGGTGGCGAAACGCTCGTCCCAGTAGTCCGCGCTCACCTCCCGCCAGTCATGCCGGTCGTCGCGCGCGGCGTTGTTGACGAGAACGCCGAACGGGCCGGTCCCGGCGGCAAGCCCGGCGATCGCCGCCTGCATCGCGGCGATGTCGCGAAGGTCGCACAGGCCGAAGGCGGCCCCGGTCTCTGCCGCCACCTCGCGGCCGGCCAATTCGTCGCGGTCGAGGAACGCCACCCGCGCGCCCTGCGCGACGAAGGCCGCGACGATCCGGGCCCCGATCCCCGAGGCGCCGCCGGTCACCAGAACGGCACGGCCCCTCAGGCTGGGGTAGATCGCGAACCTGCCGGCATCGGCTTCCGTCATGCCGCGCCTCAGCCGACGAAGCCGCCGTCGGTGTCGTCGCCCGCCTCTTCCAGAAGCCGGTTGTAGTCGGGCACGGTCACATGCCGCTTGCCCTCCAGCTCGATGACCCCGTCGCGCTTCAGCGCCGAGATCTGCCGGCTCACCGTCTCCAGCGTCAGGCCGAGGTAGTCGGCCATCGCCTCGCGCGTCAGCGGCAGGTCGAAGACCATCTTGCCCTGCGGCGCGCGCAGATGCAGCGCCGCGTCGCGCCGCGCGACGATGGCCAGCAGGCTCGCGATCTTTTCCCGCGCGGTCTTGCGGCCGAGAAGCAGCATCCACTCCCGCGCCGCGTCCAGCTCGTCCAGCGTCATCTCCAGCAGCCGCTGCCCGATTGCCGGGGTGCGGGCCATCAGCTCCTCGAACGGCTTCTTGCGGAAGCAGCACATCAAGAGGTCGGTGGTGGCGATGACGTTGTAGGGCGCCCGTTCCCGCCCCGGCCGGCCGACGAAATCCGATGGGAAGAGAAGCCCGACGGTCTGGGTGCGGCCGTCTTCCATGACCTGCGTCAGCGTCGCGACGCCGGAGACCACCGAGGCCACGAATTCCATCCGGTCGCCGGCCCAGATCAGCGTCTGCCCGGCCTCGAAGCTGCGGTAGAACTTGAGCGCGTCGAGCGCCGCCAGCTCGTCTGCCTCGCAGCGCGCGCAGACGGCCCGGTGGCGGATCGGGCAGGCACCGCATTGCGGCACGGTGGTGGGCAGGGCTTCGTGTATCGTCATCCGTGATCTTTGATTTATGTCAAGGTCGCGGGCCGCCGCGTTTCCTAAACCTACGTGCATGGCATCTGAATCGCAACTCGCGCGGCTCGGACTATTTGACGCGCGCGTCCCGCGCTACACGAGTTATCCGACCGCCCCGCACTTCAACCAGACCGTCGACGCGGAGATCTTCCGCGGCTGGGTCCGGTCTATCCCCGAAAACTCGCGCATCTCGCTTTACATGCACGTGCCGTTCTGCCGCAGGCTCTGCTGGTTCTGCGCCTGCCGGACCCAGGGCACCGCCACCGACGATCCGGTGCGCGCCTACGCCGAGGTGCTGCGCGCCGAGCTTGCGGTCCTCGCCCGCGACCTGCCGCGCGGCGTGACGCTGTCGCGGCTCCACTGGGGCGGCGGCACGCCGACGATGATGCCGCCCGAGGTCATGGCCGAGGTCGCGGGCGCCGTCTTCGACATCGTGCCCCTGGGCGAGAACGCCGAATTCTCGGTCGAGATCGACCCCAACGAGATCGACGACGGAAGGCTCGACGCGCTGGCGGCGGCGGGGATGAACCGCGCCTCGATCGGGGTGCAGGACTTCGACCCGGCGATCCAGGAGGCGATCGGCCGCGACCAGAGCTTCGAGGTGACGAAACTCGCCATCGACAAGCTGCGCGCCCGCGGCATCGCCTCGCTCAACGCCGACATCCTCTTCGGCCTGCCCCACCAGAACAACGAACGCATCGCCGCCTCGGTGCAGAAGCTGCTCTCGCTCGGCCCCGACCGGGTGGCGCTCTACGGCTATGCCCACGTGCCCTGGATGGCGCGGCGGCAGGTGATGATCCCGTCCGACGCGCTGCCGCGCCCGGAAGAACGCTTGCGGCTTTTCGAGACCGCGCGCGATCTCTTCGTTGCCGACGGCTACGCCGAGATCGGTATCGACCATTTCGCGCTGCCGACCGACGGGCTTGCCGTGGCGGCGCGCGAAGGCCGGCTCCGGCGGAACTTCCAGGGCTACACCGACGACACCGCCCCGGTGCTGGTGGGCCTCGGCGCCTCGTCGATCTCGCGCTTCCCGCAGGGCTACGCGCAGAACGCGCCCTCGACCTCGGCCTATACCAAGGCGGTGCGCGACGGCCGCTACGCCACGGTCAAGGGCCACGGCTTCCAGGGCGAGGATGTGCTGCGCGCGCGGATGATCGAGGCGCTGATGTGCGACTTCCGCATCGACGCCGCCGAGATGAAGCGCGACTTCGGCGCGACCGAGGCGCAGCTTCGGGCGATGTTCGACCGGGCGCGGGGCGAATTCGGCGACATGGTCACGGTGAGCGCCGCGGGCATCGCCATCCCGGCCGAGGCGCGCCCGCTCACCCGGATGATCGCCCGCGCCTTCGACGCCTACGACCTGTCGAAGGCCGGCCACAGCCCCGCCGTCTGAGCCGGCGCCGGGGCCAAGTGCCGGGACCCGGTCGGGGCTCAGCCCTGTCCCTCGACGAAAGCCACCAGCCGCGGCAGGGAGTGGCGCCTGAGGTCGTAGCCATCGACGATCGTCGCCCGCGCCGCCTCGCGCAGCACCGCGCCCGCCGCCGGGTCCGCCAGCGCCTCGATCAGCGCCGCGGACCAGCCGGCGACGTCGAAGAAATCCACCAGCCGCCCGTTCGCGCCGTCGCGGATCATCTCCTCCACCGGCCGGGTGCGCGAGGCGACGACAAGCCCGCCCGCGCTCATCGCCTCCATCAGCGACCAGGACAGAACGAAGGGATAGGTCAGGTAGGCGTGCACCCGCGCCACCTGCAAAAGCGACAGGAACTGCGCATAGGGCACCTGGCCGAGGAAATGCACCCGGGAAAGGTCGAGCCCCTCGCGCACCTCGTCGAGGAAGACCTGCTTCCAGGTCCGCCCGCCCCCCGGCGCCGGGCCATAGCTGACGCCGTCGCCGCCGACGATCACCACCTGCGCCTCCGGCCGCGCCTTCAGAACCGCCGGCAGCGCCCGCATGAAGATGTGATAGCCGCGGTAGGGCTCGAGGTTGCGGTTGACGAAGCCCAGGACCTCGTCCCCGGCCGCCAGCACCCGGCCGTCCGGCAGCACCAGCCGCGCCGCCGGATCGGGCCGCACCCGGTCGGTGTCGATGCCGTCGTGGATCACGCTGATCCGGTCGCGCCAGGGCGCCGGGAAGGTCGAGGCCTGCCAACGCGTCGGCGCCACCGCCGCATCGGCCTCGGCCAGCGCCATCATCAGATGGGCCTTGCGCGCCGAGGTGCGCAGCCGCCGGCCAAGGTCGGCCGCCTGGAATTCCGGGTCGAAATCAGCGTCGAGCCCGCGGGCGGCGTAGTAGAATTCCGCATAGCTCAGGTGCCGCGCCTCGGGCCAGACCTCGCGCAGGAAGAGCGTCTCGCCCCAGCCGCCGTGGCCGAAGACGACATCCGGCACGAAGCCCTTGTCGCGGCGAAGCTGGGCGGCCGCCCGCGCCACCGCCGCGCCGCGCTCGGCGGCCTCGGCATAGGTGCGGCCAAGCCCCTCGGCAGCCGAGGCCGCGGGCTTGCGGTAGCGCATCACCGGCACCGGCGAGGTCCGCTTGTTGCCCTCGTCGGTCAATGCCACGACGGTGTGGCCCCGCGCCACCAGCGCCGGGGCCAGATGCAGGAACTGGCCGGGGAAATTCTGGTGGACGAAGAGGATCTTCATCGGCCGCCGGCGGCGCGCCCGAAGGCCGCAGCCATCAATTCGCGCGTGTAGGCGGTCTGCGGCGCGTCGAAGATGACGTCCGCCGGCCCGGCTTCCACCACATCGCCCGCCTTCATCACGATCACCTTGTGGGCCAGCGCCCGGATCACCCGCAGGTCGTGGCTGATGAAGAGATAGGCCAGCCCGTATTTGCGCTGGAGCGCGCGCAGAAGCTCCACGATCTGCACCTGCACGGTCATGTCGAGCGCCGAGGTCGGCTCGTCCAGCACCACCACCTTCGGCCTGAGGATCATCGCCCGGGCAATCGCGATCCGCTGCCGCTGGCCGCCCGAGAACTCGTGCGGATAGCGCTCCATCGTCGCCGGGTCGAGTCCGACCTCCTCCATGATCCCCGCCACCAGCGCGCGGGGGTCGCGGCCCTTGTCGATCCCGTGGACGGAAAGCCCCTCGGCGATGATCTGTTCGGCGGTCATTCGCGGGCTGAGGCTGCCGTAGGGATCCTGAAAGACGATCTGCATGTCGCGGCGGAGCCGGCGCAATTCCCGCGCCGGCCAGCGCGAGATGTCCTGGCCGAGATAGAGGATCGGCCCCTCGCTCTCGATCAGCCGCATCAGGCCGAGCGCCAGCGTGGTCTTGCCCGACCCGCTCTCGCCGACGATCCCCAGCGTCTCGCCGGCGCGCACCGAGATCGTGGCGGCGTTCACCGCCTTCACATGGCCGATCGTGCGCCGCATCAGCCCGCGCCGGATCGGGAACCAGACGCGCAGCCCCTCGGTCCGCACGATCTCCGCCGCGCCCTCCGGCACCGGATCGGGGCGGCCCTTCGGTTCGGCCGCCAGCAGCTTTCGCGTGTAGGGATGCTGCGGATCGGCGAAGATCGCCGCCACCGGCCCCTGTTCCACGATCTCGCCGCCCTGCATCACGCAGACCCGGTCGGCGATCCGCCGGACAATGCCGAGGTCGTGGCTGATGAAGAGAAGGCTCAGGTTCTCGCGCGCCTTCAGCCCGGCCAGAAGGTCGAGGATCTGCGCCTGGATCGTCACGTCGAGCGCGGTCGTCGGCTCGTCGGCGACCAGCAGCTCCGGCCCGTTGGCCAGCGCCATCGCGATCATCACCCGCTGCCGCTGGCCGCCCGACAACTGGTGCGGATAGTCCGACAGCCTGCGTTCGGGGTTGTCGATGCCGACCTTCTCCAGCAACTCCACGATCCGCGCCCGCGCCGCTTCGCCCGCCAGCCCCTGGTGGAGCGCGAGGCTTTCGGCCAGTTGCTTCTCGATCGTGTGCAGGGGGTTGAGCGAGGTCATCGGCTCCTGGAAGATGAAGCTGATGTCGTTGCCGCGCACGTCGCGCAGGGTGGCCTCGTCGGCGCCGACCATCTCGCGGCCGAGATAGCGGATCGAGCCGGCGATCTCGGCGTTGCCGCCCAGAAGCGCCACGGTGGCGAGCGCCGTCACCGACTTGCCAGACCCGCTCTCGCCCACCAGCGCCACCGTCTCGCCCTTGCCCACGGCAAAGCTCACGCCCTTCACCGCATGGATGATCCGCCCGTCCTGGCGGAAGTCGACCCTGAGGTCGCGGATGTCGAGGATCGTGTTCACCGGAAGGTCTTTCGCGGGTCGAAGGCGTCGCGCACCCCCTCGAAGATGAAAACGAGGAGCGAGAGCATGATGGCGAAGGTGAAGAAGGCCGAGAATCCCAGCCACGGCGCCTGCAGGTTCGACTTGCCCTGCAACGCCAGCTCGCCCAGCGACGGCAGGTTCGACGGCAGCCCGTAGCCGAGATAGTCGAGTGCCGCGAGCCCGCCGATCGCGCCGGTGACGATGAACGGCAGGAAGGTCAGCGTCGCCACCATCGCGTTGGGCAGGATGTGGCGGAACATGATCACCCGGTCGGAAACGCCGAGCGCGCGCGCCGCCCGGACATATTCGAAGTTGCGCGCGCGCAGGAACTCCGCCCTGACCACGCCGACGAGCGCCGGCCAGCCGAACAGGATGGTGACGAAGACGAGAAGCCAGAAGCTGCGCCCGAGGATCGCGAAGAGGATGATGATGACGTAGAGGCCGGGGGTGGAGCCCCAGATCTCCAGCATCCGCTGGAAGATCAGGTCCACCTTGCCGCCGAAATAGCCCTGCACCGCGCCCGCGGCGACGCCGACCAGGCTGGAGACCGTGGTCACGATCAGGGTGAAGACGATCGACAGGCGGAAGCCGTAGATGATCCGCGCCAGCACGTCGCGCGCGGTGTCGTCGGTGCCGAGCCAGTGGGCGCGGTCGGGCGCCGAGGGCGCGGTGCCGACGTCGTTGACGGTGTTGTAGCTGTAGGGGATCGGCGGCCAGAGCATCCAGCCGGCCGCAACCGTCTCGCCGGCGAATTCGCCGTCAGCGGCGTCCGCCGCCACCCCCTCGGGATCGTCCCAGCAGTCGAGGATGCCGCCGGTCTCGATCAGGCACTGCACCGCCGGATCGCGGTAGATCGCCTCGGTCCTGAAATCGCCGCCGAAGGCGGTCTCCGGGTAGAATTTGAACACCGGCGCATAAAGCTCGCCCCGGTAGCTGACGAGGATCGGCTTCTCGTTGGCGATCAGTTCCGCGCAGAGCGAAAGCAGGAACAGCACGAGGAAGACCCACAGCGACCAGAAGGCGCGGCGGTTGGCCTTGAAGTTGCGCCAGCGGCGCTGGTTGAGCGGCGACAGCGCCATCAGCCCGCCCGCTTCTCGAAGTCGATCCGGGGATCGACGAGCACATAGGTCAGGTCGCTGACCAGCCCGATCAGCAGCCCCATCAGCCCGAAGACGTAGAGCGTGCCGAACACCACCGGATAGTCCCGCGCCACCGCCGCCTCGTAGCCAAGCCGGCCAAGCCCGTCGAGCGAGAAGATCGTCTCGATCAGCAGGCTGCCGCCGAAGAGAACGGCGAGGAACAGGCCCGGAAAGCCCGCGATGACGATCAGCATCGCGTTGCGGAAGACATGGCCGTAGAGCACCCGGCCCTCGGTCAGCCCCTTGGCCTTGGCGGTCAGCACATACTGCTTGTTGATCTCGTCGAGGAAGCTGTTCTTGGTCAGGAGCGTCAGCGTCGCGAAGCTCGAGATGGTGGAGGCGACGACCGGCAGCGTGATGTGCCAGAGGTAGTCGACGGCCTTGCCCCAGAGGCTCAGCTCCTCCCAGTTGTCCGACACCAGCCCCCTGAGCGGGAAGATGCGCCAGTAGCTGCCCCCGGCGAAGAGCACGATCAGCAGGACGGCGAAAAGAAAGCCGGGGATCGCATAGGCGACGATGATCGCGCCGGAGGTCCAGGTGTCGAACCGGGTCCCGTCCCTGACCGCCTTGCGGATGCCGAGCGGGATCGAGACCAGGTAGGCCAGAAGCGTCGACCACAGGCCGAGCGTGATCGAGACCGGCATCTTCTCGATCACCAGGTCGACCACCGAGATCGAGCGGAAATAGCTCTCGCCGAAGTCGAAGCGCAGGTAGTTGCCCATCATCTCGACGAAGCGCTGCCAGGCCGGCTTGTCGAAGCCGAACTGCTTTTCAAGGCTGGCGATGAACTCCGGCGGCAGGCCGCGGGCGCCGGCATAGCGCTCGTCGCCGCCGATCTTCTGCTCCGCCCCCGCGTCGCCGCCGCCGGCGATGTTCTTGAAGACGTCGCCATCACCCTCGATCCGGGCGAGGATCTGCTCGATCGGCCCGCCGGGGACGAACTGGGTCAGCGTGAAGTTGATCAGCATGATCCCGAACAGCGTCGGAATCATCAGAAGCAACCGTCTGAGGATATAGGCGCCCATCGGCCCGCTGCCCGCCCCCGCTCGTTCCGCTGCCGGCCCGGCTCAGTCAACCGCGCCCGCCGCCTTGAGTGCGGCGGCCTTGTCGGCGTTGTACCACCAGAAGTCCAGTTCGCCCAGCGCATAGGGCGGCAGCTCCTGCGGGTGCTCGTACATGTCGTAATAGGCGACGGTGTGCTTGTCCTTGAACCACTGCGGCACCCAGAACCGGTAGGCGCGCAACACCCGGTCGAGCGCGCGCACCGCCGTCTTCAGCTCCTCGCGCGACTTCGCCCCTTCGATGACGGGGATCAGCCGGTCGACCGCCTCGCTCTGCAACCCCATCAGGTTGAACACGTCATCGACCGATTTCGATCCGAAGGTCTGCTGCAACTCCGACCCCGGCGTCAGGCCGCCGCCGAGATGGCCGGTGACGATGTCGAAGTCATGGGCACGGGTGCGGTTGGTCATCTGCGCGTCGTCGACCCGGCTCATCACCGCGTCGACGCCCAGCGCGCGCAGGTTCTCGATATAGGGCGTGAAGACGCGGTCGAAGGTCTGGCTGTCGTTCAGCATCTCGACCTTCAGCGTCTCGCCCTTGGCATTGCGCCGCATCCCGTCATTGCCGACCGCCCAGCCCGCCTCGTCCAGAAGTGCGGCCGCCTTGCGCAGGTTCCTGCGGTCCAACTGCCGCTCGCCCGAGACCGGCGCCATCACCGGCTCCTGGTCGAGAACACCGGGCGGCAGCAGGTCCGCCATCGGCTCCAAAAGCGCAAGCTCTTCCGGCGAGGGCAGGCCGCTGGCCGCCATGTCGCTGTTTTCCCAGAAGGAATTGATCCGCGCGTAGAGCCCGTAGAAAAGCGAGGCGTTCGACCATTCGAAGTTGAACATCAGCCCAAGCGCCTCGCGCACCCGCAGGTCCTGGAACTTCTCGCGGCGCAGGTTGATGACGAAGGCCTGCCCCGAGGCGATGTCGCCGTCGTGCAGTTCCGCCTTCTTCACCCAGCCGTTCTTAAGCGCGGGGAAATCGTAGCGCGTCGCCCAGATCAGCGAGGATGCCTCGTTGCGGAAGGTGTAGGCGCCGCCCTTGAAGCCCTCGAAGGCGGCGTCGTAGTCGCCGAAATACTCGATGCGGATGCGGTCGAAATTGTGCCGCCCGCGGTTCAGCGCCAGGTCGCGGCCCCAGTAGTCTGGGTTGCGGCGGTAGATCACCCGCGCGCCCACGTCCATGCTGTCGAAGACGTAGGGCCCCGAGCCGAGGAACGGCTCCAGCGAGGTCGCCTCCAGGTCCCGCTTCTTCGCCTCGAAGTCGGCCTTGGAAAAGACCGGCAGCCCGCCGACCGACTGGATCAGGTCGCGCTTGGGGAATTCGGGCTTGAAGCTGAAGCGGATCTCCTTCGGCCCCAGCACCTCGGCCGCCTCGACCTGCTGGGCGATCACCGCGCGGAAGCTCGACAGCCCCTTGTCGCGCAGCGTCTCGTAGGAAAACAGCACGTCATCGGCCGTCACCGGGCTGCCGTCGGAAAACGCCGCCTCGGGGCGAAGGCGGAAGATCACCCAGGACCGGTCCTCGGGGTATTCGATCGTCTCGCACAGCAGGCAATAGGCCGCGTCCACCTCGTCGGCGGTGCCCTCCATCAGGCTTTCGAGCATGATCATCGCCAGCGCCGCCGCACGGCCCTTGACCGTGTAGGGGTTCATCGAATCGAACCCGCCCGAGGTCCATTCCGAAATCTCGCCGCCCTTGGGCGCGTCGGGGTTGACGTAGGCGAGATGGGCGAAGCCGGCGGGATATTTCAGGTCGCCGAAGGTCGAGATGCCGTGCGAGGTGATCGTGCTATCGGCCGCCCGTGCCGCCAGCGCCAGCCCGAGCCACAGGCAGACCGTCAGGCCGAAGGCGAGCGCGACCGGCCCCGCCGGGCGGAGCGCCGCCGCGCGGGCCACGGTCGGGTGCGGTCTCTGTCGTGCCATTGCCCTCTCCTTCGCGAGGCGCGGGGTCGCGCCCCGCCGAAGCTAGAACGGGCCGGGGCCGGGCTTCAAGTTGCGAATCTGTGAGAAACTGCGCGCGGGCGTGATCGCCGCGTCCCGCGGGCACCGCCCGCCCTGCGCGCCGTTCCTGTCCGCTCAGCCGCCCAGCGACTGGAGATAGGCGATGACGTTGGCGCGATCCTCGACCTTCGCCAGGCCCGCGAAGGACATCTTGGTGCCCGGAACGACGCCCTTGGGGTTGGTCAGGAATGCTTCCAGCGCCTCCGGCGTCCAGTCGCCGCCATGCGCCTTCATCCCGTCGGAATAGCTGAAATCCGCAACCGAGGCGACCGGCCGGCCGACCACGCCGTTCAGGTGCGGCCCGGTGGCATTGGCGCCGTCGACCTTGTGGCAGGCCTTGCACTTGCCGAAGACCTTCTCGCCCGCCGCCGCATCGGCCGAAGCCAGAAGCGTGGCAAAGTCCGGGCCCTCCTCGGCCGCCCCGGCGCCCTCGGCGGTCGCCTCGCCGCCCGCCTCGCCGGTATCGACCGAATAGGCCTGCGCGGCCTCCTCACCGCCGTGGCCGGCCGGCGCGGTGGTGTAAAGGCCCTCTGCGGCCAGTTTGCCAAGAAGGAAGATCAGGAACGCCCCGCACAGCGCGCCGCCGGCTTTGGTTATCGTCATCGTGTCGAACATGTCGCGCCTCTGTCCTGGCAAACCTCGGGGCCGTATCTACCCGCTTCCCCCGCCCGGTTTCAAGGTATAGTTAGCGCGACGCAACGCCCCTCCCGCGGGCTGTCGTCGAGGAGCCACCCCATGCCAGGACGCATCGCCTTCCAAGGAGAGCGCGGCGCCTATTCGCACCAGGCCTGCCTCGATGCCCGCCCCGGCATGGACCCGCTGCCCTGCCGCACCTTCGAGGATGTGATCGCGGCGGTGAGGACCGGCACGGCCGACCTCGCCATGCTGCCGGTGGAGAACACCACCTACGGCCGGGTGGCCGACATCCACCGGCTGCTGCCGGAATCCGGCCTCTACATCGTCGACGAGGCCTTCGTGCGCGTCCACATCAGCCTGATGGCGCTGCCCGGCGTCCAGATCGAGGAGATCGAGACGGTGCGCGCGCACCTGGTGCTGATCCCGCAATGCGCGGGCTTCCTCGCCCGCTACGGCATCCGGGGCGAGGCCGCCGCCGACAGCGCCGGCGCGGCGGCCGACCTCGCCGCGAGCGGCGAGCGCAAGGTGGGGGTCCTCGCCTCCGACCTCGCCGCCGAAATCCACGGGCTCCACATCCTCGCCCGCCACACCGAGGATCACGCCCACAACACCACGCGCTTCCTGATCATGGCGCGCGAGCCCGACTATTCCCGCCGCGGCACGTCGGGGATGATGACGACCTTCGTCTTCCAGGTCCGCAACATCCCGGCCGCGCTCTACAAGGCGATGGGCGGCTTCGCCACCAACGGCGTCAACATGACCAAGCTCGAGAGCTACATGGTCGACGGCTCTTTCTCGGCGACCCAGTTCTACGCCGACATCGAGGGCCATCCCGACGATGCCAATGTCCGCCTCGCGCTGGAGGAGCTGGACTATTTCACCTCTTCCATGTCGGTCCTCGGCGTCTACCCGGCCGACCCGTCGCGGCGCTGACCCGCGCCGGCCGACCCCCGGGCCCCCGTCCCCGCGCCTCAGCCGCCCCGCCGCTGCGCCTCGCCGAGCTCGACCTGCGCCGCGAAGCGCTGCACCCGCTCCTCGAAGCGGCGGACATGGGCGCCGCGGTTGAGCCGCGCCGCCTGTACCATGAGCCGCGCCGCGATCGTCAGCGGCCTGATCTCGAGCTGCACCGCCAGCCGGGTTCGTCCGCGCGACAGCGCCACGAGGTTCAGCGTCATCAGCCCGCCGAAGCCGCTGCCGTCGATCCGGCAGGCAAGCGCGTTCGGCGGATCGAAGTGATCGAGCGTGCAGACCAGCCGCCGCATCCGCCCGCGGACCGGAAAGCGGACGCTCCAGGCCATGCCGGGTCCGGGCAGCGCCGAAAGGTCGGTGCGCGCGACCTCGGCGCCGCGCCTCAGCGCCGCGCGTTCGAAGGCCGCGAAATCCGACGCGGCGGCAAAGACCGTGCCGGCCGGTGCCTCGATGTCCTCGCGCGTGGAAAACTTCACGCCATGTCCCCGTCCGGTCCCGGCGGAATCCTATCTCAATCCAGCCGGTCCGCAACCCAGTTGGTCAGCAGGAAGCCGGCGATCGCGCCGTTCCGGGGCCGCCGGATCCGCGGATGCGTCCCGGCAAGCGCGGCGGCCATCTCGGCCTTCGTGACCCAGAGCGCATCCTCCAGCTCGACCGGATCGAGGGTGATCGCCTCGCCCAACGCCTCGGCATGGCAGCCGATCATCAGCGACGACGGATAGGGCCAGGGCTGGCTCGCCAGGTAGCGCACCGGCCCGACCTCGATGCCGGTCTCCTCGGCCACCTCGCGGCGCACCGCGGTCTCCGGCGTCTCGCCCGGTTCCATGAACCCGGCAAGGCAGGAATACATCCCCTCGGGCCAGCCGGGCGAGCGGCCGAGAAGCGTGCGCTCGCCGCGCGTGACGACCATGATCACCACCGGATCGGTGCGGGGGAAATGGCTCGCGCCGCAATCCGGGCAGCGGCGCTGCCAGCCGGCCTCCGCCACTGCGGAGGGGGCGCCGCAGGCCGAACAGAACCGGTGGCTGCGGTGCCAGCCGAGCAGCGCCTTGGCGGTCGCCGCCAGTTCGGCGTCGCGCCGGCCGAGCATGGCCATGACTCCGCGAAGTTCGGCAAAGCGGTGGTCGCCGGGCAGCGCCGGATGATGCTGTTCGCTCGGGTCGAAGAAGACCCCCGCCTCCGGCAGGGTTCCGGGCGCCGGCTCCCAGGCCGAGATGTCGGCCGCGAACCGCGCCACGCCGTCGTCGAGCCCGAGAAAGACCGGCGCGTCCCCGGCCGCGGCCAGCACCGGGTGGCCGGAGGCGACCCAGCCCGCCGCGAGCCACCCTGCCGTCTCGCCCGCCAGCAGCGGCTTGCCGCGCCAGACGGGCAGCACCCGGCCGCCGTCCTCCAGAAGCCGCGCCAGGTCCTCCGGCCGCCGCCTGAGCCCCGCCGCCCGGTCCAGCCCCGAGCCCCCGAACGTCACCGTTTCCGCGATCCGCATGGCATCCTCCGTCGGCAGAGATGTGGCACGGGGCGCCTCCGGTTGCAAACCGGTGGACAACACGGCCGATCCGTGTCGATTGCACAACTCTAAGGCGACCAAAGCGATGGAAACTCACCGTTTACTGGAATTGCCCCGACTCCGCCGTTACCGTCGCGGCGATGTCATGCTACCCTCCCGACAGTCGCTCAGGACTCGACCGATGGGGGCCATCATGACCGCACGAACCCACTTCCCTCTCACCCGCCGGGATTTCCTCGCCGGGGGCGCCGCCGGAGCTTCCTTGATCGCCCTGCATCCCTATTCCGCCTACGCCGCCGCCAACCAGGCCCATCTGAGGATCATGGAGACGACGGACCTGCACGTTCACGTCTTCCCCTACGACTACTACGCCGACAAGCCGGTGGACACCGTGGGCCTGTCCCGCACGGCCGCGCTGATCGACGCGGTGCGCGCCGAGGCCACCAACGCGATGCTGGTGGACAACGGCGACTTCCTCCAGGGCAACCCGATGGGCGACTACATCGCCTACGAGCGGGGGATGAAGGACGGCGACATGCACCCGGTCATCGCCGCGATGAACACGCTCGGCTTCGACGCCTCCACGCTCGGCAACCACGAGTTCAACTACGGGCTCGACTTCCTGATGAAATCGCTCGCGGGCGCGAATTTCCCCATCGTCTCGGCCAACGTGGCCAGGACCCTTGGCGCCTCCCCGCGCGACGACGAGACACTGGTGAAGCCCTACATCATCCTCGACCGCGAGGTGACGGACGGCGCCGGCGGGACGCACCCGATCCGCGTCGGCCTGATCGGATTCGTGCCGCCGCAGATCATGAACTGGGACCGCAAGCATCTCGACGGCAAGGTGCAGACCCGCGACATCGTGGCGACCGCGCAATCCTGGGTGCCGCAGATGCTGGAAGAGGGCTGCGACATCATCGTGGCGCTTTCCCATTCCGGCATCGGCCCCGCCGAACACACGGAGGGGATGGAGAACGCCTCCACCCCCCTCGCCCGGGTGGAGGGCATCGACGCGCTGCTGACCGGGCACAGCCACCTGGTCTTCCCGTCCTCCACCTTCGACGGCTTCGCCGAGGTGGACGTGGCCACCGGCACCATCTCGGGCAAACCTGCCGTCATGGGCGGCTTCTGGGGTTCGCACATGGGGCTCATCGACCTTCTCCTCGAACGCGACGGCAACCGCTGGAAGGTCATATCCTCCACCTCCGAGGCGCGGCCGATCTCGCAACGGAACGAGGACCGTTCGATCTCCGCGCTGGTCGAGGACGTCCCGGCCGTCCTCGCTTCGGTGCAGAAGGAACACGACGAGACGCTCGCCTATGTCCGCCGCGCCGTCGGCAAGACCTCGGCGCCGCTCTATTCCTACTTCGCGCTGGTGGCCGACGACCCGTCCGTCCAGATCGTCAGCCAGGCGCAGACCTGGTATGTCGCCGAGATGCTGAAGGGCACCGACCACGCCGCCCTGCCGCTGCTTTCCGCCGCGGCGCCCTTCAAGGCCGGCGGGCGCGGCGGGCCGGACTACTACACCGACGTCCCCCCGGGCGACGTGGCGATCAAGAACGTCGCCGACCTTTACCTCTACCCCAACACGATCCGGGCGGTGAAGGTGACCGGGCAGGAGGTGAAGGACTGGCTCGAACGCTCCGCGGGGATGTTCAACCAGGTGGAGCCGGGCAAGCCCGACCAGGTGCTCCTCAACCCCGATTTCCCCAGCTACAACTTCGACGTGATCGACGGCGTGACCTATGAAATCGACCTGTCTCAGCCCTCGAAATACGGGCCGAAGGGAGAGGACCTGAACCCCGGCGCCAGCCGCATCGTCAACCTGATGCACGACGGAAAGCCGGTCGACCCGGCGGCCGACTTCGTCATCGCGACGAACAACTACCGCGCCGGCGGCGGCGGCGACTTTCCGGGCGCGAAGGGCGACACGATCGTCTTCGAGGGGCCGGACACCAACCGCGACATCCTCGTCCGCTTCATCCACGAACAGGGCACGATCGACCCGGCCGCCGACGGCAACTGGCGCTTCAGGCCCCTGCCCGGCACCTCGGTGCTGTTCGACACCGGACCGAAGGCCGCCGATCACCTCGCCGACCTGACCGCGCTCGCGATCGAGCCTGCCGGCGACGGCCCCGACGGCTTCGCCCGCTTCCGCATCAGGCTCTGAGGGCACGCGGGCGCATTCTCGCTGGGGCGCCCAGTCCCCGGCTTTAGGCCGAGACCGCCATTGCAAGGCCATTGCGGGGCACGAAGGGCGGCGCCCGACCGCACCCCAGGGCGGGCGCATTGCGACCCCACCAGCAGAACTGGCGTCGGGAGAGCGGCACCATTAAGTGCCCCAATCCGGCGTCGCGCAGCGCCCGCCCGCGGCCGGTCGTCGCCCTTCGCGCCTTGCCTCGGGGCGCCAGCCACCTCGCCACCCCCCTGCCCCCCTCGACAGACCCCGCCGCCGCACGGCATAACGCCCGAGGCAAAGACAGGAGCGGACGATGCGGCTGATCCTCTGGGCGATTCTCTCCGCGCTCCTCCTCGGCATTGCGGCCTGGCTCACCCGCCCCGGCATCGGCGACTTCGACGCCATGCTGCGCGCGGCGATCGGGACGAAGATCGCCACCACCGACGTCGACGCCGGCGGCGACGCGCTCGCCACCGTGGCGCTGATCGGCTGCAAGCTGAAGCCCTCCACCTGCTTCGAGGCCGTCCGCGGAAGTCTCGATGTGGTGGAGGAGGACCGCACCCTCTTCACCCGCTTCCACGTCACCGGCTTCGACCGCGAAACGACCTGCACCGGCGCCTTCACCAGGATCTGGTGCGACCGGCCGCTTCTCGAAAACTAGCCCCCCGCCGCCCAGCGCCGCTGGTCCTCGGTCTCGATCGCACAGGGGCGCGCCCGCCTGAGCCGCGCCAGCGCCGCCTCCGGCGCCTCGCCGCATTCGGCCATCAGCCTGAGGGCCGCCATGCCCGACCGGCCACAGCCGCCGAGACAGTGCACCAGCACTCGCCCGCCCGCGCCGAGCATTCCCCTTGCCTCGCCCGAGACCCCCGCCCAGCCCTCCCTGAGCGCCACGCTCTCCGCCGCGAAATCGGCCACCGGCAGGTGCCGCCAGGCGATCCCCGCCGCCGCCAGATCGGCCGGCAGCGCCGCCGCCCCCAGCGCCAGTTCCGCCGCTGTCGCCATCGTCAGCACCATGCCCGGCGCCCAGGACAGCACCGCCGCCAGATCGCCCGCATAGTCCCCCGCCCGCCCCGGCATCGGCGAGAGGCCGATCCACCCGCCGCCCACGGCCAGTTCCGCGACCCCGAACCGCTCCATCCGACCCCTCCGCCGTTCTTGCCTTCCATCCTGCCCTGCCCTATATGCAAAGGCGAGAGGTTGGCGCGGGCGAGCGCCTCGCCAACCCGGTCAGGTCCGGAAGGAAGCAGCCGTAACGAGCCCCGCTTGGGTCGTTGTCCAGCCTCTCACCCCACGTCCCGCGAAGGAGTCGAACATGGCAGAGCGCGTGATCCTCCGGGCCGGGGCCGTCTGAGACCTTCGGATCTGTCCCGCCCGTCCCGACATCACCCGCCCGCGGCGATGACCGCCGGGCGACGGTATCGGCACATCCCGAGGACAGACAGTTGACCCCCTCACCGCAGACGCTCGCCAGCCTCGGCTGGTCTTCCGACTTCCTGCGCCAGCTTTCCCCTGACGATCTGGCAACGCTCACCCCCGCCCGCGTCACCGGCGTCCACCGCGCCCGGCTCTCGGCGCTGACGACCGGCGGCGCGGCCGAACTCACGCTCCCCCCCGACCTTGCGGCGGGCGAGGTCGCCGTCGGCGACTGGGTGCTGGCCGATCCCGCCACCGGCCGGGCCGCGCGCCTTCTCGACCGCCGCTCGCGCATCTTCCGCCGCGCCGCGGGCGAAGCCGCGCGCGAACAGATCATCGTCGCCAATGTCGACGCCGTCTTCATCACCACAAGCTGCACCGAGGAATTCAACGAGGCGCGCCTCGAACGCTACCTCGCGCTGTGCCATACCGGCGGCGTTCCCCCGGTCTTCGTCCTGACCAAGACCGACCGGACCGGCGACCCCGACGCCTTTCTCGACCGGCTCCGCGCCATCGGCCCCGCCGTCCCCGCCGTGGCGCTCAATGCCAAATCCCCCGGCGCGACGCTCGCCCTCATGCCCTGGTGCGGCCCCGGCCAGACCGTCGCCTTCCTCGGCATGTCCGGCGTCGGCAAGTCCACCCTCGCCTCGGCGCTGACCGGGCTCGACCTCGACACCGGCGATCTCAGCGCCGACCGAATGCGCGGCCGCCACACCACCACCGCGCGCGAGATGCACGCGATCCCCGGCGGCGGCTGGCTGATCGACACGCCGGGGATGCGCGAGCTTCGCCTCGCCGACATGGCCGAGGGCATCGACGCGGCCTTCGCCGAGATCACCGAGCTGGCCGGCGCCTGCCGCTTCCGCGACTGCACCCACGGGCCGGAGCCGGGTTGCGCCGTCCAGGCGGCGGTGCAGGCCGGAGAGGTGGACGCCGCCCGCGTCGAACGCTGGAAGAAGCTCCGCGCCGAGGATGCCGGACACAGCGCCCTCGCCCTCGACCGCCGGCGGAAGGGCAAGGCGCTGGCGCAGCGGGTGAAGCAGGCGAAGCGGGCGAAGCGGGAGGGGTGAGAAGGGGCAGGTCCGCGCGCGGCGAGTGGCGGCAGGCCCCCTACCGCTCCATCGCCCCCTTCCCGGCAAGGATGCGGTCGCGGAACCGCTCGATCCGGGCCACGCGGGTTTCGGGCTTCACCGCACCGTTCAGGCTGATGACATAGCTCCTGCGCCGCCCCGGGGTCAGCCGGTGGAAGGCCTCGGCCAATTCGGGGTCCGCGTCCAGCGCCTCGATCAGCTCGCCGGGCAGATCGCCGGGCAGCTCGCCGGTCAGGCGGGGCTCCTTCGGCGGCCGGAGGCCCGCCTCGGCGTAGCCCATAGCCTCGGCCAGGTAGGCGGCGATCACCGGCTCCATCGCCGCCACCTGGCCGTTGTCCACGAAGCGCATCATGCCCGGGTGGCGCGTGTTCGGCCCCTGCCGCTCCAGCACGCCGTCCGGGTCGGTCATCAGCGCGGCGTCGAAAAAGGTCAGGCGGAAGTCGTCGCGGAAGGCGCCGATGAGGGCGATGTTCCGGCCCGCGTGCATGTAGCAGGGATGGCCCCATTTCACCGTCTCGGCCAGCCCCGCCGCCCGGCAGATGCGGCGCAGCTCCGCAAGCCCGTCGGCCCACCTGCGGGTGGAACAGTCCGGCGTTGCGAACCGCGCGCAGCGGCCGCAGCCCCGGATGAAGTAGTCCTCGATCCCGGTGATCATCCCGCGCCTCCGGCCTCCGATCTTCCCGGATCGGGCGCTGCCGCGCAAGCCCGAGGGCCGCCGGTGCGCGGCTTCGCGCCCTTTCCGAACCCTTTCCCGCCCGCGCGCCCTGTCGGGACGGAAAACCGACGCAAACCCGACGCAGGCGGGACGGCAACCCGACGGGTGCGGGCCGGGTGGACGAAGCCGCCCGCGATCCCTAGGTTAGCCCGAGCCCCGAATCCGAGACGCCGATGACCGAGACCTCAGGAACCCGCTACCAGGTTCTCGCCCGCAAGTATCGCCCCGAGACCTTCGCCGACCTCGTCGGCCAGGACGCGATGGTGCGCACCCTGAAGAACGCCTTCGCCGCCGACCGGATCGCCCAGGCCTTCATCATGACCGGCATCCGCGGCACCGGCAAGACCACCACCGCGCGGATCATCGCCAAGGGGCTGAACTGCGTCGGCGAGGACGGCACCGGTGGCCCGACGACCGAGCCCTGCGGCCGCTGCGAGCATTGCGTGGCGATCATGGAAGGCCGCCACGTCGACGTGATGGAGATGGACGCAGCCAGCCGCACCGGCGTCGGCGACATCCGCGAAATCATTGAATCGGTTCACTATCGCGCCGCTTCCGCGCGCTACAAGATCTACATCATCGACGAGGTCCACATGCTGTCGACCTCGGCGTTCAACGCGCTTCTGAAGACGCTGGAGGAGCCGCCCGCGCATGTGAAGTTCATCTTCGCCACGACCGAGATCCGCAAGGTTCCGGTCACCGTCCTCAGCCGCTGCCAGCGCTTCGACCTCAGGCGGATCGAGCCCGAGGTGATGCTGGCGCTCCTGCGCAGGATTGCCACCGCCGAAGGCGCCGCGATCACCGACGAGGCGCTGGCGCTGATCACCCGCGCCGCCGAGGGCTCGGCCCGCGACGCGACCTCGCTCCTCGACCAGGCGATCTCCCACGGCGCGGGGGAGACCACCGCAGGGCAGGTCCGCGCCATGCTCGGCCTGGCCGACCGCGGCCGGGTGATGGACCTCTTCGACCTGATCCTGAAGGGCGACGCGGCCGGCGCACTGACCGAGCTTGGCGCGCAGTATTCCGCCGGAGCGGACCCGATGGCGGTGCTGCGCGATCTGGCCGAGATCACCCATTGGGTCTCGGTCATCAAGATCACGCCCGAGGCCGCCGACGACCCCACCGTGGCACCCGACGAACGCACGCGGGGGCAGGCGATGGCGGCGGCGCTGGCGATGCGCGTTCTCACCCGGATGTGGCAGATGCTGTTGAAATCGCTGGAAGAAGCCGCAGCCGCCCCGAACGCGATGATGGCCGCCGAGATGGCGGTGATCCGCATGACCCATGTCGCCGACCTGCCCGACCCCGAGAGCCTGATGCGCCGCATGGCCGAAGGCCCCGGCCCCTCCGCCCCTGTCGGCCGCGGCCCGGCACCCTCGGGCCCGACCGCTCAGGCCGCCCCCCGCGCCGGAGTGACTGCCGCTCCCGCCGGCAATGGCGCCGCCACCGCGCTCGCCCGTGCGCCGGAGGTGACGCTGGCCCGCTACGCAAGCTTCCCCGCCGTCGTCGAACTGATCCGCGCCAACCGCGACGTGAAGCTCCTGCTGGAGGTGGAGAACCACCTTCGTCTGGTCCACTACGCCCCCGGCCGGATCGAGTTCGAGCCGACGCAGGACGCCCCCCGCGACCTTGCCCAGACGCTGGGGCAAAGGCTCCAGGGCTGGACCGGCGTGCGCTGGGGCGTCTCGGTCGTCTCCGGCGGCGGCGCGCCGACGATCGCCGAGGACCGCGATGCGAGGACCGCGGCGGCGAAGGACAGGGCGCGCGACAACCCGCTGGTGCAGGCCGTCTTCGCCGCCTTCCCCGAGGCGCGGATCGTCGAGGTCAGGACCCCCGCCGAGATCGAGGCCAGGGCCGGGGCCGAGGCGCTGCCCGAGGCGGAGGACGACAGCGGGGCGGAATGGGATCCCTTCGAGGAAGAATGAGGACAAGAGCATGCTGAAAGGATTGGGCGGCTTCGGCGACATGGCCAAGATGATGAAGGCCGCGCAGGAGATGCAGGCCAAGATGGCCGCGCTGACCGAGGAGATGGACCGCATCACCGTCACCGGGATCAGCGGCGCGGGGCTGGTGAAGGCGGTCTGCACCGCGAAGGGCGAGCTGAAGTCGCTCGACATCGACCCGTCGATCTTCCAGCCCTCGGAGAAGGAGGTGGTCGAGGACCTGATCCTCGCCGCGATCAAGGAC
>JAUQYB010000040.1 GCA_030837825.1 Albidovulum sp.
CGGCGACAACAGCCGCGCCACGCCCCGGTATGAGCGCCGAAATGTCACCCGAACGCCGCAATGGCGCCGGGATTTTCCGCCACAAGGGTCCGGTCAGCCGCGGAGGGGACGATGGATTTCCTGAGCCAGTTTTCGTTCGACGAGATTGCCGCCAGCCTGCTTGCCTGCCTGGTGATCCGCGAGCTGATGATCCTCGCCCTGCCCGACCGCATCGCCGGCCCCGGCGGCTGGCTGATCGACACCGGCGAGGAAGAGGCCTGACCGCCGGCGGGCGGCCGCCGGTCCCGCCACGGCGATCCCTTTCACCGGCGCGGACGCCAGAACGCTTCGAGATGCTCCCCCGGCCCGCGCCACGGGCTCGCGCTGGCGCCTCGGCAGGGGCGGCAGCGGCTTACTGGTCGGGAGCAAGTCCGCTCCAGACACGCGGGTCCTCGAGAGAGCCGCGCCCGGTCCTGGTTACTGCGCCGACCGCTCCTGACGGTAGTCTGGATTTCGGCACCGTCTCAACAGGGCGGCCCGTGAATCTCTCTGCGACTTCGTTAAGAACCGCCGGACTGAGGGCTCTTTCGACTTCGCTATCTGGCGTTCGGCCCACGACATGTCGCGCCACAAGCGGCCGTCCTTCGAGGTCCAGTCCTCCGGAACCTGATCTTCCCAAGGCATCGCCAATCTCCGATTTCGTTGGAAAATCATACAGGTTGGCGGACTTTGAAGCAAGGTTTTCACCGGCGGAACCGGCCAAGCGCCTTCATCGGCAGCGATCCGGTCACCGCCAGCCCGGCGGTGGCAAGCGCGTCGCCGGAGGTCACGGGCCAGCCCCTGAGCGCACGTCCCGGCGCGGCGATCCCGGCCTTCACGCCGTCGACCGTTGAGCAGAGTTGCCAGGACCGATCGGGCACGCCCTCCGCATGGGCTCCCGATACCAGCCCTTCACTCCCATCGCGGTTGCGTCGGGGCGGCACCGGCGGCCGCACGGCCGCCGCCGAAAAAGCGCGGGTCGCGCGCGCGGACGCGATGTCCCGTGGCCGCCCGTTCGGGTGGCCTTTCGTCCCGGAATGTGATCTTCCTGCCCCAAGCGGCGGCCGCCCGACCGGGCGGCCCGGAAATGGCGCGGACGCAGGATGGAGACCATCACCCCAGACGCCCCGGATGACGGACGGGGCAACGGCGAGGGCAGGCGCGCCTTCCGCGCGGCGCTCGGGCGCTATGCCACGGGCGTGACCGTCGTCACCACCCTGAGCGCGCAGGGCCCGGTCGGCATCACCGCCAACAGCTTCACCTCGGTCTCGCTCGACCCGCCCCTGGTGCTCTGGTGCCCGGCGAAGACCTCGGCGCGGTTTTCCGCCTTCACCGCGGCCGGTCACTATGCGATCCACGTCCTCGCCGCGGACCAGATCGACCTTTGCCACCGCTTCTCGCGCTCGGGCGTGGATTTCGCGGGCCTCGACCCGGCCGAGACCCCCGAGGGCCTGCCGCTTCTGCACGGCTGCCTCGCCCGGTTCGACTGTGCCGCGCACGCGGCCCATGACGGCGGCGACCACGCGATTCTCGTCGGCCGTGTCCTGCGCGCCTTCGTCCGCGACGGGACGCCGCTGCTGTTCTGGCACAGCCGCTACGGCGACTTCCTGCACCGCGACTGACCGGTCCCGCCGCCCCCCTGCGGCGCGGCCTCTCGCCACAGGTCTGGCGCGGCGCGGCGAATTCCCCTACATTTCGGGAAAGATCCGGATCACCATGCCCCTCAGCGCCCCGCAGCCCCTCGCCGACACCGCCGCCCCTCTGCCGAAGTGCCCCGTCGCACCGGAGGAGATGCTCGCGCGCGCCGACGAGGCATCGAACTTCCTCAAGGCGCTCGCCCACGAGGGCCGGCTGATGATCCTGTGCTATCTCGCCAGCGGCGAGAGGTCGGTGACCGAGCTTGAAATCCTGCTGTCCTCGCGCCAGGCCGCGGTCAGCCAGCAGCTTGCCCGCCTCAGGCTCGAAGGGCTGGTCTCGGCGCGCCGCGACGGCAAGGCGATCTACTATTCGCTGGCCGATTCCCGCGCAGGACGGCTGGTCACGGCGCTCCACGACATCTTCTGCAACGACGCCGACAGGCACTGAGCCCGGGAGGCCAAGGCGTCACCCGCCGACATGGGGGCGCAGGAAGGCCCAGCAGGCCGCGCGCGCGTCGGCTTCCGTCATCAGCGCCGGTTCGACGCAGCGCTGCACGCCGAAGCCGTCGACGAGGCAGATGAAGGCCGCGGCGACGGTCTCGGCGTCGATCGCGCGGCCATTCGCGGCGGCGGCCTCCGCCAAGGCGGCGACGATCGCGGCGCGGTAGTTCGCATAGAGCTTGCGGTGTTCCTCGCGCAGCACCGGGTTGGTGGCGATCTCGCCCCAGAGCGTGAGCCAGATCTTCAGCACGTCATGGTCGAAGATTTCCGGCGAGACCAGCGCCTCGACCAGCGCCGCGATCCGCGTCGGGCCGGGGCGCGGCGCTTCGACCGCCGCGATCCATTCGCGATACATCCGCGCATAGACCGCGACCAGAAGCCCGTCCATCGAGCCGAAGTGATGGGCGATGAGCCCGCGCGAGACGCCCGCCTCGGCCGCCACCTTGTCGACGGTGAAATCGCGGATGCCGCCGCGCGCCATGCAGGCACGGGCGGCATCCTCCAGCAGCGCCCGCCGGTCGGCGGGCGACAGGCGGGCCTTGCGTCGCGGAGCCTCGGCCACGCCTCCGCCCTCTCAGCTCAGGCGGAAGGCTACCGGGTCGGGGTGGCCATCGGCAAGGATGACCGGCACGAGGTTCTGGTCGTGCAGGGCAAGGTAGGGCTCGAAGCAGATGAAGACGAAGCCGCCCGAGTCCTCCATCAGGTCCTCCATGCGGTTGAACATGGCGCGGCGCTTGTCGGGGTCGGGCTCGACCATCGACTTCTGGTAGAGGTCCTCGTATTCGGCGCTGTCGAAGAAGGACCAGTTGTAAAGCCCGATCTGGTCGGGGCGGAACCAGACGAGGTTCTCGGTCGGGTCGATGCCGCCGGCGAAGTTCATCAGCACCAGTTCGATGGACTTGTAGGCCTCGCCCGCGGTCTTGTCGCCAAGCGCCCAATAGGCGGCTTCCTCGGTCGGCTGGATGGTGACGGTGATCCCGGCCTCGGCGAGGCTCGCCTGGACGATCTGGGCGATGGTCTGGCTGGTGGCGTCGGTCAGCGCGTAGAGGTCCAGCTCCAGCCCCTCCGCCCCCGCCTCGGCCAGCAGCGCGCGCGCCTTCTCCACGTCGCGGGTGGCGATCAGGTTCGACGGCCGGGCATAGCCCGAGGTCGGCGGCACCACGCCGGTCGATCGCGACACCAGCCCGTCATAGGCGCCGGTCAGCACCGCGTCGCCGTCATAGGCATACTGGATCGCCTGCCGGACCTTCGGATCGCGGAGCGGTTCGGCGTTCATGTTGATGGTAAGCCAGGCGTAGCGGGTGGACGGCGCCTCGATCAGCGTCGCACCCTGGGGCAGCGCCGTCTTGAGCTGCGCCGCCGCCGCCACCGCCACGCGGGTGAAGTCGAAGGCGTCGGCCTCGTAGGCAAGCTGGGCCGCCTGGTCGTCGGTGACGATGTAGAACTCCACCCGCGCGAAGGCCGGCTTCTCGCCGGTCCAGTCGGGATTGGCCTTGAGCGTGACCTTCTGGTTCTGCTCCCAGGTGTCGAACAGGTAGGGGCCGCACTCGGCCGGGATTTCGGTGGTATAGCTGCCGCCGGCCGCCTCGACCGCCTTCTGGCAGATGATGTGGCCGCCGTAGTAGGGCAGCGCGATGACGACGAAGGGGGCGAAGGGCTCGGTCAGGTGGATGATGCCGGAGCGGTCGTCGATGACCTCGACCTCCTTCAGCTTCTCGAACTGGTAGGCCCAGGCACTGTCCGACCCGGCAATCCGCTCGAACGAGAATTTCACGTCCGCCGCCGTGACCGGGCCGAAGCCGCCGGTCCATTGCAGCCCCTCGCGCAGGGTGAAGGCGAGCTTCGTGGGATCCTGCCATTCGATCCGCTCGGCCGCCCAGGGCCGCCACTCGTTGCCCTCGCGCATGTCGCCGAGCCTGACCAGCGTGACGTTGGTGCAGCGCGGGATGATGTCGTCCAGCTCGCCGATGATGCCGTAGGGATCGAGCACCTGGAAATCGGCGCCGACGCGCAGGCGCAAGGTGTCGCCCTCCACGGCCCAGGCGAAGCGGGGCATCGCCGCGGCTGCGGCAAGGCCGGCCCCGGCGGCCGCGAGGAAGCCGCGTCTGTCAGTTCTCCACTGCATGTCTTTCTCCCTGTTGTGGTTGGGTCACGGCAAGGTGGCACCGCGCCCGGCGATCCGGCCCCGTGACGGCCAGATCGGGCGCCCGCTGACGGCAGATGTCGCGCGCCAGCGGGCAGCGGGTATGGAACTCGCAGCCCGGCGGGCGCCTCAGGATCGAGGGCACCTCGCCCCGGATCGCGAGGTCGGCGCGGCGCCGGCGCGGGTCGGGCACCGGCTCGGCGGCGATCAGGCTTGCGGTATAGGGATGGGCGGGGGCGGCGAAGACCTCGGCCGTCGGCCCCTCCTCCACCACCCGGCCGAGGTAGAGCACGGCGACCCGGTCGGCCACATGGCGCACGAGCGCGAGGTTGTGGGTGATGATGAGAGAGGCCAGCCCCATCGCCTGCCTGAGATCGGTCATGAGGTTCAGCACCTCGGCCTGCACCGACACGTCGAGCCCGGCGGTCGGCTCGTCGGCGATGACGAGCCGCGGCTTCAGCGCCAGCGCGCGCGCCACGCCGACGCGGCGGGCCTGGCCGCCCGACAGCTCGTGCGGATAGCGGCTGGCCATTGCGGCGCCAAGGCCGACCATGCCGAGAAGGTCGCGGGCGGCGGCGCGCGGATCGGGCAGCGGCTGGCCGTGGATGCGGAAGGGCTCGGTGACCAGATCGCCCACCGTCAGCCGCGGCGACAGCGAGGCGGCCGCGTCCTGGAACATCAGCGCCGCGTTCCGGCGCAGGCGGGCAAGGCCCGGCCGCCCCGAGACCGCCCTGCCCTCGAAGGCGATGCTGCCCGCGGCGACGGGCTGGAGCCCCATCACCGCCCGCGCCAGCGTGGTCTTGCCCGACCCGCTTTCGCCGACCAGCGCCACGCTCTGGCCCCTCGCGACGCTCAGCGACACCCCGATCACGATCGGCAGCCGGCCGCGCGCGAAGAAGCCGCCCGCGGGCAGGTCGACCGAGACGCCCGCAAGCTCGAGCACCGGCGTCATGGCGCCGCCCGGTGGCAGAGTACCGACCGCCCCGGCCCCGGCGTCCGGCGTGGCGGCGGTGTGCGGCAGGCGGCGACGACGGAAGGACAGCGCGGCGCGAAGGCGCAGCCCTCGGGCAGCGCCGCAAGGTCGGGCACGCGCCCGCCGATCACCGGCAGGCGGCCCGAGGCGGGATCGACCACCGCCGGGTCGCAGGCCAGAAGCGCGCGGGTGTAGGGATGGCGCGGATCGTGGAAAAGCGCGTCGACCGGCGCCTCCTCCACCACCTCGCCGGCATACATCACCGCCACCCGGTCGCAAAGTTCCGCGATCACGCCGAGGTGGTGGGTGACGACGACGATGGCGCCATCGAACTCGCGGCGGAGATCGCGCAGAAGGTGGATGATCTGCGCCTCCATGGTCACGTCGAGCGCGGTGGTGGGTTCGTCCGCGATCAGCACCGAAGGCTGCATCAGAAGTGCTGCGGCGATCGCCACCCGCTGCCGCATGCCGCCCGAAAGCTCGTGCGGATAGCGGCCAAGGCAGCGGTCGGGGTCGGCGAGGCCCACCCGCGCCAGCCTCGCCGCCAGCGCCCCGCGCGCGGGCCGGGCCGGGTCGTGCGCGCCGGCGAAATCCGCCATCTGCCGGCCGATGGTCAGGACCGGGTTGAAGGCGGTCATCGGGTCCTGGAACACCATCGCCACCGCCCGGCCTCTGAGGCGGCGCTGTTCGGCCGGCGGCAGGCGCAGCATGTCCACCCCGCCGAGCCGGACCGCGCCGCCCTCGATCCGCGCGCCCGGCGGCAGAAGGTTGATCATCGCCGCGGCGAGGGTGGATTTCCCAGAGCCGCTTTCGCCCATGATGCCGAGGACCTCCCCCCGCGCGACGGCAAGCGAGACCCCGCGCACCGCCCGCACCGCCCCGCCTTCCGGCAGCCGGTAGCTGACCGACAGGTTCTCGACCGACAGGAGCGGCGCGTTCATGGCCGCCTCCGTCCCGCGCCGCGCGGGTCGAGCACGTCGCGCAGGCCCTCGCCGAGGAAGGTGAAGCCGAGCGTGGCCAGGACGAGCGGGATGCCCGCCACGATGATGACATGCGGCGCCTGCCTGAGCGAGGTGTAGCCGTCCGACAGGATGTTGCCCCAGGAGGGCGCGGGCGGCCTGACGCCGAGGTTGAGATAGCCGAGCCCGGCCTCGAGCATGATCACGACGGGAATGTCCATGCAGATCAGGATGACCAGCGGCCCGACGACGTTGGGCAGGAGGTGGCGGAAGAGAATCCGCCCCGGCCCCGCCCCCATCGCGCGCTCGGCAAGAATGAAATCCGCCCCCGCGAGCGCCAGCGTCTGGGTCCGGATCAGCCGGCCGTAGGCCGGGAAGGAGACGAGGACGATGACCAGGATCAGCGTCGCCGTGCCGGGGCCGAGCACGGTGATGACGGCAAGCGCGAAGAAGATCATCGGCAGCGAGGACATGCTGTCGAAGACGAGGACGAGAAGCCCGTCTAGCCAGCGCGCCCCGTAGCCTGCGACAAGGCCGAGGACGAGCCCGAGGGCGCCGGCGATGCCGACCGAGGTGGTGGCGATCCCGAGCGCGAGCCGCGCGCCCCAGATCAGGCGCGATAGCAGATCGCGCCCCAGGTGGTCGGTTCCCGCCCAGTGTGCGGCGGACGGCGGCTGGAACTTCGCCTTGACGTCGAGCGCGACCGGATCGTAGGGCGCGATCCAGGGCGCCAGCAGCGCCACGACCAGGAAGACCGCCACCAGCGCGAACCCCGCCGCCCCGAGCGGGTCCGCCAAGAGCGCGCGGCCGATCCCGCGGCGGGCGGGAAGCCGCGTGTCGTCAGCCGCGCAGGACATCGCGCACCCTCGGATCGAGCCGCGCGATCAGCAGATCGGCGGCGGTGACGACGGCAAGGTAGAAGGCGGTCATGAACAGCACGGTGCCCATCACCACGGGATAGTTGCGCTTTTCCACCGCGCCGGTGATCAGGGTGCCGATCCCGGGGCGGGAAAACACCGATTCGACGAACACCGCGCTCGACAGGATCGCGCCGAAGCCGACGGCGAGCACCGACAGCGTCGGCACGATCGCCACCCTCAGCGCATGGCGGAAGACGATGTCGCGCTCGGACATGCCGAAGGCGCGGGCGGTGCGGATATGCGGCGCCTCCATCACCTCGAGCATCGAGGCGCGGATCAGCCGCGCGAGGTAGCCCGCCCAGCCGACACCCACCGCGAAGGCGGGCAGGACCAGCGCCCGCGCCTGGCCGGCGATGTCGCCCGGCTCGCCCGCGCCGATCGCCGGAAGCCAGTTCAGCCACACCGCGAAGACGATCAGCGCATAGATCGCCACCACGAACGAGGGAACCGCGATGACGCTCACCGACAGGACGCCGAGAAGCCGGTCGACCCAGCCGTCGCGCCAGACCACCGCCGCCGCGCCCAGCAGGATGCCCGCGGCGAAGGCCCAGCCGTGCGCGACCGCCCCGAGAAGGAGCGTGTTGGGGAAGACCTCGAGGATCTGCCCGAGCACCGGCCGCTTCGACCAGACGTCGATGCCGAGATCGCCCCTGAGCGCGCTGCCGAAGAAATGCCCGACCTGCACCAGCACCGGCTGGTCGAGCCCCATCCGCTCGCGCAGCGCCTCCTTCAGCTCGGGCGTGGCGCGCGGGCCGAGGGCGAGCGAGGCCGGGTCGCCCGGCACCAGGAAGACCATCGCATACATGGCCGACATGACCAGCACCAGGATCAGCACCGACAGCCCCAGACGCCGGATCGCGTAGCCCAGCATCAGCCCGGTCTCCCGTGGTTACATATGGTCACGCGGGATCCTCTCGTTCCAGTCGCGGGCGAAGACCTCGCAGCCGTTCTCGCGGACGGTCAGCCGCATCTCGACGACGAAATGGGTGGCGTCGCAGGACAGCGCGCCCTCGCTTTCATGGCTGAAGCTGCCGTCGGGGCGCTCGATCACCACGGTATAGCGCGTCTCGCAGCGCGCGCTCAAAGGATCGCCGTCGGTGATGCGGTAGCGGGCGAGGCCCTCGCCGCGGTGGGTCTGGCCGATCGCGGGCATGTGGGTGACATGGGTCCAGCGGGGAAAGTCCACCACCATCTCGCCGGTCAGGAGGTCGCGCCGGACGCTGCGGCGGACGGGATGCACGCGCGGCTCGACAGGCAGGTCGTGCTGCGGGTCGCTTGCGGCGCATTCGGCCGGGCCGAACGGGCGCAGGCGCTCGTCGTCTTCCCGCGGGGGGCGGACCGGAAGCTCGATCGCGCTTTCGCCCAGGTGCAGGCTCAGCGTGGCAAGCTCGGGCGAGGGCCAGGCGATCGGCCAGTAGACGGTGGAGATCGCGACGGCGATGCGGTGGCCCGCCGGGAAGCGGTGCGCGATGTCGTCGAGATCGACCACCGCCGTCCCGACCTCACCCGGGACCAGCGGCGCCGGCGCGTCGTGGCCGTGGCGGTGGCAGAGGTTCAGGTGCCCGACGGTGACGCGGGTCGAGGCGCCCGAAGGCGCGACGTCGTTCAGCCGCACCGACACCAACGCGCGCGGCCTGTCGCTGGCGAAGCGCAGGCGAAGCTGCGGCGCGCCGAGAATCTCCAGCGCCTCGCCGAGCGGTTCGGTGACGAAGACGAGCGAGCCGCCGTCGTCCTCGCGCTGGTCGGTGGCCCAGTCGGCATCGTCGCCATAGCGCCCGACCTCGCCCGCCCCGAGGCCGACCCAGAGCGGCGAGCAGACCCGCGCCATTCCTTCCCCCGCTCCGCCAAGAACCCCGCCCGCGCCCAGCGCAAGCCGCCGCGTCGCGATCCGCGGCGAGGGCCAGTCCGGCTCGCCGACCCAGCGGCCAGGGCGTTCGTGGTAGCAGGTGCGGGGGGCCACGCTTTCCTGCATCCAGACCCGCAGCATCGGCTCCTCCATGATCCCGGTATCGCGGCCCTTCAGCCAATGGTCGCACCAGCGCAGCACCTCCTGCAACCAGCCGATCGCCGGCTCGACAGTGACGTCATAGGGGTAGGAATGCGCCCAGGGTCCGATCAGCCCGCGCCGCGGGCAGGAAAGCCCGGCCAGAAGCCGCGGCACGCTTTCCGAATAGTTGTCGGCCCAGCCCGAGACCGCATAGACCGGAACCTCGATGCGGCCGAAATCCTCGCAGACCGAGCCCTGACGCCAGTAGTCGTCGCGGCGCTGATGGGCCAGCCAGGTGAGGATCCAGGGCCGGTTGGCCTCTTGCCGGGCCTGCCACATCGCCCGCCACGCCTCTCCCGCGATGGCCGGATCGGGCGGCAGGTCCTGATGCGCGAACATGGTCGAGGACCAGTCGAAATTGTCCTTCGACAGGCAGCCTCCGACCCAGTGGATGTCGGTGGCATAGCGGTCGTCGGTCGAGCCCACGGTGATGATCGTCTTCAGCGCCGGCGGCCGGCGGGCGGCGATCTGCAAGCCGTTGAAGCCGCCCCAACTGATCCCGATCATCGCCACCTGGCCGTCGCACCAGGGCTGGCGTGCGATCCAGTCGATGGCGGCCAGGCCGTCGATCTGTTCCTGCACGCTGTATTCGTCGTCGATCACGCCCTCGCTGTCGCCGGTGCCGCGGATGTCGAGCCTGAGGCAGCCGTAGCCGTGGCGCGCGAGGTAGCGGTGCATCCGTTCGTCGCGCGCGCGGGTGCCGTCGCGCTTGCGGTAGGGAAGGTATTCCAGGATCACCGGCACCGGTCCTGCGCCCTCGGGCAGCCACAGCCGCCCGGCCAGCCGCACGCCGTCGGGCAGCGGCACCCAGATGTTCTCGATCTCGGTCAGTCCGAAGGGATAGTCCGTCCGTATCCGCATCCTTCCCCCGCCCGTGCCTTCAGTTCATCGGTGCCCCACCCTCGGCCTTCCGCCGCGCGACGTAGGCGCCAAGAGCCTCGTCGATCGCGGGGTCGAGCGGCGGGTCCTCCGCCGCGGCCAGAAGGTCCTTCCAGACCGTGTTCGCCCGCGTCCGCGCATCGACCCCGCCGCGGGAAAGCCATTGCGGGTGATTGTCCCAGTTCGAGAGCATCGGCGCGTGGAAGGCGGTGCCGTAGCGCTCCATCGTGTGCCGGGTGCCGAAGAAATGCCCCCCCGCCCCCGCCTCGCGGATCGCCTCGAGCGCGAGGTCGGCGGGCGTCGTGGCGATGGGCTCCATCCAGGCGTCCATCATCTGCAGCATCTCGGCATCGAGGATCAGCTTCTCGAAACTCGCCGTCAGCCCGCCGTGCAGCCAGCCGGCGGCATGTTCCAGAAGATGCGCCCCGCCGGTCAGCGCCCCCCAGAGCGCCATCTGCGATTCATAGGCCGCCTGGGCGTCGACCTCGTTGGCGGCGGTGACGTTCGAGGACCGGAACGGCACGCCGATGTGGCGGGCAAGCTGGCCCGACGCCTGCGCCGCCTTGGCATATTCGGGGGTTCCGAAGGCCGGCGCGCCCGAGCGCATGTCGACGTTCGAGGTGAAGCCGCCATACATCACCGGCACCCCGGGGCGGACGATCTGGGTCAGCACGATCCCCGCCAGCGCCTCGGCATGCTGAAGGACGAGCGCGCCGGCGAGCGTCACCGGCGCCATCGCCCCGGCCAGCGTGAAGGGGGTGATGACGTTGACCTGCCCGTGTTCGGCCAGCGCGATCAGCCCCTCGGCCATCGGGATGTCGAGTTGCAGCGGCGAATTGGTGTTGATGATGCCCAGAAGGACGGGACGCCGGGCCAGCCCCTCGGGCGTCGTGGCGAAGAGGATCGCCGCCATCTCGATCCCGTCCATCGTCCGCGCCCGGCCCAGGGTCTGGGTCTGCCAGCTCTTGTCGAGGTGGCGGATCTGGGCGTGATAGATGTCGAGGTGGCGGGTCTGGGCCGGCAGGTCCATCGGCTCGAACGGGCCGCCGCCTTCCTGGTGGATCACGTTCAGCGCCTGCACCAGCCGCAGGAAATCGCACATCTCGGCGAAGCTGCCGTCGCGGCGGCCGCGGTCGTTGTCCATGACATAGGCCGGCCCGCCGACCGAGGCATAGACGCAGTGGCCGCCGCCCAGGCGCAGGTCGCGCGCGGGATTGCGGGCCGCGAGCGTGAAGGCGGCGGGCACCGTGGCCAGCCTTTCCGCCACCATCGCGGGGTCGAGCCGGACGGTCTCGGCCACCACCCGCGCGCCGGCAGCGGCGAAGAGCCCACGCGCCGGCGGATGGAGAATGCGCATCCCCTGATCCGACAGCACCGTCAGCGCCGCCTCGTGGATCGCCGCCACCTGATCGTCCGAAAGCAGCCGCAGGGGGGCCGTGCGGCGCTCGACCTGGCCGAAGGGGCGCTGCGGGACGCCGGGCGCGGCACGGTGGTGGGGGCGCCTGCGTGCCGCGCGACCGGTCATTCGGCGACCTCCGGCAACGGCACGTCGCGCGGCGCGAAAGGCGCGTCGCGGCGCAGGACGATCTCGGCCTCGGCCAGGCCAAGCTCGCGGGCGGTCCGGTGGCCCTGGTAGACGGCGTGGACCACGGCGCCGGGGGCACGGGCATCGCCGGTCAGATGCAGGCTGCCGGGGCGCGCGGCGGGCGCGAGCGCATCGTGAAGCGTGCTCCCGGGCGCGCGGTAGCCGACGATGACGAGCGAGCGGGCGCCGATCCGGGTTTCCTCGCCGCTGAAGATCTGCGCCAGGCGCAGGGTTTCGCCGTCGAAGCCGGTGACGATCTGAAGGGTGCGAAGCGCGATGCCGCGCCGCGCGAAGGACTGGTGCACCAGCGGCTGCTCGTTGGTCATGAAGCCCCAGGCAGCGGCGGCGCCTGCGGTGGTGATGTAGCTCACCGCCCTGCCCCGGCCCGCCAGGTGCTCGGCGATCGCCGAGCCGAGGTAGTAGTTGTCATAGTCGAAGACAGCGACCGGGCCTTCCGGCAGCGCCCCCGCCGCCAGATCGTCGGGGGTGTAGACGCGCGGCGCCTCCAGAGGCCCCGCCGGCAGTTCGTTGGCGCCGCAAAGCCGGGCGAGCCAGCGCGCCCCGGTGGCGATCACCACATGGTCGCCGCCGAACTCCGCCACGTCTTCGGGCGCAAGGTCGCTTTCGGGGAAAAGCGCGACATTGGGCATCCGCGCAAGCTGGCCGAGGCGGTAGTCCACCACCCGGTGCCACTGGTTCAGCCCCGGCAGCGAGGATTCCCACGCCAGCCTGCCGCCGAACGCCCGCGCGCGGTCGGCGAGCGCCACCTCGAAGCCGCGCCGGCCGAGCGTCAGCGCCGCCTCGAGCCCCGCCGGGCCGCCGCCGACCACCAGAACGCGCCCGCGGCCATCGCGGGCCACCCGCTCGGGGTGCCAGCCGCGCCGCCATTCCTCGCCCGCCGTCGGGTTCTGGGTGCAGCGCACCCAGGTGCCGTCGTGCCAGCTCGAGATGCACAGGTTGCAGCCGATACATTCGCGGATGTCCTCGACGCGCCCCTCCTCGATCTTCCGCGGCAGGAACGGATCGGCGATCGACGGCCGCGCGCCGCCGATGAGGTCGAGCACCCCGCGCCGGATCATCGACACCATCGTGTCCGGCGAGGTGAAGCGGCCGACGCCGACCACGGGCCGGTCGGTCAGGGTCTTGACGAAATCCACCACCGGCTCGTGGCTGCCTTCGGGCGTGTAGCGGCTCGCGGCACAGTCCGTGGCGGAATAATCCATTTTGACATCACAGAGATCGGGCGCGTCCTTCAGGTATCCGATCACCTCGTGCGCTTCCGAGGGCGCGGACTCCGACGGCCGGGCGCGCAGTTCCTGGAGCGAGATCCTGAGCGCCACCGCCGTGCGCCCGCGCGTCGCCTCGCGCACTGCGTCGATCAGCTCCTCGACCAGCCGCACGCGGTTGCGCATCGGTCCGCCATAGGCGTCGGTGCGGTGGTTGTAGTCGGACATGAGGAACTGGTAGGGCAGATAGCCCATCCCGGCATAGACATAGAGGATGTCGAAGCCCGCCCGTTCGGCCCTGACCGCGGCCTCGGCGTGCCAGCGGATCAGGTCGCGGATATCGGCCCCGTCCATCACCTTCGGCCGCGCCGAGGACATGAAGCCCACATGCGTGGCCATCCACGGCACGCCCGAGGGCGACAGCGGCGGATGGCGCGTGGTCCGGTTCACCGCCGCCGCGCCGCCGTGCCACAGCTCGATCGCGGCCAGCGCGCCCTCGGCATGCACCGCCTCGGTCATCACCGCATGCGCGCGCACGTCGGCCTCGTCCCAGAGCGTCGCGCAGGGAAACGGGCTGTCGTCCGACGAGGGGTGCACCGAACAGGCGCCGGTGGAGACCACCGCCCAGCCGCCCTCGGCCTTCGTCGCGCGGAAGGCGGCGCGCACATGGGGGGCGGCATTGGTCATGCCCGAGGCATGGGGGACCTGGAAGAAGCGGTTCCGCGCCGTCTTCGGCCCGATCCTGACCGGCTCGAAGAGAACATCGAAGCGCGGGTCGCGGGGCATGGCACCTCCCGGGGCGATTCCTTGCTGAACTATCGTATAGTAACACCGCGCAACCAGATCGCAACCGAAACCGGCGCCTCCGCAGAGCCCCGGGGCGGCCGCGCCGGATTCCCCGTCAGATTGTCAAAGCCGACCCCGGCCGCGCCGGACCCGCCGCCACGCCGCGCCGCCCCCGGGCCGCTGGCTTCCGCGCGCCGCCGACTCAGGCCGCGCCGTCGTTGGGGCTCAGGTCGAACACCTCGTCGGGAAAGAACTTCGCCAGCCGGACATCGGCGGTGCGCGCGTGGCCTTCCATCCCCTCCAGCCGCGAGATGCGCGCGGTGGCGATCCCGAGCACGCGCGAGGCCGAGCGAGTCGCGCGCTGCCAGGTGACGGTCTTCATGAACTTGTGGACCGACAGCCCGCCGGTATAGCGCCCCGCCCCCGAGGTCGGCAGCACGTGGTTGGGGCCCGAGCACTTGTCGCCATAGGCCACCGTCGTCTCCTCGCCGAGGAAGAGCGATCCGTAGGCGCGAAGCCGGCGCAGCCACCAGTCGAGGTCGGCCGCCTGCACATGCAGGTGTTCGGGCGCATAGTCGTCGGCGACGCGCGCCATCGCCTCGGCGCTGTCGCACAGCATCACCTCGGCGAGGTTGTCCCAGGCCGAACGTGCGTTCGTCGCGTTCACCTCGGGCAGCTCGCCGATGATCGCCGGCACCCGCGCCAGCACCGTCTCGGCAAGACGCCGGTCGGAGGTCACCAGCCAGACCGGGGAATTGTCGCCGTGCTCGGCCTGCCCGACGAGGTCCCAGGCGACCAGTTCCGGGTCGGCGGTGGCGTCGGCGATGACCATCAGGTCGGTGGGGCCCGCGACCATGTCGATGCCGACCTGGCCGTAGAGGATGCGTTTCGCCTCGGCGACGAACTGGTTGCCCGGCCCGACGAGGATGTCGGCCCTTGGAAGCCCGAAGAACCCGTTGGCCATCGCCGCCACCGCCTGCACCCCGCCAAGAGCGAGGATCGCATCCGCGCCGCAGAGGTCCATCGCGAAGAGGATCGCGTCGGGTATTCCCAGACCCGGCCGGGGCGGCGAACAGGCGACGATGCTCGGCACGCCGGCCACCTTGGCGGTGGTGATCGTCATGATCGCGCTGGCGATGTGGCTGTAGCGCCCGCCGGGAACGTAGCAGCCCGCTGCCGAGACCGGGATCTGCCGCTGGCCGGCGGTCAGGCCGGGAAGCACCTCGACGTTGCAGTCGATGATCGTGGCGCGCTGGGCCTCGGCAAAGCGGCGGATGTTGGCGTGGGCAAAGCGGAGGTCGTCCTTGAGCTTTTCCGGAATCCGCGCGACCGCCGCATCGATCGCGGCGCGCGGCACGACGATGTCGCCGTCCCATTTGTCAAGCTCGCGGCTGTAGCGCCGCACCGCCGCCTCGCCCGAGGCGCGGATCTCGTCGAGCATCGCGCCGACGACGCCGCGCACGTCCTGATGGTCGGCCTGCCGGGCGCGGACCGCCTTCTTGAGATAGCTCACAGCCATGTCCGGCCTCACATCCTGCCCTTCCACGGCACCACCCTGTCCTCGACCCAGCGCATCAGCAGGTCGAAGGCATAGGCGATGGCGGCGATCACGCTGATTCCCATGATCACCGTCGAGGTCTGCAGGAACTGGCTGGCCGACAGGACCATGTAGCCCAGTCCCGAGGTGGCCGCGACCATCTCGGCGGCGACGAGCGTGGTCCAGCCGAAGCCGATGCCGATGCGCATCGCGGTGAGGATCTCCGGCAGCGCCGCCGGCAGGATCACGTGCCGCATCACCTGCCAGCGGGTGGCGCCGAACGAATAGGCGGCGTGGATCTGCTCGATCGCCGCCGACCGCACGCCGGCGCGGGCGCCGAGCGCCACCGGCGCGAAGACCGACAGGAAGATCAGCAGCACCTTCGATGTCTCGCCGATGCCGAACCAGATGATCATCAGCGGCAGGTAGGCCAGGGGCGGGATCGGCCGGTAGAACTCGATCGGCGGGTCGAAGATGCCGCGGATCACCGGGCTCATCCCCATCAGGATGCCGAGCGGGATGCCGATGACGCAGGCCAGCACGAAGGCGCCGAACACCCGCGCGGTCGAGACCCAGACATGCTGGAGGAACGAGGTGTTGGTGAAGCCGTTCTGCCAGACGTCGGCGAACTTCTGCACGATCGCGCCCGGAGACGGCACGAAGAGCGGCTTGACCCATCCCATCGCCGTGATCAGCCACCAGACGAACAGGAGGACGGCGATCGAGCCCACCGAAAGCCACAGCGTGTCGCCCTGCCCCGGCACCCCGTAGATTTCCCCGGGCTTCGTGGCCCGGCCCTTGGTCAGGAAGAAGAACGATCGGGCGGGACGCTTGGGGGCCCGGTCGCGGCTCTGGTCGGTCATTCCACCGCCTCCTCGTCGGCGAAGATGATGCCGAGCACCCTTTCGCGCAACGCGATGAACTCGGGAGAGGCCTTGACATGGCGCGCCGACTCGCCGGCGAGGAACCGGCGCGAGAACGGCAGGTCGAAGCGGTGCGCGATGCGGCCCGGACGCGGCGACATGACGACGAGCCTGGTGCCCATGAACAGCGCCTCCTCGACCGAATGGGTGATGAAGAAGACCGACTTGTGGGTCTCGCTCCAGATGTTGAGGATCAGCTCCTGCGCCTTCTCGCGCGTCAGCGCATCAAGGGCGCCAAGGGGTTCGTCCATCAACAGCAGCTTGGGATCGCAGGTCAGCGCCCGGGCGATGCCGACGCGCTGCTGCATCCCGCCCGACAGCTTGTAGACCGGCGACTTCTGGAACCCGTCGAGGCCGAGCAGGGCGATGAACCGCTCGGCGACCTCATGCCGCCGCCTTTCGCCCGCGCCCTGGAGCTTGAGCCCGAAGGCGACGTTGTCGAGCACGTCGAGCCAGGGCAGGAGCGCGTGTTTCTGGAACACCACGGAGCGGTCGGCACCGGGCCCCTGCACCGGCTGGCCGTCGAGCAGGATCCGCCCCGATGTCGGCGACAGGAAGCCGGCGATCAGGTTGAGAAGCGTCGATTTCCCGCAGCCCGAGGCGCCGAGCGCGACCACGAAGTCATCGTTCTCGATGGAAAGGTCGATCCTGCGCAACGCCTCGACCGGCGGCCGCCCGTCGGCGGCGGGATACACGACCGACGCATCGTCGATGATCAGGCCCATGCCCGTTTCCCTTCGTCGGTGATCCCGGACCCCGGAAACCGGGGTCCGGACGCCTGCCGAACCTACTTCGCCGCCTCGGCGAACTCGGCGTTGACGAAGCCCGCATAGTCGTCAGCGACGCTGTCGATGCGGCCGGCACCCTTGAGGAACTCGGCGGTGCTCTTGATCTTGTCGGCGGCGCCGCCGAGCCATGTGGCCTCGACCTGCGTGGCAAGCGGCAGGAAGGTGAAGCCTTCCAGGATGCCGGGCACCTGCGCGGGGTCCGCACCGGTGGCGGTGGCCAGCGCCTGCACTTCGGCGTTCTCGACGGTCCACGCGGCGGGGTCGGCCAGATAGGCCGCGTTGGCCTTGTCGACCGCCTTCAGGAAGGTGACGATCTTGTCCTTGTTGGCCTGGCCGAACTCGCGGTTCACGACCCAGCCGTCGAAGGTGGGAAAGCCCCACTCGGCGGTCTGG
>JAUQYB010000041.1 GCA_030837825.1 Albidovulum sp.
AGTCCGAGGTCGAGCGCGACACCCTGCCCTTCTGGCCCTATTTCGTGATCAAGGACCTCTTCGCGCTGGGCGTGGTGCTGGTCGTCTTCTTCGCGATCGTCGGCTTCATGCCCAACTACCTCGGCCACCCCGACAACTACATCGAGGCGAACCCGCTGGCGACACCCGCGCATATCGTGCCGGAATGGTATTTCCTGCCGTTCTACGCGATCCTGCGCGCCTTCACCTCCGACGTCTGGGTCGTGATGCTGGCGAACTGGGTCACCTTCGGCATCGTCGACGCCAAGTTCTTCGGCGTCATCGCCATGTTCGGGTCGATCGCGGTCCTGGCGATCGTGCCCTGGCTCGACACGTCGAACGTGCGGTCTGGGCAATACCGGCCGATGTTCCGCTGGTGGTTCTACCTCCTCATCATCGACTTCGTCGTGCTGATGTGGTGCGGCGCCATGCCGGCCGAACCGCCCTACTCGATCATCTCGCTGATCGGCGCGGCCTACTGGTTCGCCTACTTCCTGATCATCCTGCCGCTTCTGGGCGTGATCGAGAAGCCGACGACGCCGCCGGCGACGATCGAGGACGACTTCAACGCGCATTACGGCGCCAAGGCCCACCCGGCCGAGTAAGCGGAAAGGACCGATCGAGATGCTGAGGAAATTCGCAATCACGGCCGCTTCCGCCCTCGCGCTGTCCGGTGCGGCGATGGCGGCCGAGACGGCCCATATCGAGGACATCGCCTTCTCGTTCGAGGGGCCGTTCGGCACCTATGACGAGCACCAGCTCCAGCGTGGCCTGCAGGTCTACACCGAGGTCTGCATGGCCTGCCACGGGCTGCGATACGTGCCGATCCGGACGCTTGCGGATGAGGGCGGGCCGAACCTGCCGGAAGACCAGGTGCGGGCCTATGCCACGCAGTTCACCATTGCCGACAAGGAGACCGGCGAGGACCGCGAAGGCAAGGAGACCGACAACTTCCCCGCCAACGTCGATGCCGGCGCACCCGACCTTTCGCTGATGGCCAAGTCTCGGGCGGGCTTCCACGGGCCCTATGGGCTCGGCATCAACCAGTTCTTCCGCGGCATCGGCGGGCCGGAATACATCCACGCGATCCTGACCGGCTATACCGAGGAGACCAAGGACGAGGCCGGGTCGACATTCTACGAGAACCACGCCTTCTCGACCGGCTGGATCGCCATGCCGCCGCCGCTGATGGATGACCTGATAACCTACCAGGACGGCACCCCGGCCACGGTCGACCAGATGGCGCGGGACGTCAGCGCCTTCCTGATGTGGGCGGCGGAACCCAAGATGATGGACCGCAAGCGCGCGGGCTTCGTCGCGGTGCTGTTCCTCGGCCTCTTTACGGTGCTTCTCTACCTCACCAACAAGCGGCTCTGGGCGCCCTACAAGGGCAAGAAGACCGCCTGAGGGGGATGCTTCGATGCCGCAAATGCAGAACGCGCCCCGAAAGGGGCGCGTTTTCCTTTGCGGCTACGACGTCTGCCGAACCTTTCGGCCCGTCCCTCACCAAGCCCTCCCGACCCGCCGCTCGCGCGGCGTGCGTTCGGCGCTGACGATCGTCCACCGGACGATCGTCCGGGCGCGCCTCACCCCTTCATGCCGTCCCAGAAGTGACGGACCTTGGAGAAGAAGCTCGAGCCTTCCGGGTTGTTGTCTTCGGACAGCCGCTCGAACTCCCGCAGCAGCTCGCGCTGGCGCGAGGTGAGGTTGACCGGCGTTTCCACCGCGACCTCGATCAGCATGTCGCCGATCCCCCCGCCCCTCAGCGCCGGCATCCCCTTGCCCCTGAGCCGCATCTGCTTGCCGGTCTGGGTCCCCGCGGGAACCTTCACCCGGCTGCGGCCGCCGTCGATCGTCGGCACCTCGACTTCGCCGCCGGTCGCGGCGGTGGTCATCGCCACCGGCACGCGGCAGAAAAGGTTCACGCCATCGCGCTGGAACAGCGCATGCTCGCGCACCTCGATGAAGATGTAGAGATCGCCCGAAGGTCCGCCCCGCAGCCCCGCCTCGCCCTCGCCGGCAAGACGGATGCGCGTGCCCGTCTCCACCCCGGCCGGGATGTTCACGGAAAGCTGCCGCTCCTTCTCGACCCGCCCGGCGCCGTGGCAGGTCTTGCAGGGGTTCTTGATCGTCTGGCCGGCGCCGCCGCAGGTCGGGCAGGTCCGCTCGACCGTGAAGAAGCCCTGGCTGGCGCGGACCTTGCCCATGCCGGAACAGGTCGGGCAGGTCTGCGGTTCGGCGCCACCTTCCGCACCGGTGCCGCCGCACGACGTGCAGGCCACCGAGGTCGGCACGTTGATCGACTTCTGGACGCCCTTGTAGGCTTCCTCGAGCGTGACGCGGAGATTGTAGCGCAGGTCCGACCCGCGCTGCGCGCGCGACCGTCCGCCACCGGCGCCCGCCCGGCCGCCCATGAAATCCCCGAAGAGATCCTCGAAAACGTCGGAAAACGCGCTGGCGAAATCGCCTTGCGCCTGACCGCGCGCACCGGCCCAGGGACCGCCGCCACCGCCGCCCATGCCGCCCTCGAAGGCCGCATGGCCGAAGCGGTCGTAGGCCGCCTTCTTCTGGTCGTCCTTCAGGCAGTCATAGGCCTCGTTCACTTCCTTGAACCTGGCCTCGGAGTCGGGGTTGTCCTTGTTGCGGTCGGGATGAAGTTCCTTGGCCTTGGCACGGTAGGCCTTCTTGATCTCCTCGGCCGATGCCCCGCGCTGAACGCCCAGAACCTCGTAGTAGTCGCGTTTCGCCATCTGTTACCCCTGGGGGAACGCGCAGGCCGGCCCGAGCCCCGAGGGTCAGGCCGGCCTTTTGGTTCCGGTCGCCTTACTTGCGCTTCTTGTCCTCGCCGAGATCCTCGAAGTCGGCATCCACGATGTCGTCGTCGACGCCACGCGGGCCTTCGTCCTCATCGCCCGCCTGGCCGGCCTTCGCCTGCTCGGCCTTGTAGATCGCCTCGCCGAGCTTCATTGACGCATCGGTCAGGTTCTGGATACCGCCCTTGATCTTGCCGGCATCCTCGGTCTTCAGCGCCTCTTCCAGCGCACCGACCGCAAGCTCGATCACCTCGACGGTGGAACCGTCGACCTTGTCGCCGTGCTCCTCCAGCGCCTTCCTGGTGGAATGGATCAGGCTTTCGGCCTGGTTCCGCGCCTCCACCAGTTCCTTGCGCTTCTTGTCGCCCTCGGCGTTGGCCTCTGCGTCCTTGATCATCTTCTCGATGTCGTCGTCGCTGAGACCGCCCGAGGCCTGGATGGTAATCTGCTGCGCCCGACCGGTGCCCTTGTCCTTGGCCGAGACGCTGACGATGCCGTTGGCGTCGATGTCGAAGGTCACCTCGATCTGCGGCAGGCCGCGCGGTGCGGGCGGGATCTGTTCAAGGTTGAACTGGCCCAGAAGCTTGTTGTCCGCAGCCATTTCCCGCTCGCCCTGGAAGACCCGGATCGTGACCGCGTTCTGGTTGTCCTCGGCGGTCGAGAATATCTGGCTCTTCTTCGTCGGGATCGTGGTGTTGCGATCGATCAGCCGGGTGAAGACCCCGCCCAGCGTCTCGATCCCCAAGGACAGCGGCGTCACGTCGAGCAGCACCACGTCCTTGACGTCGCCCTGGAGCACGCCGGCCTGGATCGCCGCGCCCAGCGCCACCACCTCGTCGGGGTTCACGCCCTTGTGCGGCTCCTTGCCGAAGAAGGCCGTCACCTCCTCGATGACCTTCGGCATCCGCGTCATGCCGCCGACCAGCACGACCTCGTCGATGTCGCCCTTCGACAGGCCGGCATCCTTGAGCGCCGCGGCGCAGGGCTTGAGCGACGCCTTGATCAGGTCGCCGACCAGGCTTTCAAGCTTCGCCCGCGTCAGCTTCATCACCATGTGCAAGGGCGTGCCCGAGTTCTTGTCCATCGAGATGAACGGCTGGTTGATCTCGGTCTGCTGGCTCGACGACAACTCGATCTTGGCCTTCTCCGCCGCCTCCTTCAGGCGCTGGAGCGCCATCTTGTCGCTCGTCAGGTCGACGCCGTGCTCCTTCTTGAACTCCTCGGCGAGGTAGTTGACGATCCGCATGTCGAAGTCCTCGCCGCCGAGGAACGTGTCCCCGTTGGTCGATTTCACCTCGAAGAGGCCATCGTCGATTTCCAGGATGGTGATGTCGAAGGTGCCGCCGCCAAGGTCATAGACCGCGATGGTCTTGCTGTCCTTCTTGTCGAGCCCGTAGGCGAGCGCCGCGGCCGTCGGCTCGTTGATGATCCGCAGGACTTCCAGCCCGGCGATCTTGCCGGCGTCCTTGGTCGCCTGGCGCTGGGCGTCATTGAAGTAGGCGGGCACCGTGATGACCGCCTGCGTCACCTTCTCGCCCAGGTAGGATTCGGCGGTTTCCTTCATCTTCTGAAGGATCACGGCCGAAATCTGCGCCGGCGAATACTTCTCGCCCTTCACCTCGACCCAGGCGTCACCGTTGCCGCCGTTGACGATGGCATAGGGGACGAGCTTCTTGTCCTTCTCGACCTCGGCGTCGCCCATCCGGCGCCCGATCAGGCGCTTCACCGCGAACACGGTGTTGGTGGGGTTCGTGACCGCCTGCCGCTTGGCCGGCTGGCCGACGAGACGTTCGCTGTCGGTGAAACCGACCACGGAGGGCGTCGTGCGCGCGCCTTCCGAATTCTCGATAACCCGCGGCTGCGCCCCG
>JAUQYB010000042.1 GCA_030837825.1 Albidovulum sp.
GCGGTCGGTCATGTTGTCGGCCTCCTCGACCAGAAGGCTCGACCGCTGGCCGTCCACCATGAATTCGAGCTTGCCCGGCACCGGGTCCACGGCAAGCTGCACGGCGGTCGCGTCACGCTTGTTGACGCCCTTGATCTTGGCGTAGTTGACCGGGTTCGGCTCGATCAGCAGCCCGCGCCAGCCGTAGCGCTTCTCGAGGATGTAGGTGTTGGAATCGTTGAACCCGTCGGCTGCGCCCATCTCGACGAAGAAGCCGTTGCGCTTGCCGGCGAAGACCTCGTTGATCACCCAGAGGTCCTGGCCCCGGTCGGACACGCTCTTCGGCTCGTAGCCGAGATTGTCCATCGCAAAGCGCATGGAGCGGTTCTTGGCCACGACCATCGCGATATAGCCCCAATAGGCCGGCTTCTGCAGGATCGGAAATTTCTCGACCTGTCGTGCAATCACATCCTTCATCTCTCACTCCGTATGCCGCGCCTGGAAAATCCCGGCCCGGGTGCCTGTGCGCCCCTTCGAATTCATCTCAGCCCGGCCATCCGCGCCAGATCCCAGACCGGTTTGGGCCCCTGCCGGGCGCCGTGGCCGAAGATCGACTCCCGCGGAACCCGATAGAGGCCGGCGATCGTCGCGGGAAGCCCCGTCTTGTTCAGATCCGCCTGATAGACGGCGGCGTCGCGGGCGAGGAGCACGAAGCCGGCGTCCTCGGGGCCTGCGATCACCACCTCGCCGGGCCCGCGCCCCGTTCCGTCCGGCACGATGCGGTAGTCCGCGCCGCCCTCGGAGGGTCTGGCGAGGTGCATGTGGACGTAGGTTGCGAGCCGCTCCATGCCATAGCCTTCCGCGATCTCGCGGTCGGTCCAGCGCGGCGGAAAGGCCGCGGACAGAAGTCCGGTGGTCACCGCCATGATCTCAGCGTCGAGCGGGTCCGGCGCGGCGCCCGGGAAGGCGATGCGCTCGGCGAAGTCGCGGGTATGAGTGAAGGGGCGGATGGTTTCGGGCGCGCTGGCCCAGGCCCCCGCCCCGAGCCCGGCAAACGCTGCGGCGAGGGCGGGCAGCGGCGCGGCGCGCACCGGTGCCAGCCGCCAGAACACGATCAGCGGCAGAAGTGCCGCAGGCGCGAAGTGATGCGGCAGGATGCGGTAGGCCTGGACATAGAAGAAGAGCACGTAGATCACGGTCGTGAGCGTCAGCACCCGCGACAACCGGTCCTGCCAGCGCCAGGCAAGAAGCGACAGCCCCGGCAGGATGCCGGCGGGCAGAAGCCAGAAGAGCAGGCGCTGGGTCTCGAACGGGGTGACGAAGCGCAGCCGGCGCAAAATCTCTCCCGCACCGAATTCGCCGCCGACGCGGGTCACGCCCGCCGCCTGGAGCGCCGCCATCGCCGCCGAGGCCAGGGCCGAGACGCCAAGCGCGATCAGCCCGCCGACGATCACGTCGCGGAACGGCCAGGGCCGGGTCAGCAGGAAATGGGAGCCGAGAAAGAAACCCACGAGCAGCAATCCGTTTGGCGCCGACAACAATCCCAAGGTGGAAACCGCGGCCATCGCGACGAGCCGCCTTTCGAGAAAGAACAGAACGTAGCCCAGAAAGCCAAGCACTATAAGCGGTTCGCGCGCGAGCGGCAGGGCAATGTCCGCAATGTAGGGACCATAGGACGTATTGAAGGCCATTGCGAAGGAAAACAGGAACAGGGCCGCGCCGAGCCCGATGGCGGCTTCGGGCCGAGTCTTGCCGCCCGGGTCGCGCAGGAACGACAGCATCACGCCCGCCAGAACCGCGAGCCCGGGCAGCAGGGCGATGCGCACCGTCGCCTCGGTCGCGCCGAAGAAGCGGACGATGCCGGTCTGCAGGAAGGTCTCGCTCATCATCGTGGTGGAGGGATAGCCCGCCGTCTCGGTCGCCTCGGGCGGCCAGAAGGGCAGCCCGCGCTCGATGAAGAGCATCGTGTTGAGAAGCGCATGCGCGCCGTCGTCGTTGAGCGAGTCCCAGTAGAATTTCGGCCCGAAGACGACGAGGAACGCCGCCGGCAGCAGGATCATCAGCGCCACGTCCCAGGCCCTGCCCGCCAGAAGCGGCGGCACGCCCCCGCGGGCGCCAAGCACGAGGCCCGGCAGGCAGGCGGCCAAGAGCATCACGACATAGGCCGTTCCGGTCATCGGGATGCCGAGGAGGGCCTGCACGAGCGCGGCGAGCGCCGGCACGCCGAAGAGCGACAGCGTGAAGCCCTTGACGAGCCAGTGCTCGAAGCGGTCGTCTGGCCGGGCGGCGGCCAGCATCAGCAGAAGGCCCGGCGCGAGGAACAGCGCCGAGGCCGCGAGGGCCACGACCGGCACCCAGACCTGGAGGAACAGCGCATGGCCGGGAATGAAATAGGGATGCGGCCCGTCGGCGAGCAGGACGAGGTCCGCGATCTCGCGCCCGATGCCGAGCCCCGCCCAGACGATGCCCCCGACCACCGCAAGCCCCAGCCCCCATCGCAGCATCGTCGCCCTCGTCGTTTGACGCCCGCAGACCGGGCACGCGTTCATCGCACACTGCGGCGGGGCAGGAAAAGTGGGGAATCTCCGCCCCCTGGCCTGCCCGGCGCGCGGATGACGCGACGGCGTGATCCAATCGAGGTTAGACGGGCCGGAGCCGAGCCACTATAACACCTGCAGGGGAACCAAGACGCAGGACAAACAGGGGAGGTCCCATGCAAGTCTTCCTGGCGCTGTCGCGCCTGATCGACCGCATCACCGAGGCGGTCGGCAAGTCGGTCGCCTGGCTCATCCTGGTCGCCATCGTCGTTTCCGCCGCGAATGCCATCATCCGCAAGGTGTTCAGCACCTCGTCCAACGCCTGGCTCGAACTGCAATGGTATCTCTATGGCGCGGCCTTCCTGCTGGCCGCTGCCTACACGCTGAAGCAGAACGAACACATCCGCATCGACATCGTCTACGGGATGTTCTCGCGCCGGGTGCAGCACTGGATCGACCTTCTCGGCCACATCTTCTTCCTGATGCCCTTCGCCGTCCTGATGATCGTCTACTTCGTCCCCTACCTCGGCCAGTCGATCCGCTCCGGCGAGGTGTCGAACAACGCCGGCGGCCTGCCGCTCTGGCCGGCGAAATCGCTTCTGCTGATCGGCTTCGGGCTTCTCGCCCTCCAGGGTGTCTCCGAGATCATCAAGAAGATCGCGGTGATGCGCGGGCTGATCCCTGACCCGACCCCCTTCGTCTCGGCCCATTCGGCGGCCGAGCAGGAGGCGGAAACGCTGGCCGGGGAGATCCGCAAATGATGGAATTCATCGCCCTGAACATGGCGCCGATCATGTTCGCCTCGCTGGTGGTCTTCCTCCTGCTCGGCTATCCGGTCGCTTTCTCGCTGGCCGCGAACGGGCTTTTGTTCTTCTTCATCGGGGTGGAGCTTGCGCCCCTTTCCGAGGGCGCGATCAACCTGAGCTGGCCGCTTCTGAACACCATGCCGTCGCGACTCTGGGGGCTTCTGTCGAACGAGACGCTGCTGGCGATTCCCTTCTTCACCTTCATGGGCATCGTGCTGGAACGGTCCGGCATGGCCGAGGACCTTCTGGACACCATCGGCCAGCTCTTCGGCCCGGTGCGCGGCGGGCTGGCCTATGCGGTGATCTTCGTCGGCGCGCTTCTGGCGGCCACCACCGGCGTGGTCGCCGCCAGCGTGATCGCGATGGGGCTGATCTCGCTGCCGATCATGCTGCGCTACGGCTACGACCGGCGCGTGGCCTCGGGCGTGATCGCGGCATCGGGGACGCTGGCGCAGATCATCCCGCCCTCGCTCGTCCTGATCGTGCTGGCCGACCAGCTCGGCCGCTCGGTCGGCGACATGTACAAGGGCGCGCTGGTGCCGGGCCTCGTCCTGACCGGGCTCTATGTCCTCTACATCCTTCTCGTCTCGATCCTGCGGCCGGCCTGGGTGCCGGCGCTGCCGAAGGAGGCGCGCACCCTCGGCGCGGGCGTGCCCTCGCTCCTCGCCGCCGTCGCCGCAGCCGTCGCCATCGCCTATGCCAGCCACGTCTGGCTGACGCCGACGCAGGGGCAGGACGCCGACATCCTCGGCGCCGTGGTGGGGATCGTCGCCATCTACCTCTTCACCATCGCCGACAGGGCGCTCGGGCTGGGGCTGATGTCGCGGCTCGCCCAGCAGGTGATCATCGTGCTGATCCCGCCGCTGACGCTGATCTTCCTCGTCCTCGGCACGATCTTCCTCGGCATCGCCACGCCCACCGAGGGCGGCGCGATGGGGGCGGTCGGCGCGCTGGTGCTGGCCGCGATCAAGCGCCGGCTGACGCTCGGCGTCGTCAGCCAGGCGCTGACCGCCACCACCCGGCTTTCGGCCTTCGTGATGTTCATCCTGATCGGCGCGCGGGTCTTCTCGCTGACCTTCTACGGCGTCAACGGCCATGTCTGGGTCGAGCACCTGCTCGTCTCACTGCCGGGGGGGCAGACCGGCTTCCTGATCTGGGTGTCGGTGCTGGTGTTTCTCCTCGCCTTCTTTCTCGACTTCTTCGAGCTTGCCTTCATCATCGTGCCGCTCTTGGCGCCGGCGGCGGAAAGCCTCGGCATCGACCTGATCTGGTTCGGGGTGATCCTCGGGGTGAACATGCAGACCAGCTTCATGCACCCGCCCTTCGGCTTCGCGCTGTTCTACCTGCGCTCGGTGGCGCCAAGGGCGCCCTATGCCGACAAGGTCACCGGCAGGATGACGGCACCGGTGACGACGGGACAGATCTACTGGGGGGCCGTGCCCTTCGTCATCATCCAGGTGGTGATGATCGGGCTCGTCATCGCCTTCCCGCAGATGGTGATGCACTACAAGGGTCCGGTGGTCGACACGACCAACGTGAAGATCGAACTGCCGGGACTTGGCGGAGGATTGGGCGGAGGATTGGGCGGCGGTCTCGGTGGCGGTCTGGGCGGCGGTCTTGGTCAACCGGGGGGCCTTGGCCAGCCGGGCGGGTTGGCGCCTGCGCAACCCGGCACGGCGCCGCAGCCGGGAGGTCTCGGTCAGCCGGGCGCGCTTGGCCAGCCTGGGGCGCTCGTTCCCGTAGCGCCCGCGCCCGCTCCGGCGCCGGCGCCGGCCAACTGAGGCGGACGCATCGCCGATCAAAAAGAAAAGCCGCGCCGCGAACTGTGTGACCGGATTGGAGTTCAGAGCGCGCTCAGCCGGTCAAGCGCGCGGCCGCAGAATTTCGGCGACATGACGAAATTCTGCTGTGCCCGCCCATCGGGCGGCGGGCACATTCGTGCCCACCTTGGGCGGACCATCGGAATTTGGCACCCTTCGCACTTGTGGATGCCCCCTTGCCCTGCGGCTTGCGCCTTCGGGCAACGGCGCGGGTGTCTTGCCACTGGCAAGCCACCTTGTCGCGCCGTGGCGCGGCCCCCCGGCGACAACTCTGCCCTGCAATGCAACCAACACGGTTTCGCGACTTCGCCAAAGAAAAACCCCGGCGCCTCATGGAACCGGGGGTTTCCGTTTTCGCCGGCCGCGCCCCAAGGTGGGGCGCAACAGTCTCAGAGCTTGCCGGCGTTCTGCTGGATCATCATGAACGTGTCGAAGTTGTATTCGGCCACCTGCGCCCAGGTGTAGTATTCGGTCCGGAACGCCTTGATCGAGTCCCAGAGCTTCTTGAAGTTCTCGTTGGAGGCTTCCATCTCGGCGTAGACCTCGTTGGCGGCGGTGAAGCAGGCATCGAGGATCTCGGGGCTGAACGGGCGCAACTGGGTCCCCTGGGCGACGAGAGACTTGATCGCGACCGGGTTGAGCCAGTCGTACTTCTGCAGCATGTCGGCATCCGCCGCCTGGCAGGCGGTGCGTAGGACCGACTGGTAGGTGGGCGTCAACCCCTCCCAGGCCGCCTTGTTGAACATGAAGTGAACCGTCGGGCCGCCTTCCCACCAGCCGGGATAGTAGTAATAGGGCGCCACCTTGAAGAAGCCGAGCTTCTCGTCGTCGTAGGGGCCTACCCATTCGGCGGCGTCGATCGTGCCCTTCTCCAGCGCCTGGTAAAGCTCGCCCCCCGGAATCTGCTGCGGCACGACGCCGAGTTTCTCCATCACCCTGCCGGCGAAGCCGCCGACCCGCATCTTCAGACCGGTCATGTCGGCGAGCGTGTTGATCTCCTTGCGGAACCAGCCGCCCATCTGCACCCCGGTGTTGCCGCCCGGAAGGCCGAAGAGGTTATGCTGGGCGAGGAACTCGTTGTAGAGGTCGATGCCGCCGCCGTGGTAGTGCCAGGCGTTGATCCCGCGCGCCGACAGAGAGAACGGCACCGCCGCGGCCACGGCAAAGGACGGGTCCTTTCCCCAGTAGTAATAGCCGACGGTATGGCAGGCCTCGACGTTGCCGGCGCTGACCTCGTTGGCGGCCTCGAGCGGCGGCACGATCTCGCCCCCGGCGAAGACCTGGATCTGGAAGTTCCCGTCGGTCGCCTCGCTCACCATCCTCGACAGGGTCTCGGCCCCGCCGTAGATCGTGTCGAGCGACTTCGGGAAGGACGAGGTCAGCCGCCAGGTGACTTTCGGCGCGTCCTGCGCGATGGCCGGCGCGGCGATCACGCTGCCGGCGGCGGCCGCGGTGCCGCCCACTGCGGCCCTGGTCAGAAACGAGCGACGATCCATAGATACCTCCCTATCGGTGCTGGCGCGTTTCGGAGAACCCCGCGGGAACGCGGGTGTGGCAAGACCTTTGCACGGACCTAACCCCCTGTCCAGACGAAGGGATCGCCCGCAAGGGCGACGCCGCGTCAACGGTGTCGGGCTAGCCGCGCTGCGTCAGGAAGACGCCGGCGGCCATCAGCAGGAGCCCCGTCCCGCGCATCGGCGTCACCTGCCGCACGATCGACCCCATGAGGCCGAACTGGTCGATCACCGCGGCCGAGACGAGCTGGCCGAGCAGCACGAACATGATCGCGTTGCCGAGCCCGAAAAGCGGCGCCACCCAGGTGACCGAGAGGACGTAGAAGGCGACGAGAAGGCCGGCCAGGAACAGGTGGCGCGGCTGGGCGGGCGCGGCGGCAAGGGAGGGCGTGCCGCGCGTCGCGATCATCGTCGCCGCCGCGCCGCAGAAGGCGACCGCGAAGAGGATCGTCGCCGCCGCTGCGGGCGAGCCGATGCGGCTCCCGAGCCGGGCATTGAGTGCGGCCAGCACCGGAACCCCGATCCCGGCCAGCGTCATCACCGCGGCGTATCTCAGTGTCTCGCCGGTCATCCTGTTCTCCCCTGCGTGGTCCGGGCGCGATCCTGCTTCGGCGCGCGGCGGCTGTCCAGCCGGTGCGGGAACGGCCCTCCGGGTGCCGTCCGGAGATCGTCCCGGCAGGGTCGCATTCGTGATCTTTCGCGCCTGGCAGGAAAACGCGCAGGAAATTGCGCGGGCAGCCCGGGCCTGCGACATTTTATTCCGGAATTTGCCGGTTGACGCCCCCGCGGCGGCTGCATAATGTCCGCCGCAGAGCAGCAAGGGAGTTGCGGGCGATGACCCCTGTCCTCGTAGTCATTGAGGTTTGGCGCATGGGCCGGTGACGGTTGACCATAAAGGTTCCCATGCGCCCCCGAAGACCCTCGGGGGCTTTTTCTTGCGGTAGTGACGGCACGGACGGAGAGAACAGAGATGTCGCGGCAGATGACCGGTGCGAAGATGGTGGTGCAGGCGCTCAAGGATCAGGGCGTCGATGTGGTCTTCGGTTATCCCGGCGGCGCGGTGCTGCCGATCTATGACGAGATCTTCCTGCAAAACGACATCCGCCACATCCTCGTGCGCCACGAACAGGGTGCCGTGCACATGGCCGAGGGCTATGCCCGCTCGACCGGCAGGCCCGGCGTCGTGCTCGTCACCTCGGGCCCCGGCGCCACCAACGCGGTCACCGGGCTGACCGACGCGCTGATGGATTCGATTCCCCTCGTCGTCCTGTCCGGCCAGGTGCCGACCTTCATGATCGGCACCGACGGCTTCCAGGAAGCCGACACGGTGGGCATTACCCGGCCCTGCACCAAGCACAACTGGCTGGTGAAGGAGACCGAGAGGCTGGCCGAGACGATCCACCAGGCCTTCCATGTCGCCACCAGGGGCCGGCCCGGCCCGGTGCTGGTCGACATCCCCAAGGACGTGCAGTTCGCCACCGGCACCTACCGGGCCCCGCGCGAGGCCAAGGTCAGCCACTACGAGCCGAAGGTGAAGGGCGACATCGCCCGAATCACCGAGCTTGTGGAACTGATGGAGAAGGCCGAGCGTCCGGTCTTCTACACCGGCGGCGGCGTCATCAACTCCGGCCCCGCCGCGAGCCAGCTTTTGCGCGAGCTGGTCGACGCGACCGGCTTTCCGATCACCTCGACGCTGATGGGGCTCGGCGCCTATCCGGCCAGCGGAAAGCACTGGCTGGGGATGCTGGGGATGCACGGGCTCTACGAGGCCAACCTCGCCATGCACGGCTGCGACCTGATGATCAACCTCGGTGCCCGGTTCGACGACCGCATCACCGGCCGCATCGCCGACTTCTCGCCCCGCTCGAAGAAGGCGCATGTCGACATCGACCCCTCGTCGATCAACAAGGTGATCCATGTCGACCTGGCCATCACCGGCGACGTCGGCCATGTGCTGGAAGACCTGCTGAAGGTCTGGAAGGCGCGCGGGCGCAGGGTGAACAAGGACGGCCTGGCGAAATGGTGGGGCCAGATCGAACAGTGGAAGCTGAAGAAATGCCTCGGCTACAGGCCCTCGCAGAAGACGATCAAGCCGCAATACGCGCTCGAACGGCTCGAGGCGCTGACCAGGGACCGCGACCGCTATGTCACGACCGAGGTCGGCCAGCACCAGATGTGGGCGGCACAGTTCCTGCATTTCGAGGCGCCGAACCGCTGGATGACCTCGGGCGGGCTCGGCACGATGGGCTACGGGCTGCCGGCCTCGATCGGCGTGCAGGTCGCCCACCCGGATGCGCTGGTGATCAACGTCGCCGGCGAGGCGTCGTGGCTGATGAACATGCAGGAGATGGGCACCGCGGTGCAGTTCCGTGCCCCGGTCAAGCAGTTCATCCTCAACAACGAACGGCTCGGCATGGTGCGGCAGTGGCAGCAGCTCCTGCATGGCGAGCGATATTCGCAGTCCTGGTCGGAAAGCCTGCCGGATTTCGTCAAGCTTGCCGAAGCCTTCGGCTGCAAGGGGGCGAAGGTGGACCGGCCGCAGGATCTCGATGACGCGATCCTGGCGATGATCGGGTATGACGGGCCCTTCATCCTCGACGTGCTGGTGGAAAAGCACGAGAACTGCTTCCCGATGATCCCCTCCGGCAAGCCTCACAACGAGATGCTTCTGGGTGACGCCGCGACCGAGGGCGCGATCCAGGCGGGCGGCGCGGTGCTGGTCTAGGCGGATCGGGGGCGCTGCCCCCGGACCCCCGAGGTATTTCCGGCAAGATGAAAGAGGAGAGCGGCAGATGTCCGCACTGAACATCAAGAAGGGCTCGACGAGCCACTCGGCCTATGACCTGCGCGACCCCAACGCGCAGGCGGTGGAGACGCATACGCTCGCCGTGCTGGTCGACAACGAGGCCGGCGTGCTCGCCCGCGTCATCGGCCTTTTCTCGGGCCGCGGCTACAACATCGACAGCCTGACGGTGGCAGAGGTGGACCATGCCGGCCACCGCTCGCGCATCACCGTGGTGACCCGCGGCACGCCGTCGGTGATCGAGCAGATCAAGGCGCAGCTCGGCCGGCTGGTGCCGGTCCACGACGTCCACGACCTGACGGTCGAGGGCCCGAGCGTGGAGCGGGAACTGGCGCTCTTCAAGGTCGCGGGCACCGGCGAGAAGCGGGTCGAGGCGCTGAGGCTGGCCGACATCTTCCGCGCCAGCGTCGTCGACTCCACGCTCGAGAGCTTCGTGTTCGAGATCACCGGCACGCCGGAGAAGATCGACGCCTTCGCCGATCTGATGCGGCCGCTGGGCCTTCGGGACGTGGCGCGCACCGGGGTCGCAGCGCTGTCGCGCGGGGCCTGATCACGACCCCGGAATCGAAACGGGCGCCGCATCGCGGCGCCCGTTCCGTTCCGTCCGGCGGAGGAAATCAGTTGGCCAGCGTGCCCTGTTCGCGCGCGGCCGCAAGCTCGTCGGCGTCCACCGCGCCATCGCCGTTCACGTCGACCTGCGCGAAGATGTCGGGCGTCATGTCGGGATAGGCCGCGGTCATCTCCTCGATCGAATAGCTGCCGTTGCCGTCGGTGTCGGTCACCACCGTCTGGGCATTGGCAGCCCCGGCGGCCGCACCGGCAAGGCCAAGGCCGAAGACCAGCGCCGAAATCGTCTTGTTCATTCTCATGCTCCTTCATCGCGGGCATCCCTGCGGGGCACCGCAGTCCCCTTCAATGTGGGGCTATCGGCGGCAGGTGCAAGGGCGCTTGCAGGCCGATTGGTTGCCCTTCCGGCCGGTGTTAGGCAATAACAGCGGGATTTTCCGGCCGTGTTGCCGGCGCGGGGCCGGGATGCGGAAGGGGCCGCGCCTCTGCACGGCCCCTGCCTTCTTGCCGGATTTCCGCCGGCAGGGTCCGGATCAGCTGAAGACCTTGGTCAGCGCCCTGTCGATCGAGCCGGTGATCTGGTCGATGTCGTCAGGTGTGGCGATCAGCGCCGGCGAGAGGCAGAGCACGTTGTTCAGCCCCGGCACCGAGCGGTTGGAGGCGCCGATGATCACGCCCTGCGCGGTGCAGTCGGCGACCACGGCGGCGACCTTCTTCTCGTCCACCGGCTCCCTGGTCTTGCGGTCGGCGACAAGCTCGGCGCCGCAGAACAGCCCCTTGCCGCGCACGTCGCCCACCACCCGGTGCTTTTCCATCAACGCGCGGAGATTGTTCATCGTCCGCTCGCCCATCCGGATGGTGTTCTCCAGAAGCCCCTCGTCCTCGATGATCCGCATGTTCTCGATCGCCGCCGCCGGACCGGCGGTGCAGCCGCCGAAGGTCGAGATGTCGCGGAAATAGCCCAACGGATCGGATGCGTCCTCCTTGAACATGTCAAAGACGGCCTCGGTGGTGACGCAGCAGGCGATGGCGGCATAGCCCGAGGCCACGCCCTTGGCCATCGTCACGAAGTCGGGCTTGATGCCGTAGTGCTGGTAGCCGAACCAGGTGCCGGTGCGCCCGACGCCGCAGACGACCTCGTCGATGTGGAGGAGAATCTCGTATTTGCGGCAGATCTCCTGCACCCGCTCCCAGTAGCCTTCGGGGGGCGTGATGACGCCGCCGCCCGCCGTCACCGGCTCGAGGCAGAGGCCGCCGACGGTGTCGGGGCCTTCGCGCAGGATCACCGCCTCGATCTGGTCGGCCGCCCATTCGCCGTAGTTCTCGGCCGGTGCGCCCGCCTGCTGGTGGCGGCGGTATTCCAGGCAGTGCGGCACCCGCACGAAGCCGGGCGCGAGGGGGCCGTATTGCATCACCCGCTCGTCCTGCCCGCCGGCCGACATCGTGGCGAGCGTGCCGCCGTGGTAGTCGCGGTCGCGGAAGAGGATCTTGTGCTTCTTGCCGCCGTAGCGCTTGTGCGCGATCTGGCGGATCATCTTGAAGGCCTTCTCGTTCGCCTCGGACCCGGAGTTGGTGTAGTAGACCCGGGACATGCCCGGCATCTTCTCGATCAGCGCCCTGGCGAAGATCGAGCCCGGGATCGAGCCCGCCGAGTTGGCGAAGTAGTTCATCTTGACGAGCTGGTCATAGACCGCCTTGGCGATCGATTCCCGGCCGTAGCCCACGTTCACCGTCCAGACCCCGCCCGAGACGGCGTCGAGGTATTCCTTGCCCTTGGCGTCCCAGATGCGCATCCCCTTGCCCTCGACCATGACGCGGGGGTCCACCGTCTCGAACTGCTTGTGCTGGATCAGGTGGTGCCAGAGATGGGCGCGGTCGGCCTCGACCACTTCGGAAATGTCGTTGGAATAGGTGCTCATCGGTCTGCCTCTGCTGCGCGGCCCGGGGATCGTCGGGGCGGATGGTGCCGCAGCCCGCGCGCAGGCGCGCCTGCGCCCCGGGGAAGGAATGGTGTCCGATGACAGATCACCACGAAAGCTGCCGCCGCCGTAGGGCCAGACGGCAGGCGCCCATGATGCCAGTTTCTCAGAACCCGGGCGAGCCGAACATCGGAACCGGGCCGTTCACCGCCTGGAGCCGTTCGAGATTGACGATGGTCGACAGCATGATCCGGTCCTGGCTCCAGTCGCCGGGCTTCTGGATCGCCACCGCCGCGGTCAGCGTCACCGCAAGCGCGGGGCCCGACAGCACGGCGACGGCAAGCCGCGGGTGCCGCTCGGCCCGGCCCTCGATCACCGAGAGCATCCGGCGCCTGAGAAGCGCCGCCGGCCGCCCGCCGAAAAGCCGGTTCTCGGTCCGCACCAGCGCGACGACGGGAACCTCAACGGCCAGAAGCCGCCGCCGGCGCAGCCCGTCATGGCAGACCCTGAGAAGACAGTCGCAATAGTCCGCTACATCGTAGCGGCGGCGCGCCAGGACCTGGCGGTCGCAGGACAGCTCACGCAGTTCCTCCACCTGATGCTTCCAGATGTGGAAGGCCGGGTTCCAGAAGAAGAACGGCCGGATCAGCCTCAGCGCGATCTCCCATTCGACGTCGCCCTGCCTGAGGTGCTGGAACTCGTGGCCGAGCGCGATCTTCAGGTCCGAGGCGCGTTCGAGCATCGAGGACGGCAGCACCACGATCCGCGTCCTGAACCCGCGGGTCGAGAACGGCACGGTGATCGTGTCCGACAGGCGCAGGTCGATCCTTCCGATCCGCCGCCAGCGGTGCGCCTCGGCAAGCACCCGGCGGAGCTTCACCACGCTCCAGCCGAGACCGGCCATGCAGAGGGCCGCGCCGAGCATGGCCGCGACGAGCACCGCCTGCCCGGCGGGCGAGAAGGCGGCCTCGGCCAGGCGCGCCCGGAGGTTCAGAAGCTGTTCCAGCGCCGAGGCGTTCATCTGGAACCGGCCCTGCAGATACTGCGCCACGATGAAGTCGGTGAGGTTGACCTGCTGCGCCGGCTGCACATGGCCCGCCCGGCCGATACCCGCCACCAGCCCCGCGAAGAGCGGGCCGAGAAGCACGGCGAGAAACACCATCCGGAGCATCCTCAGCCGTGCCGTCACGGCGTAGGACAAACCGAAGAGGTCGAGCGCACGGGAAAAGGCGAACCACAGGACACAGACGAACACCAGAAGCAGGTTCACATCGACATAGGCATCGAGAAGGGTGCTAGCGTTTATCATCCCTGAGCCTCTTATCTATCAGCGCCCGGATTTCGCCGAGCGTCTCCTCCGTCAGGTCGTAGTCGTCGACAAGCCGGGCGACGAGAGCCGCCGGGGTGTTGTCGAAGAGCTTTTCCGAGAGGTTCTTCAGCGAGCGCGACTGGTAGGTGTCCTTGCTCAGCGTCGCCTGGTAGATAAAGGTCTTGCCCTGTTTCGTGCTGGTCACGAAACCCTTCTGTTCGAGGATCCGCAGGATCGTTGCCGCCGAGGTGTAGGCGAGCTTCTTCGCCGGGGCGAGCGCGTCCTGGACGTCACGCACCGTGGCCTGGCCCAGTTCCCAGAGCCTGGTCATGAACTCAAGCTCCACCTCGGTCAGGAACTGGGTCTTCTTCTTGTTGTCGCTCATGTCGGCATCCGGTCCTTGTCGCGTTCCGTTCCTCCCTCGGTCCCTTTCTACGAAGCCCTTCGTATTTCTCCAAACGGAATCCGGTCTCAGACCTTGCCGAAGACGAAGACGGCCCAGACGATCGAAAGGCCGAGCGGCCACCAGAGCGGCATGCCGACGAGCCAGAGCCAGGCCATGAAGATGTAGCTGGTGCCCAGAAGCGAGATGAAGAGCCGGTCGCCGCGCGTGGTGACGAGGCCGAGCACGCCGCGGCGTTCGTCTCCGCCGGGGTGGCGGATCTCGAGCACGGTCAGCACGCCCATCGCCGAGAAGATGGTGATGAAGAGGACAAGCGTCGCCGGCGTCCAGGCCATCCAGAACTCGGGCCAGAGCGGGTCGGTCCAGGAAAAGCCTTTCTCGACGGGCTTGCCGAGATTGCCCCAGCCCTGGGTCTGGGCGGCGGCGAGCCCGGGCACAAGACCGAGAGCGGCGGCGAGGCGAAGCATCACACCCTCCCCAGGGCGAAGCCCTTGGCGATGTAGTTGCGGACGAACCAGATGACGATGGCGCCGGGGATGATGGTGAGCGTCCCCGCAGCGGCGAGAAGGCCCAGCTCGTAGCCCGCCGACGAGGCGGTCTTGGTCATCGTGGCGGCGATCGGCTTGGCGTAGACGGCGGTCAGCGTCTTGGCCAGCAGAAGCTCCACCCAGGAGAACATGAAGCAGAAGAAGGCGGCGACCCCGACCCCCGCCTTGATCGTCGGCAGGAAGATCTGCACGAAGAAGCGCGGGAAGGAATAACCGTCGACGAAGGCGGTCTCGTCCAGTTCCTTCGGCACGCCGCCCATGAAGCCCTCGAGAATCCAGACCGCGAGCGGGATGTTGAACAGGCAATGCGCCAGCGCCACGGCGATGTGGGTGTCAAAGAGCCCGACCGCCGAATAGAGCTGGAAGAACGGCAGCGCGAAGACCGCGGCCGGCGCCATCCGGTTGGTCAGCAGCCAGAAGAACAACTGCTTGTCGCCAAGGAAGCGCCAGCGCGAGAACGCATAGGCCGCCGGCAGGGCGACGGTTACTGAAATCACCGTGTTGATCGTGACATAGAGGATGGAGTTCAGGTATCCCCAATACCAGGTCGGATCGGTGAAGATGGTCCGGTAGGAGGCCAGCGTCCAGACCCGGGGGAACAGCGAGAAGCCCCCGAGGATCTCCTGCGTGGTCTTGAAGCTCATCGCCACGAGCCAGTAGATCGGCAGCATGAGAAAAAGGATGTAGAGAATTGGGATAATGGCTCTTTTCTTCATTTCTACCCCCTATCTCACGTCGTTCCGCGTCATCAGCGTGTAGAACAGCCACGAGACGAAGAGGGTGATCGCGAAGTAGATCAGGCTCATCGCCGCCGCCGGCCCGAGGTCGAACTGCCCGAGCGCGATCTTGACGAGGTCGATCGACAGCAGCGTGGTCGCGTTGCCGGGGCCGCCGCCGGTCAGCACGAAGGGCTCGGTGTAGACGTTGAAGCTGTCCATGAAGCGCAGCAGCACCGCGATCGTCAGCACCTGCTTCATCTTCGGCAACTGGATGTAGCGGAACACCGACCAGGTCGAGGCGCCGTCGATCTTCGCCGCCTGGTAATACGCGTCGGGGATCGAGACGAGCCCGGCGTAGCACAGGAGCACCACGAGCGAGGTCCAGTGCCAGACGTCCATGACGATGACGGTGATCCAGGCCGCCAGCGGGTCCTGCGTCATGTTGTAGTCGATGCCCAGCACATGGTTCATCAGGTAGCCGAGCAGGCCGATGTCGGGCAGCGTGAAGATGTTCCACATCGCGCCGATCACGTTCCACGGGATCAGGAGCGGCAGCGCCATCGTCACCAGGCAGACCGGCACCCATATCCCCCGGCGCGGCATCGACAGGGCGATCACCACCCCCAGCGGCACCTCGATCACCAGGATCATCAGCGTGAAAAGCGCCTGCCGCCCCAGCGCCGCCTGGAACCGTTCGGACCGCAGGATGTCCTGGAACCAGCCCAGCCCGTGCCAGAAGAACTGGTTGTTGCCGAAGGTTTCCTGCACCGAATAGTTGACGACGGTCATCATCGGCACGAGCGCGTTGAAGGCCACGAGGACCAGCACCGGCAGCACGAAGAACCAGCCCCTCTGGTTGACCTTGCGCATCAGGCCGCCCTCCCCCTGTCGGTCGCGATCCAGCCATCGCGGTAAAGCCGGGTCTGGTCGGGGCGGAAGGCGAGGTGCACCGCCTCGCCCTGCCCCGGCACCGCGCCCTCGACGATGGCGCTGACGCGGGTGCCGCCGGCGACGGCCTCGACCACGCAATGGCGGCCGAGGTCCATCACCTTGCGCACCGTCGCCGGAACGCCCTCGGGCGCGAGGCTGACGAATTCGGGGCGCACGCCGATTTCGTGCCGCCCGTCGCCGGCGGTGATGGCGCCTTCCAGCGCGACGCGCACGCCGTTGAACCAGGCGGCCCCGTCGCGCAGCTCGGCCGGCAACACGTTCATGCCCGGCGAGCCGATGAAATGGCCGACGAAGGTATGGGCGGGGCGGCCGAACAGGTCGACCGGCGTGCCGATCTGCACCACCTCGCCGTCCTGCATGACGACGACCTGATCGGCGAAGGTCAGGGCCTCGGTCTGGTCATGGGTGACGTAGATCATCGTCACCTTCACGCGCTGGTGCAACTCCTTGAGCTTGGAGCGCAATTTCCACTTCAGATGGGGGTCGATGACGGTCAGCGGCTCGTCGAACATGATGACGTTCACGTCCTCCCGGACCAGCCCGCGGCCCATCGAGATCTTCTGCTTGTTGTCGGGCGAGAGGTTCGCGGCACGGGTCCGCAGCATCTCGGTCACGTCGAGCATCGCCGCGATCGCCGCGACCCGCGCCCTGACCCGCGCCTCGTCGACGCCGCGGTTCCTGAGCGGGAAGGCCAGGTTGTCGAAGACCGTCATGGTGTCGTAGATCACCGGGAACTGGAACAACTGGGCGATGTTGCGCCGGTCGGGGGCAAGCGCGGTGACATCCTTGCCGTCGAACAGGATGCGCCCCTCGGATGGTTGAAGAAGCCCGGATATGATATTGAGAAGCGTTGATTTTCCGCAGCCAGACGGGCCAAGAAGCGCATAGGCGCCGCCATCCTGCCAGTCAAGGTTCAGCTCCTTCAGCGCATAGTCGGCGGGGCCTGCGGGCCTGGCCATGTAGCTGTGGCGGAGCCTGTCGAGCGTGATCTTGGCCATCCTGCCCCCTCAGGCCGCAAGCGCGCCGTCGGGCGCGAAGTAGAAGCAATGCGCGGGGTCCATGTAGAAGACATGATCCTGCCCGACGCGATAGCGATGCACGCCGGGCGATTGCGACACCCAGGTTTCTGCGCCGATGCGGAAATGCGCGGTGGATTCCGACCCCGAAAGCTCGGTGATCCGCACCGTGCCGGTCATCGCCACGGCGGCGGGGCCGGCGCGCAGGGGCAGGATGTAGTTCGGCCGGATGGCGACCATGTAGGCACCGTCGCGAAGCCCCGCCGCGGCCCCGGTGACTTGCCAGCCGAGCCCGTGCCCAAGCTCCACCCGGTCGCCCGTCTTCACCACCGGCGCCGAGTTGATCGGCGGATCGGAGAAGACCCGCGCCGAGGTGAGGGTGTTGGGCTGGCGATAGGTTTCCGCGGTCGGCCCGAACTGGGTGACGCGGCCGTCCTGCATCAGCGCCACCCGGCCGCCCAGCATCAGCGCCTCGGCCGGCTCGGACGTGGCGTAGACCACCACCGCCCCGCGCCCGGCAAACAGCTCGGGCAACTGGTCGCGCAACTCCTCCCTGAGCTTGTAGTCGAGGTTCGCCAGCGGTTCGTCGAGGAAGACCGCGGTCGATTCCTTGGCGATGGCGCGGGCGAGCGCGGTTCTCTGCTGCTGGCCTCCGGAAAGCTCGTGCGGCCGGCGGCCGAGCATCGGGCGAAGCTGAAGCACATCCGCCGCCGCCTCCACCCGGCCCTGGATTTCCGACCGCGCCATTCCCGCGACGCGCAAGGGCGAGGCGATGTTGTCGAAGACCGTCATGTGCGGATAGTTGACGAAGAACTGGTGGACGAGGCTGATGTTGCGCCGCTGCGGGCTCATTCCGGTGACGTCCTGCCCGTTCATGAAAATCCGCCCCGACGCCACCCGGTCGAGCCCGGCCATCAGCTTGATCAGCGAGGTCTTTCCCGATCCGGTCTCGCCCAGAAGCACGTTGAACCGCCCCGGTTCGAGCAGGAGGGAGGTTTCCTTGATATGGGTGACCTGCCCGACCTGCTTGGTGATGGCCCGAACTTCTAGCGCCATCCTCTCCTCCCCGGTTTCGTCCGACCTTGCCGCCCTCTTGCCGGGGCGCGCGCCTGCAAAGATGCGCCGGGGCCCGAAGGCCCCGGCAGCCAGGCGGACCTCAGTTCTCGGTCCACTGCTTGATCAGCTCGTCATAGGCGATGGTCTCGCCCTGCGGCTTTTCGTTGTCGAGCTTGGCGTGCGGGCCACCGTCCTTGCCGAGCCATTCGGAGGGATCGACCTCGGGGTTGAGCCGCGGGCCGCAGCCGCCATAGACGCCGGAGGCTTCGTCCGCCTGCTGCATCCGGGACATGGTGATGTCCATCTCTGCGGCGAGACGGTCCATCGCTTCCTGCGGCGTGAAGGCGCCGGAGTTCACGTCACCGATCTGCTGCCACCAGATCTGCGCGAGCTTGGGATAGTCGGGCACGTTGATGCCGGTCGGAGACCACCGCACCCGGTCCGGCGAGCGGTAGAACTCGACCAGGCCGCCGAGCTTCGGCGCACGTTCGGTGAAGCTTTCGTGCCGCACCGTCGAGTCGCGGATGAAGGTCAGTCCGACGTGCGACTTCTTCACGTCCACCGTCTTCGAGACCGCGAACTGCGCGTAGAGCCAGGCCGCCTTGGCGCGGTCCTCGGGCGTCGACTTGAGGATCGTCCACGACCCCACGTCCTGATAGCCGATCTTCTGGCCTTCCTTCCAGTAGGGCCCGTGCGGCGAAGGCGCCATCCGCCAGAGCGGCATGCCGCTGTCGTCCACCGTGTTGTTGCCTTCGGACTTCGGCTTCACCATGTCGGCGGTGAAGGCGGTGTACCAGAATATCTGCTGGGCCACGTTGCCCTGGCTGAGCGCCGGGAGCGATTGGTAGAAGTCGTAGGAGGCCGCACCCGGAGGCGCGTATTTCCGCAGCCACTCGTCCCATTTCGCGATCGCGTAGACCGCCGCCGGCCCGTTTGCCTCGCCGCCGCGGCTGACGCTGGCACCGGCCGGGTTGCACGACCCCGCCTCCATCCGGATGCCCCATTCGTCGATCGGAATGCCGTTCGGTTCGCCCGGGCTGCCCGCACCCGCCATCGAGAGCCAGGCGTCGGTCATCCGCCAGCCGAGGTCGGGCGCGCGCTTGCCATAGTCCATATGGCCGTAGATCTGGACGCCGTCGATCTCCTTCACGTCGTTGGTGAAGAACTCGGCGATGTCCTCGTAGGCCGACCAGTTCACCGGCACGCCAAGATCGTAGCCATACTTGGCCTTGAACTTGGCCTTGGTCTCTTCGTTGTCGAACCAGTCCTTGCGGAACCAGTAGAGGTTGGCGAACTGCTGGTCGGGAAGCTGATAGAGCTTGCCGTCGGGACCGGTGGTGAACTTCGTTCCCATGAAGTCGGGCAGGTCGAGCCCGGGGTTGGTCACGTCGGCCCAGGGCCCGGCCATCTGGTCGGTGAGGTTGTAGGTCTGCTGCAGGCGGGCATGGGTGCCGATGAGGTCGGAATCGTTGACATAGCCGTCATAGAGGTTGCGGTTCGTCTGCATCTGCGTCTGCACCGCCTGCACCACCTCGCCCTCGCCGAGGATCTGGTGGTTCACCTTGATGCCGGTGATTTCGAAGAAGGCCTTGGTCAGGACTTCCGCTTCATAGGAATGCGTCGGGAGGCCTTCCGACAGCACGTTGATTTCCATGCCCGCGAAGGGCTTGGCCGCGTCGATGAACCACTTCATCTCGGCCATCTGCTCGTCCTTCGACAAAGCCGAGGGCTGGAATTCGCTGTCGATCCATTTCTGAGCGGCCGCCTCGTCGGCCCATGCCGATCCGGCCCCCGCAATGACCGCCGACGCGGCCACCGCGGAGAGAAGATACTTCCGCATCCTGTCTCCTCCCTGAGATGTGGTGCCAGTGTCCCCCTGGCCCGCATGATCATCCGCCCAGATGTTAGCGTTTGTCAAACTAAAACTTTAGTAGACTTTACGGTTTGGAATTTATCTGCTAAGTCGTTGTTTTTATTAATTTATTGTCATCCGCCCGGATGCCGCGGCGCACCGGCCGGTCGGCGCTGCCGGACCGGCCGATTTCGCAGTTTCGCCGCGATCCGGGCAAGAAATGGCCATCGCGCCGTGCGGAAATGTGCCATTCCCCAAGAACGGACCACTGCCATGGACAAGTTCGCACCCGCAACGCAGACGCCCGCGCACCGCACCCGCTTTCGCGCCGGGGTCGGCCTTGCGGCGGTGATCCTGATCATGGCGGCCACCGGCGCCGCCGCGGCGCCGAAGCCGCTGCCGGCGCAGCTTGCGGCGATGCGTGTCGTGGCCGCGCCCTCCGCGGCGCGCGACCTCTGCGGGCGCTATCCCTGGGCCTGTGCGAGGGGCGCCTCGCGCCCGGGAACCCCGGGCGACGCGCTGGCCCTTGCCCGGGCCGTCAACCGGGCCGTCAACAGCGAGGTGCGCCAGGTCACGGACCGGAGCCAGTATGGCCGCGAAGACATCTGGGGCCTTCCCACCGCCCGCGGCGGCGACTGCGAGGATTTCGCCCTCGAAAAGAAACGCCGGCTGATCGAGGCCGGCCTGCCGGGAAGCGCGCTTCTCATCGCCACGGTTCTCGACCGGCAGAGGCGTGGGCACGCGGTTCTGGTGCTCAGAACCCGGTCGGGCGACTTCGTGCTCGACAACCTCGGCAACCAGGTCGTGCCCTGGTATCGGACCGGATACAGCTTCCTGAGGATGCAGAATCCCTCTGCCCCGCAGAAATGGGACGCGATCGCGGCGGGCGGCATCTTCAGCGTGACCGCCAGCATCGACGGCAACTGAGAGGGCGCCACCCGCCTGCGGTTCAGGGCCGCCGGGTGATGTAGCCCCAGACCTCGCCCGCGGTCCAGGCGGTCGTCAGGACCATCACATGGGGCAGCGCCCGAAGGTAGCGCATCCCCCGCCCCTTCCGCCGCTGCGTCAGCCCGTGGCGCAGCCAGAGGAGCGGCGGGATCACCGGGCTCAGCAGGATGTATTTCCACCTTTGGCCTTCCGACATCGTCATCGTGCGGATGTGGCCGAAGAGCCGGCCCCAGTGGAACCGTTCGTGGATCATGTAGCCGAGCGGCGTCTTCGGGCGGCCGTGGAAGATCACCACCCGGTCGGAAAGCCACAGCGTCTCGCCCCGCGCCATCAGCGCCTCGTGGACGATCGGCTCGTGGTAGCGTTCGGTCCAGAGGTCGCGCGTCGCCTCCAGCGCCTCCCGCGTGTAGCTGACGTTCACATCGGAAATCCAGGTCGCCGGGCCATTCCTCACCGGCAGGCCGTACTGGCTGAAGTCGGTGACGTAGAAGGTCCAGGTGAGCGCGCTGGCCGGGTCCCGGCATTCGATCGCGCCGCCCACCACGGCGGCGCCGGTCTCCTTGTGCAGGTCCACGACCGCGCGCGCCCAGTCGGCGCGCGGATGCCCGCGGTCCTCGAGAATCGCGAGGTAGCGGCCCCGCGCGGCCTTCAGCCCGAAGGACTTGCGCCGGTCGTAAAGCTCGTGCCGCCCCGCTTCGGTCGTCACCGGATGGTCGGTCGCCACATGCCCCATGTCGAGAAAGCGCACCGCCGGAAACTCCGCCTTCATAGCGGGCACTTCCGGGCAGGTCTGGTCGTAGGGCACGATGATCTCGTGCGCGGGGGCGTTCTCGAAGGCCAGCGCGGCGCGCAGGAAATCCTTCAGGAAGTCGCCGCCGTCGATGATGGCGACGACGATGGAAAGGTCCGGGGCGTCGATTTCGGCCATCGTCACACCCTCATCGGCCCGAGGTTTTCGAGTTTGACCGGAAGCCCGGTGCGGGTGCTCTCAGGCACCGCCGCCGCAATCTCCACCGCGCGAAGCGCGGCGTGGCCGTCGGCGATCCTGAGGCCCTCGCGCCCTTCGACGAGGCTGACGAAATCGGCCAGCTCGTCCTGGAACGACTTCAGCGCCGTCGTCTTCCACGACTTCAGCTTCTCGCGCAGCTTGATGTCGAAATAGGTCTTCCTCATCCGACGCCTGGCGCCGCCGGGCTTGTCCATCGTGATCAGCAGGTTCTCCATCGGCGCGTATTGGCCCCGCACCATGCCCCTCGTGCCATAGACCTCGACCGCGCTCATGTAGCCTTTCCAGTCGGTCCAGGTCGCGTGGTAGGTGGCGGCAAGGCCGGAGGGCGCGCGGAAGATCGCCATCGCGTTGTCCTCCGACCCCGCCACGTTCCAGACGGCATTCGTCGCAACACCGTAGACCTCGGTGATCTCGCCCATCAGGTGCCGCGCCATGTCGGTCATGTGGATCCCCACGTCCCACATTGCGCCGCCGCCCGATTTCTCGGCCCGGTATTCCCAGTCATGGGCGAAATGGTGCAGCCCGTCGTGCGCGCCGTAGATGCGCAGATGGTCGATTTCTCCGATCTGGCCGCTTTCGATCACGTCCTTCACATAGGCGAAGGCGGGGTAGTAGCGCATGTTGAACCCCGCGCCGAGATGGCGCCCCGCAGCCTTGGCGGCCTGAAGGATGCGCCGGCTCGCCTCGAGCGTGTGGGCGAGCGGTTTTTCCGAGAGGACGTGCAGCCCGGCCTTGATGGCGGCAAGGCAGAAGGGTTCGCGCACGAAGGCGGGGGTGGAGATCACCACCGCGTCCATCGGCACCGCGAGGAAGGCGTCGAGGTCGGTGAAGGCGGGCGCGCCGTTGGCGTGCTCGCTGGCCTTCTCCATCGTCATGTCCATGACGGCGGCGAGTTGCGTTCGCGGTTCGGCAAGGATCGTCGCCACCCGCATCTGGCCGATCTTGCCGGCCGCTCCGATCACCCCGATCCGCATTCCCGCTCCTCGCGCCGGCCCGGGCCAGACGCCTGCAATCGCCAAAACGAATGGAAGGCAGCTAGCATGGGCGCCGGATTCGGGCCAGCCTGCCGGTTGCCACCGCTTTCAAAGGCGCGGGCCTGTGGCTATTCTGCGCCGCAGCGGCGGAAGGGTGAAGACATGGAAACAGCACTGACCGGGCGGCGCGTCTTCGTCACCGGCGCGACGGGGTTCATCGGCCGCAGGCTCGTCGCCGCGCTCGTGCAGGCGGGCGCCGAGGTGGGCGTGCTGACGCGCAGCCGTTCGGGGCTTGGCGACCTTCCGGCTGAGGTCCGCGCGGTGATCGGCGGCATGGACGACGCCGCCGCGCTCGCCCGCGCGCTCGCCGGCGCGGATGTGCTCTTCAACCTCGCCTATGACGTGCGCGCAAGCGCGGCCGAGAACCTTGCCGGCTTCGACCGGCTGATCACGGCGGCGGGGACGGCGGCGGTGGGCCGGATCGTGCATCTTTCCTCGATCGTCGTCTACGACGCCTGGCCCGGGGCCGACTGCACCGAGGCCGGACCGATGGAGCGCCCCGGTGGCAGCGCCTACCGGCAGGCGAAGATCGCGATGGAGCGGCGGCTCGTGGCCGGCGCCCTCCCCGCGGCGATCCTTGAGCCGACCATCGTCTATGGCCCGGGCTCGGCGCTCTGGACCGACGGCTTCGCGCGGGCGCTTCTGGCCGGCGGCGTGGTGCTGCCCGACCCTGAGGGGCTCTGCAACGGCGTCTTCGTCGAGGATGTGGTGCAGGCCTGCCTGAAGGCGGCCGTCCTTGCCGACCTCGGCCGCGAACGCTTCGTGATCTCGGGGCCGGAGCCCTTCGCGTGGTCGGCCCTCCTTCAGGGCTACGCGAGCGCGCTCGGCCGCGGCGAAGTCCACCCGGTGCCGGTGGCGGCGATCCTGGCACGGCTCGGACCAAAGCCCGACGAAACCACCGACCGGCCGCCTGCGCCCGCCGCACGGGTCAGCGCCCTGCTCCGCCGCCTGATCGGGCGCCGGCGCTTCGAGGCGCTGGTGGGCGCGGTGCGGCGGCGCATGAGGGCGGGTGCGCGGATGGAACCCGACCACCACCTTCTGGAGGAATTCACCGGCCGCGGCATCTGCCGGATCGACCACGCCCGCGCCCGGCTCGGCTATGCGCCGGAATACGACCTTGCCGCCGGGCTCGCCGCCACAGAGGCCTATCTGCGGCGGATGGCGCGATAGGGCCGGGCCGCCGGCTACCCGCGCCCGGCCAGCCCGTAGTAGGTTTCCTCGAACTGCCGGTGCACCCAGTCGGGATCGAACCGGTCGAGCTTGGCGCGTTCCAGCGCCGCTAGCCCCATCGCCTTGCGCAAGCCGTCGTCGCCGACGATCCGGCCCACCGCCGCGGCGATGGCATCGACATCGCCCACCGGCACGACGGCACCGACGGCGTCGTCGACCAGCTCCACCACGCCCGAACAGGCCGCCGCCACCGCCGGGATGCCCGCCTGGAATGCCTCGACGATCGAGAAGGGCAATGCCTCCCACCGCGAGGTGAGAAGGAAAAGGTCGGAGGCGCGGAGGTAGAGATGCGGGCGGCTCACCCGGCCGAGGAAGCGCACCTTGCCGTCCACCCCCAGCCCACGGGCCTGCGCCTTCAGCCTGGCCTCGTCGACGCCGTCGCCGGCGACGGCAAAGCGCACGCCCGGATGGTCCCTGACGATCCGCGCCGCCGCGTCGATCAGGATGTCGATGCCCTTCTGGTGTTCGAGCCGCGCCAGCGTCACCACGACGCAGTCGCCATCGCCCAGAAGCTCGCGCCTGAGCGCCGCGATGTCCTCCGGCGCGTCATCGGGCGGCGGCGCCACCCCAAGGCCCAGCACCTTGAGCTTCGCGCGCGGCACCGCCCCGATCCGCTCCAGATCCTCGGCCGAGCGGTGCGAGGGCGTGATGACGAGGTCCGCCGCCCTGGCGATTGCCCCGAAGGCGGCGATGCGCGACGGCTCGGAGCCGTGATAGGTCACCGCCAGCGGAATCCCGAGGCCCTTGCGCGCGAGGTTGGCCACCAGCGCAGGTGCTGATTCGTGGGCATGGATCAGGTCCACACGGTTCCGCTTCAGCCAGCGGCGAAGCGTCCAGACCGCCTTGGCCACGTTCACCAGCCGCGCCGGAAGCGATCCGCCGATGCCCGAGACATACTTGGTCGGAAGCTCCACATAGTCCGGCTCGGTGTCCTTTCCCGCCCAGAACGAGCTTGTGCCGCCGAGCGTGATCCGGTGTCCCCGCCCCCGCATCCAGTCGCGTAGCGCCAGCACATGCCGGGTAATGCCGCCTACGCCGAATTCGGTCTGCATTTCCAGGACATGCAGCGGGGCGCGGTAAGTGTCTTTTGCCATCTGCCGAAACCGCCCCCGAACCGCCCGCGATGAACTCCGCGCCCCGTGCTTAGCCGAAGCGCGCGGCCTGCGCACCCGATACTTGGCCGGCGCCCCGCGCGGGGTCGCATTCGGGCCGCATTCGGGGTCGGTTCGGAAACGAACCCGCCTGCACGGACGATTTTGCACGTTCACGCCGCGGGCCGAGCGGCTGGCGGCCGAAGCCCTTGGGCTCGCGCCGCGATTGCACTAGGAAGGGCGGGGAGCGAAAAGGGCGGGCATGACGATCCACATCGGCATAGACGCAAGCGCCTGGGACAATGAGCGCGGCTTCGGCCGTTTCACCCGCAGCCTCGTCGAGGCCCTGGCCGCGCGTAAGACGGGGTTCCGCTACACGCTGATCTTCGACCGCGCGCCGGAGCGGCCGGTGCCCGAAGGCGTGGCGACGCTCGTCGCCGGGGCGCGGCGGACGATGGCCGAGGCGTCTTCGGGCAAGGGCGCAAGGGCGGGCGCGGACATGCTGACGCTGTCCCGCGCGGCGGCGGGGCTTGGCGCCGACCTTCTCTTCTACCCCGCCAGCTATTCGTTCTACCCGGTCCTCTCGCCCGTGCCGAAGCTCGTCTGCATCCACGACACGATTCCCGAACGCTTCCCCGAGCTGATCTTTCCCACCCGCCGCAACCTCCTTCTCTGGCGGGCCAAAAGCTGGCTCGCGCGGATGCAGGCCCGGCGCATCCTGACCGTCTCCGAGGCCTCGGCCCGGGACATCGCCGAGATGCTCCATGTGCCCCGCGACCGGATCGACGTGACGACCGAGGGCGCGGACGCCGCTTTCCGCCCGGTGACCGACGGCACGATCCTCGCCGCCGCGCGCGCCCGCCACGGGATCGCGGCGGACGACCGGGTGCTGACCTACGTCGGCGGCTTCAACCGCCACAAGAACGTGCTTCGCCTGATCGAGGCGATGCCCGCGATCCTTGCCGCCTGCCCTGCCGCGCGGCTCGTCATCGTCGGCCGCACCACCGGCGACCGGTTCTGGGACAACGTCGACGAACTCCGCGCCGGCGCCACGCGCGACGCCCGCGCCTCGGACCGGATCACCTTCACGGGCGAGATCACGGACCCCGACATGGCTGAGCTTCTGGGCCTTTCCGAAGCGCTCGTCTTCCCTTCGCTCTGGGAAGGCTTCGGCCTTCCGGCGGTCGAGGCGATGAATTGCGGGACGCCGGTCCTCGCCTCCGACCGCGGCTCGCTGCCCGAGGTCGTGGGCGGCGCCGGGCTGATGTTCGATCCGGAGCGGACCGAGGACCTCGCCGGCGCGGCGGTCCGGCTCCTGACCGAGCCGGGCCTGAGCGAGCGGCTGGCGCGGGCGGCGCTGGAACGGGCGGCGCGTTTCACCTGGACGGCAAGCGCCGAACTGACCGAACGCGCCTTCCTGCGGACGCTGTCGCGCGGCTGACGCTCAGTGCCCGCCCTTGCCGAAAAGGGGTGCGATCACCCGCGTCGCCAGCGGGATCAGCAGGAGCCCCAGCGCCACCCCGAAGAGGCCGGAGAGCGCGGCGGTGACGAGCCAGCCGAGGAAGCCCGCGAAGGGCCCTTCGGCCGCATGCACCACCGCCTCGGACACGTGATGGATCGCGTCGTAAAGCAGCGGCCAGCCCAGCACGTCGAACCCGTGCAGGATGATCGCGCCACCCACCCAGAGCATGGCCAGCGTGCCCACCGCCGACAGCAGCGCCATCAGCTTCGGCATCCCCTTTACGAGACCGGTCCCGAAGGCCCGGCCGATCGCCGTCCGCGCCCGCGCCGCGACGTGAAGCCCGATGTCGTCCATCTTCACGATCAGCGCCACCGCGCCGTAGACCGCGGCGGTGATGCCCACGCCGACGACCGCAAGGGTCAGCGCCTCCATCCAGACCGACCCGCCGGGAATGGCGGCGAGCGCGATGGTCATGATCTCGGCCGAGAGGATGAAGTCCGTCTTGATCGCGCCCCTGACGCGCGCCTCCTCCAGATGCGCCGGGTCGCCCGCGTCGAGATCGGCCTCCACCTCGGGGTCGGCGTGCGGAAAGAGCCGGTGGAACACCTTCTCGGCGCCCTCGAAACAGAGATAGGCCCCGCCGATCATCAAGAGCGGCGTCACCGCCCAGGGCGCGAAGGCATTGAGAAGAAGCGCCAGCGGCAGCAGGATCACGATCTTGTTGAAGAGCGAACCCTTGGTGATCTTCCAGATGATCGGCAGCTCGCGCCTGGCCTCGAAGCCGTGGACGTATTTCGGCGTCACCGCCGCGTCGTCGATGACCACGCCGGCGGCCTTCGAGCCGGCCTTCGCCGCCATTCCGGCGACATCGTCGACGCTTGCGGCCGCGACCTTGGCGATCGCCGCCACATCGTCGAGAAGCGCCAGAAGTCCGCTCATTGCCTGCCTCGCCCGCCGCGCGCGGCCAACCCTAAACGATCCGGCAGGGGTGGCAAGCGGGCGCCGCGCCGGACGACAGTCGCTGCGCCTGCCCGCGATTGTGGCCCCTGTTTTCGCTAACACCGCGCCGTTTCCGCTAACATGTTGAAAGCCCGGGTTTTCCTCGGATTTACTCTTTGCTATGGCAAATCGTATCGGCGCACCGGCCCGCGCCCCGGCGCGGCAGGACACAGGAGAGCAGGGCATGACCGTCACCATCGGCATCAACGGATTCGGCCGCATCGGGCGCTGCACGCTTGCCCATATCGCCGAAGCGGCGCGCAATGACGTCCAGGTGGTCAGGATCAACGCCACCGGCCCGATCGAGACCAACGCGCATCTGTTGAAATACGATTCGGTCCACGGCCGCTTCGGCGGTCCGGTGAAGGTCGCGGGCAACACGCTCGACCTTGGCCGCGGCCCGATCGAGGTGATGTCGACCTACAACCCTGACGAGCTGGACTGGGACGGTGTCGACGTGGTGCTGGAATGCACGGGCAAGTTCAACGACCGGATGAAGGCCGCCGTGCACCTGACGCGGGGCGCCAAGCGCGTGCTGGTCTCGGCGCCCGCCAAGAACGCCGACAAGACCGTGGTCTACGGCGTCAACCACCGCGAGCTGAAGGCCGAACACCTCGTGGTCTCGAACGGCTCCTGCACGACGAACTGTCTTGCGCCGCTGGCCAAGGTGCTGAACGACAAGATCGGCATCGAGTCGGGGATCATGACGACGATCCACTCCTACACCGGCGACCAGCCGACGCTGGACCGCCGCCACAAGGATCTCTACCGCGCCCGCGCCGCCGCGATGGCGATGATCCCGACCTCGACCGGCGCCGCCAAGGCTCTGGGCGAGGTTCTGCCCGAGCTTGCCGGGCGGCTCGACGGCACTGCGATCCGGGTGCCGACGCCGAACGTCTCGGCGGTGGACCTCACCTTCATCGCTTCCCGCGACGTGACCGTGGCCGACGTGAACGAGGTGGTGCGCGAGGCGGCGGCGGGCTACATGGGCATGGTGCTGGCCTATGACCCCGAGCCGAAGGTCTCGATCGACTTCAACCACACGACCTATTCGTCCATCTTCGCCCCCGACCAGACCAAGGTCGTGGGCAAGCGGACCGTGCGCGTGCTCGCGTGGTACGACAACGAATGGGGCTTCTCCTGCCGGATGGCCGACGTGGCTGCCGCGATGGGGCGGCTCCTGCAATAAGAAGCCCGGGGGTCATCGCCCCGGCCATGACCATCTGCCCATGACCAACCGCATCGCGCTGGCGCTCGTCGCCCTGATCGTCCTCTTTCTCGTCGCGGACGCGGTTTGGCTGCACCTGGGCGCGCCGATCTTCCTTGGGCGCAAGTTCGCCGATTTCGTCGAATGGCTCGCCTTCTGGCGCTAGGCCCGCTACTCTGCGGGTTGACGGCGCGCCGGTTTTCTGATGTTAGCGCTATCACGCGCGGGCAGGGAGGATTGCGATGACGGTGACGGTGGCGATCAACGGATTCGGGCGGATCGGCCGCAACGTGCTTCGGGCGATCATCGAATCCGGCCGCAAGGACATCGAGGTGGTCGCGATCAACGATCTCGGCCCGGTCGAGACCAACGCCCATCTTCTGCGCTTCGATTCCGTCCACGGCCGATTTCCGGCCGAGGTCAGGACGACCGAGACGACGATCGATGTCGGCCGCGGCCCGATCGAGGTGACGGCCATGCGCGACCCCGTCGAACTGCCCTGGGGCAATGTCGACGTGGTGATGGAATGCACCGGCATCTTCACCGATCGCGACAAGGCTGCGGTGCACCTGGAAAACGGCGCGAGCCGTGTGCTCGTCTCGGCACCCTCGAAGGGCGCCGACAAGACCATCGTCTTCGGCGTCAACCACAAGACGCTGACGAAGGACGACCTGGTGGTCTCGAACGCCTCCTGCACCACCAACTGCCTCTCGCCGGTTGCCCACGTGCTCGACGAGGCGATCGGCATCGCCAAGGGGTTCATGACGACGATCCACAGCTACACCGGCGACCAGCCCACGCTCGACACCTATCACAAGGACCTCTACCGGGCGCGGGCGGCGGCGCTCAGCATGATCCCGACCTCGACCGGGGCGGCGAAGTCGGTGGGGCTGGTGCTGCCGCGGCTCGCCGGCAGGCTTGACGGCGTGGCGATCCGGGTGCCGACGCCGAATGTCTCGGCCGTGGATTTCGTCTTCGAGGCGGCGCGTGACACCAGCGTCGAGGAGATCAACGCCGCGATGCGGGCGGCCGCCGATGGCCCGCTCAAGGGCATCCTCGGCTGCACCGAGTTCAAGAACGTCTCAGCCGACTTCAACCACGATTCCCGCTCCGCCGTCTTCCACCTGGACCAGACAAGGGTCCTGGATGGGCGGATGGCCCGCATCCTCGCCTGGTATGACAACGAATGGGGCTTTTCCTGCCGCATGGCCGATGTCGCGGTGGAGGTGGGCCGGCACCTCTGACCGCCGGCGGCAGGTTCAGCGCGCGAACTTCGCCACCAGCGCCCGGTCGACCGCCGGGGTCACGAACCTCGACACGTCGCCGCCGAGCCGGGCGATCTCCTTGACGAGTTTGGAGGCGATCGCCTGGCGGCGGGCGTCGGCCATCAGGAACACGGTCTCGACGCTGTCGTCCATCGCGCGGTTCATCCCGACCATCTGGAATTCGTATTCGAAATCGGCCACCGCGCGCAGGCCGCGGATGATGATGCGCGCGCCGACGTCACGGGCGCAGTCGATCAGCAGGTTCTCGAACGGGTGGACGACGATCTCGCCGCCGGTGGCGGCGGCGATGGCCGCGCATTCCCTTTCCACCATCTCCACACGCTCCTCCAGGGCAAAGAGCGGCCCCTTGTCCCGGTTAATCGCCACGCCGATCACCAGACGATCGACAAGCAGCATCGCGCGCTTGATGATGTCGGAATGGCCGAGCGTGATCGGGTCGAACGTGCCGGGATAAAGGCCGATGCGCATGTCTGGTGGTCCTTCCGCCGGGTCCGCAGCGACACGCAACAATAGTGCGCGGCCGAATGCAAGGGCTTTCGCCGCAGTGCGGCGGGACGGTTTCGCGGAACCGCGGTCAGTTGCCCTTGATCATCCCCTCCAGCGCGTCCTTCTCCATCGCCAGTTCCGAGATCCGCGCGGCGACCACGTCTCCGATCGAGATGATGCCCACCATCTCGCCGCGATCCATGACCGGCATGTGGCGGAAGCGTCCGGCCGTCATCTTCTCCAGCACCGTGTCGGCGTTGTCGCCCGGCGCGCAGGAAATCAGGTTGCGCGTCATCAGCGCATCGACCTTCTCTTCGAGGCAGACCGATCCGCGCCGGCCCAGGTCGCGCACGATATCGCGTTCCGACAGGATGCCCTGGGGCGTCTTTCCGTCCGCCGACACCACGACCGCACCGATCCGGCGTTCGGCCAGAAGGCGGGCCGCGTCGGCGACGCTTGTGCCGGGGGGCACGGTGATCACCGCGGCAACGGGCTTCGAACGGATAATCTGGTGCACCTGCATGTCAATCTCCCGTAGCTGCGGCCCCTTCCCGCAACCGTCTTCCCTAACCCCCGGTTCTGTCAAGCAAAGCCTTCAAGCCGCACGAGTTCGCGCCGGACCCCCTGGGCCAGCAGTTCGGCAAAGCGGTTCAGCCGGTCCACCCGCCGGTCGTCGTCGTGGCGGATGAGGTAGAAGCTGCGGCTGAGCGACAGCGCCCCGGGCAGGACGCGCACCAGATCGGGCGCGGCGGGCAGCGAGAAGTCGTGGACGATCGCCACCCCAGCCCCGGCCCGCAGCCAGTTGAACTGCACCGAGACGGAGTTGGAGGCGAGCGTCACGACCTCGACCCCGGTCTCGGCCAGATAGTCCAGTTCCTTGTCGAAGATCAGGTCGGGAATGTAGCCGATCATACGGTGCCCCCTGAGGTCGGCCAGCGTGCGGATCGGCGGGTGGCGGGCGAGATAGTCGCGCGAGGCAGCGAGGTGGAGGTGGTAGTCGGCGAGCCTTTGCACCGAAAGTCGGCCCGCGGCCGGGCGGCTGACCGTGATCGCCATGTCGGCCTCGCGCTTCGAAAGGTTGAAGACCCGGGGCAGCGCGATGATCTGCACCTCGAGCCCCGGATTGTCGTCGCAGATCCGCGCGGTGACCTGCGGCAGCAGGAAATTCGCCACCCCGTCCGGGGCGCCGATGCGGACCTGGCCGGAAAGCCGCCCGGGGTCGCCCCGCACCTCCTCGCCGGCGGCCGCAACCGCCTGTTCGGCGCGGATCGCGTGGGCGAGAAGCCGCTGGCCCTCTTCGGTCAGCGCATAGCCCTGGGCCGAGCGCGCGAAAAGCCGCGCCGCCATCGCCTCCTCGAGCCGCGCCACCCGCCGGCCCACGGTGGCCGGATCGAGCTTGAGCACCCGCCCCGCGGCCGACAGGCTTTCCGCCCGCGCCACGGCAAGGAAGACGCGCAGATCATCCCAGTCCGTCATCGGCCCAACCTTTGCAGAAATGCAAAACGCATTTGAGAAACTGCCTCTTCTCCGGGCAATTTTGCAAGCCTATCCTGCGTCCGACATGTTCAGGAGGAACCCATGAAGGAACTGACGCACTGGATCAACGGCAAGCATGTGAAGGGCACCTCGGGCCGCTTCGCCGATGTCTACAACCCGGCCACGGGCGAGGTGCAGGCGAAGGTCCCGCTGGCCACGGTGGCCGAGCTTGGCGCCGCCGTCGCCGCCGCCGCCGAGGCGCAGGCGAAATGGGGGGCGACCAACCCGCAGCGCCGCGCCCGGGTGATGATGAAATTCGCCGACCTGATCAACCGCGACATGGACAAGCTGGCCGAATGCGTCAGCCGCGAACACGGCAAGACCCTGCCGGACGGGCGCGGCGACGTGCAGCGCGGGCTTGAGGTGATCGAGGTCTGCATGGGCGCGCCGCACATGCTGAAGGGCGAATTCACCAATGACGGCGGCCCCGGCATCGACCTTTATTCGATGCGCCAGCCCTTGGGCGTGGTCGCCGGGATCACCCCTTTCAACTTCCCGGCGATGATCCCCCTGTGGAAGATGGGCCCGGCGCTGTCGGCCGGCAACGCGATGATCCTCAAGCCCTCGGAACGCTGCCCCTCGACCTCGCTGATGCTGGCCGAACTGCTGAAGGAAGCCGGCCTGCCCGATGGCGTCTTGCAAGTCGTCAACGGCGACAAGGAGGTGGTGGACGCCATCCTTGACCACGAGGCGATCCAGGCGGTCGGCTTCGTCGGCTCGACCCCGATCGCGCAATACATCTACGGCCGCGCCGCCGCGAACGGCAAGCGCGCGCAGTGCTTCGGCGGCGCCAAGAACCACATGATCATCATGCCGGACGCCGATCTGGACAAGGCGGCCGACGCGCTGGTGGGCGCGGGCTTCGGCGCCGCGGGCGAACGCTGCATGGCGATTTCGGTGGCGGTGCCGGTCGGCGACAAGACCGCGGATGCGCTGATCGAACGGCTGGTGCCCAGGATCGAGAAGCTGAAAGTCGGCCCCTATACCGCCGGCGCGGATGTCGACTATGGCCCGCTGATCACCGCCCAGGCGATGGAGCGGGTGAAGGGCCTGATCAGCTCGGGCGTCGAACAGGGCGCGACGATCCTGACCGACGGGCGCGACTTCAGGCTTCAGGGCTATGAGAACGGCTTCTTCGTCGGCCCGACGCTTTTCGACAATGTCACCCCCGAGATGGAGATCTACCGCCAGGAAATCTTCGGCCCGGTGCTGAGCCAGGTGCGCGCGAAGACCTACGAAGAGGCGCTGAACCTGGTGATCGACAACCCCTATGGCAACGGCACCGCGATCTTCACCGCCGATGGCGACACCGCGCGCGACTTCGCCAACCGGGTGAACGTCGGCATGGTCGGCATCAACTTCCCGATCCCGGTGCCGCTCAGCTACCACAGCTTCGGCGGCTGGAAGAAATCGGCCTTCGGCGACCTGAACCAGTACGGGCCCGATGCCTTCCGCTTCTACACCAAGACCAAGACGGTGACGGCGCGCTGGTTCTCGGGCATCAAGGAAGGCGGCGAATTCGCCTTCAAGGCGATGGACTGATCGCCGGCCCGTTCGGAGCGGCACAGAGGGCCGGGGGCGGATCGTCCCCGGCCCTTTCCATTCGGCGACGGGCGGAAATGCAAAGGGAGGGCACGCGCCCTCCCCTCTGGTTCCCTGTCGCGGCGGTCAGCCGGCCCGGCGCCGCCGGCGGAGGACCGCCCTGGCGCCGCCAAGGGCGCCGAGCAGCACGAGGCCCGAGGCGGGCAGCGGCACCGGCGTCGGCGGCAGCGATTCCGAGACGAGTGTGGCCGTGGCCTGGATCGTGGCGCCGTTGCCCTGGCCCTGGGCAAGGCCGAAGAAGCCGCCGCTGAAGGTCGCGTTGCCGAGCGCGATCGACAGCAGGCCGCCATTGCCGAAGCTGAGCAGCGCCGGCCCGCCCCATGTCAGCGAGGCGTAGTGAATGAGAAAGGCGTTGTGACCGCGGGTAGTGCCCGTGGTGCTGCCCGCGGCGCCGATGCCGGCGAAGGAGAAGCCGGCCTGCAACGTGCTGGTCTGGGTGTTGTTGCCGCTCGCCGAAGCCTCGGCCGCCCAGATGTCAAAGAGGTCGAAGGTCACGCTCTGGCCGGCGGTGTCGAGGTCGAAGCTGAACGCGCCCGTCTGGGCGGAGGTCGCCATCACCAGCCCCGGCTCGCCGAACGAGGTGCCGCCGAGATTGAAGACGCCGTTGAACGTCGCCGCATTCGCAGCGGACGCGGCACCGGCAATGATGGCGGCAATCGCCGCTGTTCTGAGAAGATGCGTCATACCCATCGTGTTCACCCTTTCCTTCACACCCTGCGGCGCAGTCCCTTCCCGCCCAGACTGCCCGAGGGACAAGGCCGCATCGCGCAAGAAGTGGGGAAATTCTGCGGCGGAAAAGCCCGGAATCCCGAAACAATCCGGCCGGTTCCGGCGATCAGCCCGCCCGGCGGCGTCGGCGGAGGACGGCCGCGGCACCACCAAGGGCGCCGAGCAGCGCGAGGCCCGAGGCAGGCAGCGGCACCGGCGCCGCGACCAGCGTCGCCGTCGCCCGGATCGTCGCGCCGTTGGCCTGGCCCTGCGAGAGCCCGCCCGTGCCGTGGCTGAAACTGGCGTTGTCGAGAACGAGCGAGAGGATGCCGCCGTTGCCGAAGGTCAGCACGACCGGCGCACCCCAGGCGATCGAGGCATGTTGTGTCGCGCCACCGTGGCCGGTGGTGGATCCCGTGGCGGAGCCGCTCGCTCCGATGCCGGAAAAGGTGAAGTCGGCGAGCAGGGAACTCGTCCGCGTGTTGTTGCCGTTCACCCGCCGCTCGGCCGCCCAGATGTCGAAGAGGTCGAAACTCACGCTCTGCCCAACCGTGTCGAGCTGGAAACCGACCGCGCCGGAGGTGGTGGATGTCGCCATGACGAGGCCCGGCTCCCGGAACGACGAGCCGCTCAGCGAGAAGACCCCGTTGAAGGTGGCGGCCTGCCCGGCGACCGACGATCCCGCAAGCGCAGCCGCCGACAGCAGGGCGGCCCCGGCAATGGAAGCCAAACGCATCTGTTCACCTCTCCCGTTCCGTGACGGAACACCCTTCCCTCGCCGGGACTAGCCGCAGGACGTGGCGGAATTGGGGAAGGATGAAGGAGAGATCGGGAAGAGGTGCGCGCCAGCGATTCGCCGTCCCGGCGGGCGCTTGCCCGCAGCGGGGCTTGCAAAAGTCTCGCAACAGTTGGAATTTAACGTGCGTTCAATTCGCCGGGCAACAGGCCCGGGATCGACGGGCAGGGGCGACGGGGGGAACCGATGGATTTCGCACTTTCCGGGGAACAGCAGGCCGTCTTCGACATGGCCAGGGCCTTCGGCGCCGAGCACATCGCGCCCCATGCCCGCGACTGGGAACGGCAGGGAACGATTCCGAAGGCGCTCTGGCCCAAGGTGGCGGAGCTTGGCCTCGGCGGCCTCTACGTCGGCGAGGAGCACGGCGGATCGGGACTGTCCCGGCTCGACGCGACGCTGGTGTTCGAGGCGCTGGCGATGGCCTGCCCCGCCGTCGGCTCGTTCCTGTCGATCCACAACATGTGCGGCGGCATGATCGACCGCTTCGGCTCGGCCGAGACGAAGGCGCGCTGGCTGCCGCCGCTCTGCACGATGGAGAAGTTCTTCTCCTACTGCCTGACCGAGCCGGGCTCGGGCTCCGACGCCGCCGCGCTGAGGACAAGGGCCGAGCGCACCAACGCGGGCTGGAAGCTCAACGGCAGCAAGGCCTTCATCTCGGGCGGGGGCTATTCGGACGTCTACGTGACGATGGTGCGCACCGGCGAGGACGGGCCGAAGGGGATTTCCACCGTGATCGTCGAGGACGGCACGCCGGGCCTGAGTTTCGGCGGGCTCGAGGACAAGATGGGCTGGCGCGCCCAGCCCACCGCGCAGGTGCAGTTCGACGATTGCCTCGTGCCGCACGAGAACCTTCTGGGCGAGGAGGGCAAGGGCTTCGCCTATGCGATGGCCGGGCTCGACGGCGGGCGGCTCAACCTCGCGGCCTCGGCCCTAGGCGGCGCACAGGCGGCGCTCGATGCGACGCTTCTCTACATGGGCGAGCGCAAGGCCTTCGGACGCACGATCGATCAGTTCCAGGCCTTGCAGTTCAAGGTGGCCGAGCTGGAGGTGAAGCTGCAATCGGCGCGGACCTTCCTGCGCCAGGCGGCCTGGAAGCTCGACGCCAAAGCGCCGGACGCGACGAAGTTCTGCGCGATGGCGAAGATGCTGGTGACCGATAACGCCTTCGACGTCGCCAACCAGTGCCTGCAACTGCACGGCGGCTACGGCTACCTTGCCGACTACGGGGTGGAGAAGATCGTCCGCGACCTGCGCGTGCACCAGATCCTCGAAGGCACCAACGAGATCATGCGGCTGATCACCGCACGCGCGCTTCTGGCCGAGAGGGGCTGATGGCTGACGTCCTGATCCGAAGGGAAGGCCGCGCCGGGCGGATCACTCTGAACCGCCCGGCAGCGCTGAACGCGCTGACCTACGCGATGTGCCTTGAGATCGACCGGGCGCTGATCGCCTGGGCCGACGACCCGGAGGTGGCGCTGGTCGTGATCGACGCCGAGGGCGAGCGCGCCTTCTGCGCGGGCGGCGACATCGCCGAGATGTATGCCACCGGCATCCGCGGCGACTTCGGCTACGGCCGCCGTTTCTGGGCCGACGAATACCGGATGAACGCGCGGATCGCGGAATACCCCAAGCCCGTGGTCAGCTTCCTGCAAGGCTTCACGATGGGCGGCGGCGTCGGCGTGGGCTGCCACGGCAGCCACCGGATCGTCGGCGAAAGCTCGCAGGTGGCGATGCCGGAATGCGGCATCGGCCTCGTGCCGGACGTCGGCGGCAGCTTCCTTCTGGCAACCGCGCCCGGGCGCTTCGGCGAATACCTCGGCACGACGGGTGCGCGGATGGGGCCGGCCGATGCGATCCTCGCGGGCTTCGCCGACCGTTTCGTGCCGGAGACCGACTGGCCGGCGCTCAAGGCCCGGCTGGTCGGGACGGGCGATGCCGGCGCCGTGGAGGCGGCGGCGCGGGAGGCCCCTCAGGGCCGGCTTGCCACGCTCCGCCCTGAGGTGGATGCGCTCTTCGCCGGCGCGACGCTGGCCGACATCGCCGGCACGTTGAAGGCCACCGAGACCGCTTTCGCGGCGGATGCGCTGAAGGCGCTTGGCCGGGCATCGCCGCTCTCGGCCGCCTGCACCGTCGAGATGATCCGCCGTTTGCGCGCCGGGCCGACGATGCGGCGCGCGCTGGCGATGGAATACCGCTTCACCTTCAGGTCGATGGAACATGCCGATTTCATCGAGGGCATCCGCGCGGCGATCATCGACAAGGACCGCAGCCCGCGCTGGCGCCATGCCGGGCCGGGGACGGTGCCGGCGGAGGATGTGGAACGGATGCTGGCGCCCCTGGGGGCGGAAGACCTGACATTCGGGGAGGAGAGACCATGAAGATCGGATTCATCGGCCTTGGCAACATGGGCGCGCCGATGGCGAGGAACCTCGCCGCCGCCGGCCATGACGTGACCGGCTTCGACGTCCATGCGCCGATGCCCGAGGGCGTGCGCGCCGCCACCAGCGCGGCGGGTGCCGCCGAGGGGGCGGAGGTGGTCATCACCATGCTGCCGAACGGCGCGATCCTGCGTTCGGTCGCGGCCGAGATCGTTCCGGCGATGGCGCGGGGGGCGGTCTTCTGCGACTGCTCGACCGTGGACGTGGAAAGCGCCCGCGCGGTCGCCGATCAGGCCGGCGGGGCGGGCGTGCTCGCGCTCGACGCGCCGGTCTCGGGGGGCGTCGGCGGTGCGGCCGCGGGCACGCTGACCTTCATGGCGGGGGGGCCGGACGAGGCCTTCGCGATCGTGAAGCCCCTCTTCGACGTGATGGGCCAGAAGGCGGTCCACTGCGGCGGCGCGGGTGCTGGACAGGCCGCCAAGATCTGCAACAACATGATCCTCGGCGTCACCATGATCGCCACCTGCGAGGCCTTCGCGCTGGCCGACAAGCTCGGCCTCGACCGGCAGAAGATGTTCGACGTGGTCTCCACCTCCTCGGGCTATTCCTGGGTGATGAACGCCTATTGCCCGGCGCCGGGGGTGGGGCCGAAGTCGCCCGCCGACAACGGCTACCGGCCCGGCTTCGCGGCGGAACTCATGCTCAAGGACCTGCGCCTCAGCCAGCAGGCCGCCGGGGCGGCGGATGCCGACACGCCGATGGGCGAGCTTGCCGCGCGTCTCTACGAGAGCTTCGTGGAACAGGAAGGCGGCCGCGGCATGGACTTCTCCGCCATGCTGCCGCGGTTCGAGAAACGTCGCCGCGGCTGAGTGTCCCACTGCCGCCCCGCGGCTGGCGCGGGCGTTCAGGGGAGGTTATATTCCGCTTGTCGAATATATGAACCCAAGGAGGCTCCCCATGTTCCGCACCAATGTCGGCGGCATCGACCGCGTGCTGCGAATCGTCGTCGGGCTGGCGCTGCTGGCCGGATTCTTCCTCAATGCCGACGCGACCTATCGCTGGGCCTACCTCATCGGCATCGTGCCGCTATTCACCGGGCTCTTCGGCACCTGCCCGGCCTATGCGCTCCTCGGCTTCAGCACCTGCCCGATGAAGCGGCGCTGACCGAGGGCGCCACCCGGGCGCTCCCCGCGAACGTCATTCCGCCGCCACGCGGCGCGGGCTCAGCATCGGCGCGAGGTAGCGGCCGGTGTGGCTGCGCTCCACCCGCGCCACCGCCTCGGGCGTGCCGGTGGCGACGATCTCGCCGCCGCCGTCGCCGCCCTCGGGGCCGATGTCGATGATCCAGTCGGCGGTCTTGATCACGTCGAGGTTGTGCTCGATGACCACGACGGTGTTGCCCTGGTCAACGAGTTCGTGAAGCACCTCTAGCAGTTTTCGAACATCTTCGAAGTGAAGGCCGGTCGTCGGCTCGTCAAGAATATACAATGTGCGACCTGTGGCCCGGCGCGAGAGTTCCTTTGACAGCTTCACCCGCTGCGCCTCGCCGCCCGAAAGCGTCGTCGCCTGCTGGCCGACCTTGATGTAGCCGAGCCCGACCTTCACCAGCGCGTCCATCTTCTCGCGGATCGCCGGGACGGCCTTGAAGAACTCCTGCGCATCCTCCACCGTCATCTCCAGCACGTCGGCGATCGACTTGCCCTTGAACTTGATCTCCAGCGTCTCGCGGTTGTAACGGTGGCCCTTGCAGGTCTCGCAGGTGACGTAGACATCGGGCAGGAAGTGCATCTCGATCTTGATGACACCGTCGCCCTGGCAGGCCTCGCAGCGCCCGCCCTTGACGTTGAAGGAAAACCGCCCCGGCTGGTAGCCGCGCGCCTTGGCCTCGGGCAGCCCGGCGAACCAGTCGCGGATCGGGGTGAAGGCGCCGGTATAGGTCGCGGGGTTCGACCGCGGGGTGCGGCCGATCGGGCGCTGGTCGATGTCGATCACCTTGTCGAGATGCTCGAAGCCCCGGATCGTCTCGCAGGGCGCCGGCGTCTCGCGCGCGCCGTTCAGCCGGCTGGCCGCGTTCTTGTAGAGCGTCTCGATCGTCAGCGTCGACTTGCCGCCACCGGAAACGCCGGTGACGCAGACGAAGCGGCCGAGCGGGAACTCCGCCGTCATCTCCTTGAGATTGTTGCCGGTCGCCTTGACCACGGTCAGCGTCTTGCCGTTGCCGTCGCGCCGGTGGCGTGGCACCGCGATCTCGCGCGTGCCGGTCAGGTATTGCCCGGTCAGCGAGGCCGGATCGGCGGCGATCTCGGCCGGCGTGCCGCGGGCGATGACCTGGCCGCCGTGGACCCCGGCGCCGGGGCCGATGTCGAGCACATAATCCGCCTCGCGGATCGCTTCCTCGTCATGCTCGACCACGAGCACCGTGTTGCCCTGGTCGCGCAAGGACTTCAGCGTCGCCAGAAGCCGGCCGTTGTCGCGCTGATGGAGCCCGATCGACGGCTCGTCGAGCACGTAGAGCACGCCGGTCAGCCCCGAGCCGATCTGGCTCGCCAGCCGGATGCGTTGGCTCTCGCCGCCCGAAAGCGTGCCGGCATTGCGGCTGAGCGTCAGGTAGTCGAGCCCGACGTTGTTGAGGAAGCCGAGCCTTTCGCGGATTTCCTTGAGGATCAGCCGGGCGATCTCGTTCTTCTGCTTGGTCAGCCGTCCCGGCACCGTGTCGATCCAGGCATGGGCCTCGCGGATCGACATCTGCACGACTTCGCCGATGTGGAGGCCCGCGATCTTCACCGCCAGCGCCTCGGGGCGGAGGCGATGGCCGCCGCAGGCATGGCAGGGGCGGTTGTTCTGGTAACGCTCGAACTCCTCGCGCACCCAGGCGCTGTCGGTCTCGCGGTAGCGGCGTTCCATGTTCGGGATCACGCCCTCGAAGGTGCGCGTCACCTCGTAGACGCGGCCGCCCTCGTCGAAGCGGAAGCGGATCTCCTCCTCGCCGGATCCGCGCAGGAACACCTGCTGCACCGCCTCGGGCAGGTCCTTCCAGGGCTTCTTCGCATCGAAGCCGTAGTGGCGGGCGAGCGCGTCGATGGTCTGGAGGAAGTAGGGCGACTTCGACTTCGACCAGGGCGCAAGCGCCCCGTCCTTGAGCTTCAGCGTCACGTCGGGCACCACCAGCCGCTCGTCGAAGAACAGCTCCACCCCCAGCCCGTCGCAGGAGGGGCAGGCGCCGAAGGGGGCGTTGAAGGAGAAGAGCCTCGGCTCGATCTCTGGGATGGTGAACCCGCTCACCGGGCAGGCGAAGTTCTCGCTGAAGGTGATCCGCTCCGGCTCGCCCTCGGCCGGCGCCGTTTCGAGGATCGCGATGCCGTCGGCGAGGTTCAGCGCGGTGCGGAAGCTGTCGGCCAGCCGCGTCTCCAGCCCCTCGCGCACGACGATGCGGTCGACCACCACGTCGATGTCGTGGCGGAACTTCTTGTCGAGCGTCGGCGGGTCTTCCAGCTCGTGGAACTGGCCGTCGACCTTCACCCGCTGGAATCCCTGCTTGCGCAACTCAAGAAATTCCTTGCGGTATTCGCCCTTGCGGTCGCGCACGATGGGCGCCATCAGATAACCGCGCGTGCCCTCGGGCAGCGCCATCACCGCATCCACCATGTCCTGCACCTGCATCGCCTCGATCGGCTTGCCGGTCGCCGGGCTGTAGGGCGTGCCGACGCGGGCGAAGAGCAGCCGCAGGTAGTCGTAGATTTCCGTCACCGTGCCGACGGTGGAGCGGGGGTTCTTCGAGGTGGTCTTCTGCTCGATCGAGATCGCCGGCGAGAGGCCGGAGATATGGTCCACGTCCGGCTTGCCCATCATGTCGAGGAACTGCCGGGCATAGGCGGAAAGCGATTCCACATAGCGCCGCTGGCCTTCGGCATAGATCGTGTCGAAGGCGAGGCTGGACTTGCCCGAGCCGGAAAGCCCGGTGATCACCGTCAGCCGGTCGCGCGGGATGTCGACGTCGATGGACTTGAGGTTGTGCTCGCGCGCGCCCCGCACCTCGATGAATTTCTGCTCGGCCATGCCTGCCCCCGCGTCCAGAGGTTAACAGATAGTGCATGGCCAGCGAGTCTCCAACCCGAAAAAGAGAACATTGAGGGAACTTGTCCGCGCTTTTGCGGCCGTCGGCCGGGCGCTGCCGGCGCCCTGCCCCCGGCGCCTGTGGTGCGGCGGCAATACATTCCTTTTTTTGAATGTCTGATACGGTTTCCCCCTTGATGGCCAGGCGCGGCCGCGCCAGATCGGGGTGGACCGCAACCCGGAGCCCTCGCAGATGTTCAGCTTCCTCAAGCCCGCCCCGCGCCTCAGCGCCGCCGAGGCGGTCGCCCGCGTCAGGGCCGGCGATCTCACCCTGATCGACGTGCGCGACGGGGGCGAGATCGCCGCCACCGGCCGTGCTGCCGGCGCGCTGCATGTGCCGCTTGCCGCGCTCAGGATGAAATGTGATCCCGCCAGCCCCGAATGCCTGCCCGGCCTGTCCACGGAGAAGGCAGTGGCGCTCTACTGCGCCTCGGGCGCGCGGAGCGCGATGGCGGCGCGGGCTCTCACGGCGATGGGCTACCGGGAGGTCCACAACATCGGCGGCCTGCACCACTGGCAGGCGGCGGGCGGCGCGGTCACCCGCTGACGCGCAGCCTGACGCCCTGCCGCCCCGCGAGGTCGCAGAAGAACTGCCAGGCCACCCGTCCCGACCGCGCCCCGCGCGTCGCCTGCCACTCGATCGCCTCGGCCCGGAGCACCGCCTCGTCCACCGTCACCGCATGCGCCGCGCAATAGCCGCGGATCATCTCCAGATAGTCGTCCTGGCTGCACGGATGGAAGCCGAGCCAGAGCCCGAAGCGATCGGAGAGCGAGACCTTCTCCTCCACCGCCTCGGACGGGTTGATCGCGCTCGAGCGTTCGTTCTCGATCATGTCGCGCGGCATCAGGTGGCGGCGGTTCGAGGTGGCGTAGAACACCACGTTCTCCGGCCGCCCCTCGATCCCGCCGTCGAGCACCGCCTTGAGCGCCTTGTAGTGCTGATCGTCATGGGAGAACGACAGGTCGTCGCAAAAGAGGATGAAGCGGTGGGCAGGGGCGGCGCGCAGATGCCCCAGAAGCCGGCCGATCGACGGCAGGTCCTCGCGGCTCAGCTCGACGATCTTCAGGTCGGCCCCCTCGGCCCGGACCGCGGCATGGACCGCCTTGACCAGCGAGGACTTGCCCATCCCCCGCGCACCCCAGAGCAGCGCGTTGTTGGCGGGCAAGCCCCGCGCGAACTGGCGGGTGTTGGCCAGAAGCGTGTCGCGCGCGCGGTCGACGCCGACCAGAAGCGGCAGGTCCACCCGCGCCACCTCGGCCACCGGCACCAGCCGGTCGGGGTCGGGATGCCAGGCGAAGGCTTCGGCGGCGGCGAAATCGGGCGCCGGAGCGGGGGCCGGCGCCAGCCGCTCCAGCGCCGCGGCGATGCGGTCGAGTGCTGCCGTCATGCCTTGCCCGATGCCTGGCCCGGCCCCGCCTCGGGCGCTTCTTCCTCGTCGAGATCGTCGATGTCGACCCATGTCCCCTCGGCGCGCATCCGCGCCTCGCGGTCACGCTCGAACCGCGCGATGAGGAAGATCGAGACCTCGTAGAGCGGATAGATCACGATGAAGAGGATGAGCTGGCTCATCACGTCGGGCGGCGTCACCGTGGCGGCGACGACGAGGATGCCGATGATCGCGTATTTCCGCGTCGCCTTCAGCCCGCGCGAGGAGATCAGCCCGGCGCGGCCCATCAGCGACAGCAGCACCGGCATCTGGAAGCAGAGGCCGAAGGCCAGGACGAAGCTCATGGTCAGCGACAGGTAGCTTTCCATCGAGCCCTGGAACACCACCCCGGCCGGGGCTGCGGCAAGCGGCCCGCCCTCCTCCATCGCCGCCTTGAAGCTGTCCTGGTAGGACAGGAAGAAGTCGAAGGCCCAGGGCAGGATGACGAGATAGGCCACCGCGCCGCCCAGCGCGAACATCAGCGGCGAGGCAAGGAGGAAGGGCAGGAATGCCCGCTTCTCGCTGCGGTAGAGGCCGGGCGCCACGAAGCGCCACATCTGGTAGGCGATCACCGGGAAGGCCAGCGCGAACCCGCCCCAGAGGCCGATCTTCATCGACACGAAGAAGCCTTCCTGCATCTTGATCAGCACCAACTGGCACTGCTGGCCGCGCTCGGCCAGAACGTTGCAGAGCGGCGCCGACAGGAGGTTGAAGACCGGCTTCCAGAAATACCAGGCGACGAGGAAGGCGGCGGTGAACGCCCCGAGCGAATAGAGGATGCGGTTGCGCAGTTCCGCCAGATGCTCGATGAGCGGGGCGCTGCTGTCGTCGATGTCGTCGGTGGTCATGCGCTGTCCTTCGGCGCGGCCGCGCGGGTCCGTCCGCCGCGCTTGCGGGCGGGAGCCTTAGCCGGCCCGGCAGAGGCGGCGGCAGGAGCAGCGGGGGTCGGGGTCTGGCTCTTGGCCTTGTCGCCGGCGGGCAGGCGGGCCGCCTTGGCCCCGGCGGCGGCGCGCTTCTCGGCTCTCCGCGCCGCCAGCGCGGCGGTTTCCGGCCCCATGGGGTTGCCGGCAGGCGTGCTGGCCGGCGTCTGGGCGGGCGTTTCGGCGGCTGTGCCGGTAGGCGCGGTCGCACCCCCTGCCCCGGCGGCGCCCCCCGCAGCCGGCACCGCGGCCGCGCGCGCCGTGGCAGGCGCCGTCGCTGGCGTCGTGGCAGGCTTGGTCGCGGCCTTCACCGGATCCCATTTCTCGAACCGGTCGGCGGCGGACTTGAGGCTGTCGATGCCACCCGAAAGCGGCCGCTTCAGCGCGTTCAGGTCCTTGCGCACCTCGTTCACGCCGCTTTCGTTCGCCGCCTGTTCCATCGCGCGGCTGAACTCGCGCGCCATCTGGCGCAGCTTGGCGGTCACCCGGCCGATCTGCCGGAACATCTCGGGAAGGTCGCGCGGCCCGATGACGACCAGCGCCACCACGCCGATCACCATCAACTCCATCCAGCCTATGTCGAACATCGGTGTCGCCTCTCCCGAGCGGTCGTCTCAAGGCCCGGTCGCTCAGACCTTGTCCTTCCCCTCCGGCGTCACGTCGCGGGCCTGGTCCGAGGCGGCCTTCTCGATTTCCTCGGAGCCCTCCCGCACGCCGCGCTTGAAGGCGGTGATGCCCTTGCCGAACTCGCCCATCATGGATGCGATCTTGCCGCGGCCGAACAGCACCAGAATCACCACGGCGATGAGCAGCAGCTGAATCGGGCTTGCCATATGCATGTCTATGTCTCCTGACCCGGGGCCGCGTGGGTGCGGCCCGCCTTTTCCGACTGACATGTAATCTTGGGCCCCGCGTTCCCCCATTCCAAGACGCAAATCCGCTGGTCCCGCGACCCAACTGACGGTATCTTGTCAGTTGCAGCTTCCTCCGCCCCTCGTTCCTCCGCCGATGCGTCGCCCTGACCGCCTCTTCGACCTCGTCCAGATCCTCCGCGACGGAAAGCTTCATCGCGCCGCCGATCTGGCCGCACGGCTCGGCGTCTCGACCCGGACGGTCTGGCGCGACATGGGCACGCTGGCCGCCTCGGGCCTGCCGGTCGAGGGGGCACGCGGCGTCGGCTACCAGCTCCGCGACCCGACGGTGCTGCCGCCGATGACGCTCAGCCGCGACGAGTTCGAGGCGCTGAGGCTGGGCGTGGCCCTTGCCGCCGGCGCAGCCGATCCGACGGTGGCGCGCGCCGCGGCGTCGCTGCGCGCAAAGATCGGCGCGGTGGCGCCGGCCCGCGCCGAGGACATGGGCAGCGACAGCTTCGTCTTTGCGAGCGAAGAGGCCGCGCGCGCCGCGCCGCATCTGGGGCTGATCCGCCGCGCGATCCGCGACCACCTGACGCTGAGCCTCGGCTACCCCGGCCCGGGGGGGGCGGTGCGGCTGCGCCGCGTGCGGCCGCTGCATCTCGACTTCTGGGGCCGGGCGTGGCTCCTGACCGCCTGGTGCGACCTGTCGCAGGATTTCAGGGTGTTCCGCGTCGATCTTGCGGGTCTTATCGAGCATGACGGCGGCGCCTTCATGCCCGAGCACGGCAAGACCGTCGACGACTACATCGCCCGCTTCGCGACGGCCTGACTCAGCCCCGGCGGGGAAAGACGAAACAGCGGTCGCGGCGGATCATCAGCCACATCACCGTGCCGGCGCCGGGCAGGAAGACCCCGGGCACCGTCGCCTTCAGGACCTGCCCGCCTTCGTCCATGCGGAATTCCACCAGGCTCTCGCGCCCCATGAACCGCGCCCGGACCACGGCGGCGCGGGCGGCGGTGCCGTCGGCGGGGGTCGGGTTGGGGCCGCGCCCGCCGCGGTCGAAGTCGATCTTCAGGTGCTGCGGGCGGATGACGATCTCCACCTCGGTGCCGTCCGGCACCGCGGGGGCAAGGAACTCGCCGAAGGGGGTGCGCGTCAGCGCCCCCTCCACCGTTGCCCTGAGGATGTTGATGTCGGAGAAGAAGGCGGCGGCCTCGCGGTCCACGGGTGCGTTGTAGATGTTGTAGGGCGCGCCGCGCTGGACGATCCGCCCGGCCCGCATCAGCGCGATCTCGTCGGCCATGCGCATCGCCTCGTGCGGCTCGTGGGTGACGAGAAGGACGGCCGTCCCCTCCTCCTTCAGAAGCGCCAGCGTGTCGTCGCGGATGCCGTCCCTGAGCCGTTCGTCGAGGCCCGAGAAGGGCTCGTCCATCAGCAGGATGCGCGGCCGCGGCGCCAGCGCCCGGGCCAGCGCCACCCGCTGCTGCTCGCCGCCGGAAAGCTCGTGGGGGAACTTCGGGCCGAAGCCGGAAAGCGAGACACGCTCCAGAAGTTCATCCACCCGCCGGGCGCGGTCCTCGGCGCCGCGGGGAAGGCCGAAGGCCACGTTCCCGGCGACGCTGAGGTGGGGGAAGAGCGCGAAGTCCTGGAACATCAGCCCGATCTGGCGCCGCTCCGGCGGCACCCGGAAGACCGTGTCGCAGACGAGCGCGCCATCGACATGGATCGTGCCCTGGTCCTGCACGTCGACCCCGGCGATGATCCTGAGCGTGGTGGACTTGCCGCAGCCCGAGGGACCGAGCAGGCAGGTCACCTGCCCCGCCTCGACGGCGAGCGAGACATCGTCGACGACGGTACGGCGGTCGAACCGGCGGACCAGGTTGCGGACCTCGAGTCTGGGCGTCGGTTTGGGCGGCACTCTGGGCGGCGTGGTGGTCAAGGCATCCCCTTGCCCAAGAGAATTCGTCGGGTTTGGCCCCGGATAACAGGCGCGGCCCGGCCCCGCAAGCGGCTGGGATCGGCCCCAGCCCGGCGGGGGCGCCCGCCCCCGCACCCCCCGGGGTATTTGGGCAACGAAGAAGCCGGGGGCGGGTCAGAAGGTGGCGTTGGTCGCGCCGCCGTCGAGGAGGATGTTCTGGCCGACGATGAAGCCCGCGTGAACCGATGAGAGGAAGGCGCACATCGCGCCGAACTCGGCCGCGGTGCCGTAGCGGCGGGCGGGAATCGTCGCGGCGCGGGCGGCGCGGACTGCCTCGAGGGAAATCCCCTGCGCCCGTGCCGCGCCCTGGTCGAGCGCATCGGCCCGGTCGGTCGCATGGATGCCGGGCAACAGGTTGTTGATTGTGACACCGAAGGGCGCCACCTGGCGCGCGGTGCCGGCGACATAGCCGGTGAGCCCCGAGCGTGCCGCGTTCGACAGCCCCAGTTCGGCGATCGGCGCCTTGACCGACTGCGAGGTGATGTTGACGACCCGGCCCCAGCCGCGATCGGCCATTCCCGGCAGGAGCGCCGTCATCAGCGCGATCGGCGTGAGCATGTTGGCGTCGAGCGCGCGGATGAAGTCGTCGCGCGCCCAGTCGCGCCAGAGGCCCGGCGGCGGCCCGCCGGCGTTGGTCACGAGGATGTCGACCCCGCCGGCGAGTTCCAGCACCGCGGCCCGGCCGGCCTCGGTGGTGATGTCGGCCGCGGCCTCGGTCACCTTGACCCCGTGCGCGGACCGGATCGCGGCGGCGGTTTCGGCCAGCGCCGTCGCCCCGCGAGCGTTCAGGACGAGATCGACACCTGCCGCCGCCAGCGCCTCGGCGCAGCCGCGCCCGAGCCCCTTCGATCCGGCGCAGACCAGCGCCCTTCTGCCGCGAATGCCGAGATCCATGCGTCACCCTCCCTGTTTCGGGTCCAGCATAACGGGCCGGCCGGGAAGGGCCAGACCGGGGCGCGCAAGTTGACGCGGCGGTCAGCGCTTTGCTAATGCCGGAGGCGGGGAACGCGCCCGCCCCGTTGCGAAAGACCCAGATGCCGGACCCCTCGGCCCCGCCAACGCCTGTCCCTACGCCGGCCCAGACGGCGCATGTCTATGCGGCGCGCGACCTGCGTGTCGTGAGCGGCGCCAATCTCGGCGATCCCGTCGCCCCCGCGCACCAGGCGGAGCCGGGCGACGTCTACCGGCTCGACCCGGCCGCCCGGCCGATCCGGCTGGCGCTCAGGCCGGCAGCCGATGGTCGGGCCCCGCTTCTGGCCGAGGGCACGGCGGTCGGCCGCCCCGGCGACAGGATCGCGCTCCTGTCGCTTCTGACACTGATGGCGCCGGACGGCGACCGGGTGGAGCTTCTGGTGATCCGGCACGAGGCGGCGGGGGAAGATTACGTGCTGCCGCTTTCGCCCTTGGCGCCGCGCATCGACTACACGCTGATCGACGCGCGCGAGGATGTCGAGGGGATCCGGATTGCCGAGATCGTCTGCGTTTCCTTCGCGTCCGGCACGATGATCACGCTCCCGGGCGGCGCGCAGCGACCGATCGAGGCGCTGGCGCCGGGCGACCGGGTGCTGACGCGCGATCACGGCGCACAGGCGATCCGCTGGGTGGGCAAGGCGACGCTTCGCGCGAAGGGCGGCTTCGCCCCGGTGGTCATCGCCGCGGGCACGCTCGGCAACCAGTCCGACCTGATCGTCAGCCCGCACCACCGGATCTTCATCTACCAGCGCGGGCCGAATCGGCTCGGCGGCACCGCCGAACTGCTGGTACAGGCCAAGCACCTCGTGGACGGCGACCGCGTCACGCGGCGCGAGGGCGGGTTCGTCGACTACTACAGCCTCGTCTTCGACCGGCACGAGATCATCTATGCCGAGGGGATTCCGGCCGAGAGCCTCCTGGTGACAGAGGCGGTGGTGAACCTCTTGCCGCCGGACCTGTCGCGCGAGGTGCGCGCGCGCTTTCCCGGCCTGAGCCAGACCCAGCACTTCGGCACCGAGGCGGGGCGCGAGCTGCTGGACGATGCCGCCCGCGAGGCCCTTCTCGGCCGCGGCCGGTGAGCAAAGCCCCGACGCGGGCCGTGATTGCGGAAAACCCGAGCGCCCGCTATAGCCTGCCGCCATGCCGGAGATGCCCACCAACCGCCCCGCCCTGCCCGCCGAGATCGCCCGGCGGCGCACCTTCGCCATCATCTCGCACCCCGATGCGGGCAAGACCACGCTGACCGAGAAGTTCCTGCTGTTCGGCGGCGCGATCCAGATGGCGGGCCAGGTCCGCGCCAAGGGCGAAGCGCGGCGCACAAGGTCCGACTTCATGAAGCTGGAGCAGGAGCGGGGGATTTCCGTCTCGGCCTCGGCGATGTCGTTCGACTTCGGCCGCTATCGCTTCAACCTCGTCGACACGCCGGGGCATTCGGACTTTTCCGAGGACACCTACCGGACGCTGACCGCCGTCGATGCCGCGATCATGGTGATCGACGGGGCGAAGGGCGTGGAAAGCCAGACCCGCAAGCTTTTCGAGGTCTGCCGGCTCAGGGACCTGCCGATCCTGACCTTCTGCAACAAGATGGACCGGGAAAGCCGCGACACGTTCGAGATCATCGACGAGATCCAGGAAAACCTCGCCATCGACGTGACGCCCGCGTCCTGGCCGATCGGCATGGGCCGCGACTTTCTCGGCTGCTATGACATCCTGCACGACCGGCTGGAACTGATGGACCGGGCCGACCGCAACCGGGTGGCGGAATCGATCAGGATCGCCGGGCTGGACGACCCGCAACTGGCCCGGCACGTGCCTGATGACCTTCTGAAGAAGCTTCGCGAAGACCTTGAAATGGCGCGAGAACTGCTTCCCGCCTTTGACCGGAGGTCGTTCCTTGAAGGCCACCTCACGCCGATCTGGTTCGGCAGTGCGATCAACTCCTTCGGGGTCAAGGAGCTGATGGCCGGGATCGGCGACTACGGGCCCGAGCCGCAGCCCCAGAAGGCCGCCGAGCGCGTGATCCTGCCCGAGGAGGACAGGGTCGCGGGCTTCGTCTTCAAGGTGCAGGCCAACATGGACCCCAAGCACCGCGACAGGGTGGCCTTCGTGCGCCTCGCCTCGGGGCATTTCGAGCGCGGGCAGAAACTGTTCCATGTGCGGTCGAAAAAGCCGATGGCGGTGTCGAACCCCGTCCTGTTCCTCGCCGCCGACCGCGCGCTGGCCGAGGAGGCCTGGGCGGGCGACATCATCGGCATTCCCAACCACGGCCAGCTCAGGATCGGCGACGCGCTGACCGAGGGCGAGGCCCTGCGCTTCACCGGCCTCCCCTCCTTCGCGCCGGAGCTTCTCCAGACGGTGCGCGCGGGCGACCCGATGAAGGCCAAGCACCTGGAAAAGGCGCTGATGCAGTTCGCCGAGGAAGGCGCGGCCAAGGTGTTCAAACCGGCGATCGGATCGGGCTTCATCGTCGGCGTCGTCGGCGCCTTGCAGTTCGACGTGCTGGCCAGCCGGATCGAGCAGGAATACGCCCTTCCCGTGCGCTTCGAGCCGACCCAGTTCACCTCGGCCCGCTGGGTGACGGGGCCGAAGCCCGAGGTCGAGACATTCCTGGCCGCCAACAAGGGCCACATCGCCCACGACCACGACGGCGACATCGTCTATCTCACCCGCCTCCAGTGGGACATCGACCGCATCGTCCGCGACCATCCGGCACTGAAGCTCGCCGCGACGAAGGAGATGATGGCGTGACGCCGCTGCCGCCGGAGCTTCTGACGCGGCTCGCCGAGGCGCCGGCGGAGGTGGAAACCGTCGAGGCGCTGGTGACGCTCTGGCTGGCGGACAATACCGCCGAACGGCAGGACGACGACGTCCCCTGGTCGGCATTCTGCGTTCTCGAACTGGGCAGCCATCCGGACGCGGTCTGGACCTTCGTGCGCAAGTCCCTGGCTTCGGCTGAGACGGTCTGGCAGGTCGTCATGCTCGCGGCTGGCCCGCTGGAAGACCTGATCGCCGAACACGGGGCCGCATTCATCGACCGGATCGAGCACGAGGCGGGACACTCGGCCCGCTTCCGCTTCGCACTCACCGGCGTCTGGCCGCAGGGCAACCGGCAGCGCGCGGTCTGGGCACGGGTGGAGGCTGCACGCGCCGAAGCGATGGCGACCGGCATTGACGCTGGCGGCCCGCTTCCCCCGCGCTGAACCGAAAGCGCGCTCAGCCCACCGTCACCTCCAGCGTGATCTCGGCCTTGAGCAGTTTCGAGATCGGACAGCCTGCCTTGGCCTTCTCGGCGAGTTCGCGGATCTTCGCCTCCGGCGCGGCGGCCTTCACCCTGGTCACCAGATGCGCCGTCTTCACCGTCGGCCCGCCCTCGGTCGCCGGATCGAGCGCGATGGTCGACGTCGTCTCGATCGTGTCGGGGGTGATCCCCTCGCCCCCCATCAGTGCGGCAAGGAACATCGAATAGCAGCCGGCATGGGCTGCCCCGATCAGTTCCTCGGGATTGGCGCCCTTCTTGCCCTCGAACCGCGCGGCGAAGCTGTAGGGCAGATCCGACAGCGCGCCGCTCTGCGTCGTAAGCGTGCCGGCGCCTTCCTTCAGCGTGCCCTTCCAGATGGCCGATGCGTGTTTCTCGATCATGGCGTTTCTCCCGTCCTGTCACATTTCGCGGCGTCCGGCCGTCACGGTGACACAACACGCGAGGGCGGGAAACGGTTCTCGTCGCACGAAAACGTCATCTCGACCGGCGCGGCCAGCCCGCTGCGGACCTCGCCCGCCTCGGCACGCGCCGTCCGCCAGTCGCGCCAGCGGCGCCGCGCGGTCCGCGCCACCTCGCCCTGACGTTCGGCACCGATGTCTGAGGCGAAGGCGAGGGTGTCGTGCAGGACCGGCGCCGGGTTGACGAAACCGGGGCGGAGGAGGTCGAACCCCATGCCCGCCGAGCGGCCGAAGAGCACATGATCGACCGGCACGGCAAGCGCGGGAAACCGCGCCAGCAGCGCCTCGGCGCCCGCCGCGGTCAGCACGTAGCCGCAGCTGCCGAGAAACCCGCTTCTGAGCCGGTAGAGCGCGGTCCCCGCCGGCCCCTCCCCCAGCGCCGCGCCAAGGGGACGGCGGCGGCTGGCCTGCGGCCCCGGCCAGAATTCGAGCTTCAGCACCCCCATGCCATGCTCCCGCATCAGCCGCGCGACGCCATCGGCGGCGAAGGCGGCAAAGCCGGGGGCCAGACGCGCATCATCCTCCAGCACCACGGCCGCCTCGGCCCGCCCGCCCGCGATCTCCTCCCAGAGCCGCCGATGGGTCAGCGAACAGGCCATGTCGCCGGCGGTGGCGGGATAGGCTGCCGACAGGGGCCCGGTGCCGAAAGCCGCCCTGAGGCCGGCAGCCGGCACCGCCAGGCGGTCGATCGCCTCGACCCGGCTCCAGCCCAGCCCGAGGCCGTCGAGCGCGGCGCCGATCCGGGCCAGCCGGCCGGGTTCCCGCGCGAGGTTGATGACATGAATGGGCAGCAACGTTCCGGCTCCGGGGTAGCGGCGCAAGACTGGGGGCAGCGGCGCAAGACTAGGGGCAGCGGCCGCGCGCGTCGACCGCAAAGGCCCGCGGGGCGCGGGGTTTCACCTCAGGATTGTCTCCGCTTCGGCGAATCTCTTCGTGGCAGAAATGTGGCAAAAGCCCCTCGCGGAGGTCGATCCGCCGGTGCAGGCGCCGCCAGCGGAGGGCAGAAATCGGCGGGAGTCGGGCAATTTCAGGGCAGGATCGGCGGAAAGCCGCCGCGATCGTTGATCTCTGGTTGCCGATCCCGGGACATGACCGGGGTCTGTTTCGGCAGAGGCGACAACTGTCGCGTGTGCCAAAAAAAAGTCTCAATTCCTGCGAGAATTAGAGAGCCAGCCGCAACAAAGGAGCTGCCATGTTCTCGACCAAACTCAAAGCGCTGGCCGTGGCAGCGGCAACGGTCACGGCCCTTCCTTCCCAGGCCGCGACCATCAACCTCGTCGCCGACAGCGGATGGACCCGCTTCTCGATTGGCGACGTGGGAACCACGGTCGCACGAAGCTTCAGCTTCTCCCTGGCCGCGAATGCCATCCTCACCATCGTCGATGGCTTCTTCGCCGGAGAGCAGTTCGAAGTCTTCAACAACGCCGTCGCGCTCGGGGCCACCTCGGCGCCGGTGACGCCGTCCAAGAACACGGGGATGAACTTCGACAAGGCGCTGGCCGACGGCCAGCACAGCTTCGGCCAGTTCAACCTCGGTCCGGGGACGTATCTGATCTCGATGGACGTGCTCGCACGTGCACCGGGAGCCGGCAACCGTCTCGGGGCGATCCGCCTCGACATGGCGGCCGTGCCCGTTCCCGCCGGGGGGGCTCTCCTCCTGTCCGGGCTCGGGATCGCGGCGCTTTTCCGGCGCCGTCGCCGGTAGGTCCAACCGGCAGGCAACCGATCGGCAGTCTTACCAGTACCCACACCCAAACACCCACCCACTACCCAACGCCAAGGTGCCGCCCGTCTCCCCCAGGACGGGCGGCACCGCCGTTTCGGGCCGGGGTGCGGCGTCTGATTGACCTGCGCAAGGTTTTGCGCTACGGGCGGAAGGCCCGCATCCGGCGGGCAAACGCCGGGGCGCCCGGAAGTCGCGTCCCTTCACCCTTGCGGCCCGACGCCGCAACGATTGGACGCTGATGACAAAGTTTTCCGACCTGAAACTGGACCCCAAGGTCCTGCAAGCCATTGCCGAAGCCGGCTATGAAATCCCCACGCCGATCCAGGCTGGCGCGATCCCGCCCGCGCTCGAGGGCCGTGACGTTCTCGGCATCGCCCAGACCGGCACCGGCAAGACCGCAGGCTTCGTGCTGCCGATGATCACGCTTCTGGGCCGCGGCCGCGCCCGCGCCCGGATGCCGCGGAGCCTGGTGCTCTGCCCGACGCGCGAGCTTGCGGCACAGGTGGCCGAGAACTTCGACGTCTATGCCAAGCACACCAAGCTGACCAAGGCGCTTCTCATCGGCGGCGTGAGTTTCGGCGAACAGGACAAGCTGATCGACCGCGGCGTCGATGTGCTGATCGCCACGCCCGGGCGCCTTCTGGATCATTTCGAGCGCGGCAAGCTGCTGTTGACCGGCGTGCAGATCATGGTGGTCGACGAAGCTGACCGGATGCTCGACATGGGCTTCATTCCGGACATCGAGCGGATCTTCCAGTTGACGCCGTTCACCCGCCAGACGCTGTTCTTCAGCGCGACGATGGCGCCCGAGATCGAGCGGATCACCAACACCTTCCTGCACACGCCCGCCCGGATCGAGGTCGCGCGCCAGGCGACGACCTCCGAGACCATCGAACAGCGCCTCGTCGAGTTCACGCCGACCCGCAAGGACCAGACCGCCAAGCAGAAACGCGAGCTTCTGCGCGCGCTCATCACCGCCGAGGGCGAGGCCTGCACCAACGCGATCCTCTTCTGCAACCGCAAGTCCGAGGTCGACATCCTTGCCAAATCGCTGAAGACGCACGGCTTCGACGCGGCACCGATCCACGGCGACCTCGAGCAGAGCCAGCGGATGAAGACGCTCGACGGCTTCCGCGAAGGCACGCTGCGCTTTCTCGTCGCCTCCGACGTGGCCGCGCGCGGGCTCGACATTCCGGCGGTGAGCCATGTCTTCAACTTCGACGTGCCATCGCATTCGGAGGACTATGTCCACCGCATCGGCCGCACCGGCCGCGCCGGACGGCGGGGCGTTGCGATCACGCTGGCGACGCCCGCCGACAAGAAATACCTCGACGCGATCGAAAGCCTCGTGAAGACGACCCTGCCCCGTGCGCCGCTGCCCGAAGGATTCACGCTCAGCGAAGCGGCACAGCGCGCGCCCAGGGCCGAGGAGGACCGCAAGGGCAGCCGTCCGCGCCGCGGCCGCGAGACCGGCAGCGGGCGCGAACGCGATGACCGCCGCGACCGGCCGATCAAGCCGCACGGGCAGGAGGCGTCGATGGCACCGCTCGACGTGCCGGCGCCGCGGGTCGAGCCGCAGCCCGCGAATCCCGCGCCGCGCGACCAGGCCGAGGACAAGCCACGCCGCGACCGGGACGACCGGCACCGCGACCAGAAGCGGCGCGAGGACCGGGACCGCGACGAGAAACGGCGGGAAGACCGCGACCGCCGCGGGGATCGCGGCGATCGTGGCGAAAAGGGCGCGCCCGTGGTCGGCCTCGGCGATCACGTGCCTGACTTCCTGATGCGCAGCATGAAGATCACGAAGGACTGACCGCGCCCGCTGCTGCCCGCGCATCTCGACGGAGGGGTCCGCCGGGGCGGGCCTACTCTGCCACCAGCCGGCTCGTCACCACGGTGACTTCGGGTTTCTTGCCGATCTCCTCGACCGCGACCTGGCGGACGATCTTGCGGATCGCCTCGTCCATCTTGTCGTCGTCGGCCAGCACCCGGTCGTCGGCGCGTTCGAGGAAATCGTTGATGTCGGTCTCGATCGCCTCGGCCAGTGGCGCCCCCTTGCGCGTCCTGCCGGAAAGGCCCTTCAGTTCCACCCAGGCCTCGCCGAGGGGCTGGTCCTCCTCGTCGAGAAGGACGGTCACCAGCACATGGCCGTTCAGCGCCATGCGGATGCGGTCGCGCACCACCCCGTCGAGCGCGCCAAGAAGCACCGTGCCGTCGAGATAGGTCCGCCCGGTCTCGACATATTCCACCACCTCGGGCGCGTCGCCGGTGAGGTCGACCACCGTGCCGTTCACGGCCAGTTCCGCCGCGATCCCCTTGGCGATGCCGATCCGGCAATGTTCGCGCAGATGACGGTGCTCGCCGTGCATCGGCAGCAACATCTTCGGCCGCAGCAACTCGTGCACCGCCTCGAGGTCGGGACGGTTGGCGTGGCCCGAGACATGGTAGAGCCCGCCGCGGTCGTCGATCACCTCGACACCGATTTCCGAGAAGGCGTTCATCACCCGGATCACGTCGCGTTCGTTGCCGGGGATGGTCTTGGAGGAGAACAGGAACGTGTCGCCCTCCTTCAGCTCGAGCCCGAGGTATTTGCCGCGGGAAAGCTGCGCCGAGGCGGCGCGGCGCTCGCCCTGGCTGCCGGTCACGATCAGCATCAGGCTGCCCCGGGGCAGGTCCACCGCCTCTTCCGGCTGGATGATCGGCGGGAAGTCGGTAAGGACGCCCGATTCCACCGCCGCCGTGATCATCCGCTTCATCGCCCGGCCGAGAAGGCAGATCGAGCGGCCCGCCTCGCGCCCGGCCTCGGCCAGCGTCTTCAGCCGCGCGATGTTGGACGCAAAGGTCGTCGCCACGACCATTCCGGTCTGGCTGGCGATCAGTTCGGCCAGGGGCCCGGCCAGCGAGGCCTCCGACCGGCCGGGATGGGGCGAGAAGACGTTGGTGGAATCGCAGGTCAGAACCTTCACCCCCTGGCCTTCATGCGCGATCCGGTGCCATTCGGCGGGATCGAACGGTTCCCCGACCACCGGGGTGCCGTCGAGCTTGAAGTCGGCCGAATGGACGACGCGGCCCGCCGGCGTGTCGATGATCAGCGCGGCACTTTCCGGGATCGAATGGCTGACCGGCACGAACTGCACCCGGAAGGGCCCGGCCGCCACCACCTCGGGGCGCGGCTTCACCACCCGGATCACGTCCAGCGGCTGGCCCTGCTCCTCCATCTTCAGGGTCGCGATGGCCGCGGTGAAGGGCCGCGCGTAGACCGGCGCCCTGAGCTTCGGCCAGAGGTGGCCGATCGCGCCGACATGGTCCTCATGGGCATGGGTGATGAAGATCGCCTCGATCCGGCCGGCATTCTCGGCAAGCCAGGTGATGTCCGGCATGATCAGGTCGACGCCCGGGGATTCGTCCATGTTGGGGAAGGTCACGCCCAGATCGACGACGAGCAGCCGTTCAGCCCCCTCCGGCCCGTAGCCGAAGACGTAAGCGTTCATGCCGATCTCGCCGGCGCCGCCCAGGGGAAGATAGATCAGGCGGTTCTTGCTCATTGGCGTTCCAGTTCCCTGTTGTAGCGGTGGATCAGCACGAGTCCGTGCATGGTCAGGTCGTCCTCGACGCTGTCGAATATCTCGGTGCCCTGGCCGAACAGCGGCGCGAGCCCGCCGGTGGCGATCACCTTCATCGGCCGCCCGCGCTCGGCCCGGATCTGCCGGACGATGCCTTCGACGAGCCCGACATATCCCCAGTAGATGCCCGCCTGCATGCAGGCAACCGTATTCGTCCCGATCACCTTCTGCGGCTTGGTGACATCGACATGCGGCAGGGCGGCGGCGGCCATGTGCAGCGCCTCGAGGCTGAGGTTCACCCCCGGCGCGATCACCCCGCCGATATAGGCGCCGTCGGTGTCGGCGACGTCGAACGTCGTCGCGGTGCCGAAGTCGACGATGATCAGGTCGCCGCCGTGGCGGTCGACGCCGGCCACCGTGTTGACCAGCCGGTCGGGGCCGACCGTGGTGCCCTGGTCGACCCGGGGCGCCACCGGCAGCGCACAGTCGGGCTTGCCGACGACCAGCGGACGGCAATTGAAGTAGCGGTCGCAAAGGACGCGCAGGTTGAAGACGACCCGCGGCACGGTGGAGGAGATGATCGCCGCGTCGATCTCAATCGGCACCTTGTGATGGTCCATCAGCGTCTTGAACCAGACAAAATACTGGTCGGCCGTGCGCTGGTGCTCGGTCGAGGTCCTGAGCGTGCAGCGGAACCGCGTCCCGTCCCAGACCGAAAAGACCGTGTTGGTGTTGCCGCAGTCGATGCAGAGGAGCATGGGAACCCTCCCTCAGAAATAGACATCCGCCGCCGGGATCGTGCGCGGCCCCGCCGCCGTCCGCAGGACCAGCGCGCCGGCCTCGTCGATCGTCTCGAAGGTGCCTTCGATCGTCTCGGTCATGGTCCGGGCGGTGATTGGCTGGCCGAGCCGCGCCGCGCGGGCAAGCCAGGCGGTGCGCAGGGGCGCAAAGCCCCAGGTGGAAAGCTGCGCCTCCCAGCGGGCGAAGGCCGGCGCCAGAAGGTCGAGAAGTGTCTCGGGTGCGAGCCGAACGCCGGTTTCGCCCATGACCGATACCGGCCGCGCCGCGCCCGGCTCCACCGCCTCGGCCGGCGGCGCGGCGATCAGGTTGACGCCGATGCCGATGGCAAGGTGGCTGACGCCCGCCCCCTTCCCTGCGCTTTCCAGCAGGATGCCCGCCACCTTGCCGCCGTTCAGCAGGACGTCGTTCGGCCATTTGAGCGACAGCGCCGCCCCCGGCCCGACCGCGGCCCCCAGCGCCTCGGCAAGCGCCAGCGCCGCGACGAAGCTGCGCTGCGCCGCCGCGACCGGGTCGCCCGACGGCCGCATCACCAGCGTGGCGAAGAAATTGCCTTCGGGCGCGACCCAGGCCCGGCCCCGCCGCCCCCGCGCCGCTGTCTGGCGGCGGGCGAGGATCCAGGTAGGCTGGGTCAGGCGCGGTGCCAGGCGCGCGGCTTCGGAATTGGTGCTGTCGACCTCGGCAAGGACGTGGCGCGCCACGCCTTCGGGCCAGGCCGGAAGCTTCCCAGCCCGGTCAGCGGACAAGAACTTCGGCCGCCAGCGCCGCGGCCCCCTCGACGCCGAAGAGGCTCACGACGCCAACCACCATCAGCACCGCCGACGCCATCAGCAGAAGCCATTGTGCCGGAACCATCCGCGTCTCCACCCCTTCGCTCTCGGCGCCGAAATACATGTAGTAGACGATGCGCAGGTAGTAGAAGGCGCCGATCACCGAGGCGATGACACCGGCCACCGCAAGCAGCGTCATGCCGGAATTCACCGCTGCCAGAAGCACGCCGTATTTCGCAAAGAACCCCAGCATCGGCGGCACACCCGCAAGGCTGAAGAGAAGCACGAGCATGGCGAGCGCCTTGACCGGCTCCTTGCGCGAATAGAGGTTCAGCGAGTCGATGTCCGTCACCGGCGCCCCGTCACGCTCCATCGACAGGATGAAGGCGAAGGTGCCGACGTTCATGACGACATAGATCGCCATGTAGAGGAGCATCGCCTTGACGCCCGCCTCGGTGCCCGCCGCAAGGCCCATCAGCGCAAAGCCCATGTGGGCGATCGACGAATAGGCCATCAGCCGCTTGAAGTTGCGCTGCCCGATCCCGGCGACGGCACCAAGGAACATCGACAGCACCGAAATCACCGCGATGACCTGGCTCCAGTCGGCCACCGCGCCGCCGAAGGCGTCGAAGACCAGCCGGGCGAACAATGCCATCGCCGCCACCTTGGGCGCGGTGGCGAAGAAGGCGGTGACCGGGGTGGGCGAACCTTCGTAGACGTCGGGCGTCCACATGTGGAAGGGCACCGCCGAGACCTTGAAGGCAAGGCCGGTGATCATCAGCACGAGGCCGAAGAGCAGGCCCACCGAGACATGCCCGTCCTGGATCGTCTCGATGATACCGGCAAAAAGCGTGGTGCCGGTGAAGCCGTAGGTCAGCGACGCGCCGTAGAGCAGCAGCCCCGAGGAGAGCGAGCCGAGCACGAAGTATTTCAGCCCCGCCTCGGTCGATTTCACGCTGTCGCGGCGGAAGGCCGCGAGGATGTAGAGCGACAGCGACTGGAGTTCGAGCCCCATGTAGAGCGACATCAGATCGCCGGCCGAGACCATGACCATCATGCCGGCGACGGCAAGCGCCACGATCAGCGGGAACTCGAACCGCGCCAGCCCCCGGCGCGTCCTGTAGTCCGCGCTCATCGCCAGGACGGAAGCCGCGCCCAGAAGCACCGTCACCTTGGCGAAGCGCGAATAGGCATCGTCGGCGAACATGCCGCCGAAGGCCATCCGCTCGCCAGGGTCCGACAGGCCGATCCAGCCCGCAAGCCCGAGGAAGACCGCCACCGTCGCCCAGGTCAGCGTTCCGGCAAGCTCGTCCTTGCCGGTGTAGACCGCACCCAGAAGTGCTGCCATCGCGTACAGGACCAGGACCACTTCGGGAAGGATGGCGGAGAAATCAGCAGAGATCATCGCGTGTCGTCCTCAGTGGCTGGCCAGCTCGATGCCCGTCTCGACGGGAACCGCGGCCTGGTAGTCGGAGATCAGCGCCTCGACCGAGGGGCCCGTCACATCCGTGACGAGGCTCGGATAGACGCCGAGAAGCAGGGTCATGGCGATAAGGGGCGCAAAGATCGCCTTCTCTCGCGCGCTCATGTCCGCGATCGTCTTCAGGCTTTCCTTGATCAGGTCGCCGAAGACCACCCGGCGATAGAGCCAGAGCGCATAGGCCGCCGACAGGATCACCCCCGTGGCGGCCACGAAGGCCACCCAGGTGTTGACTTGGAAGATGCCCATCAGCGTCAGGAATTCTCCCACGAAGCCCGAGGTGCCGGGCAGGCCGACGTTGGCCATCGTGAAGAACATGAACACCAGCGCATAGGCCGGCATCCGGTTCACCAGACCGCCGTAGGCGTCGATCTCGCGCGTGTGCATCCGGTCATAGATCACGCCGACGCAGAGGAAGAGCGCGCCGGAGATGAAGCCGTGGCTGAGCATCTGGAAGATCGCGCCATCCACGCCCTGCTGGTTGGCGGCGAAGATGCCCATGGTCACGTAGCCCATGTGCGCGACCGACGAATAGGCGATGAGCTTCTTCATGTCGGACTGCGCCAGCGCCACGAGGCTGGTGTAGACGATGGCGATGGCCGACATCCAGAAGATCAGCCCCGCGAGCAGGTCGGACGCCACCGGGAACATCGGCAGCGAGAAGCGCAGGAAACCGTAGCCCCCCATCTTGAGGAGGATCGCCGCCAGCACGACCGAGCCCGCCGTCGGCGCCTGCACGTGCGCATCCGGCAGCCAGGTATGGACCGGCCACATCGGCATCTTGACCGCGAAGGAGGCGAAGAAGGCGAGCCACAGCAGCGTCTGCATGCCCCCGACGACGTGGAAGCCGAGCAGGTTCAGCGGCTCGGACGAGAACTGGTGGTTGAGGAGCGTCGGGATGTCGGTCGTGCCGGCGTCGACATACATGGCGATCATCGCCACCAGCATCAGCACCGAGCCGAGGAAGGTGTAGAGGAAGAACTTGAACGCCGCGTAGATCCGCTCCTTGCCGCCCCAGATGCCGATGATCAGGAACATCGGGATCAGCCCCGCCTCGAAGAAGAGGTAGAAGAGCACCAGGTCGAGCGCCACGAAGACCCCGAGCATCAGCCCCTCGAGGACCAGGAACGCGACCATGTATTCCTTGACGCGGGCCGTCACCTCCCAGGTGGAGAGGATCGTGATCGGCATCAAGAACGTGGTCAGGAGCACCAAGAGGACCGAGAGCCCGTCGACGCCCACCTTGTATTTCAGCCCCATGATCCAGGCCCGTTCCTCGACGAACTGGAAGCCGGTGTCGGCCGGGTCGAAGCCCGCAAGCAGGAAAAGCGAGACAAGGAAGGTCACCGTGGTGGCGATCAGCGCGAGCCACTTGGCATTCTTCTGCGCCGCCGGGTCGTCGCCCTTGAGGAAGAGCGCGAGGATCGCCGCCGCAACGAGGGGCAGGAAGGTGATGATGGAAAGCAGGTTTTCCATTAGTGCGCGCCCCCAGAGATCGTCATCCAGGTCAGAAGCACGGCGATGCCGATGATCATGACGAAGGCATAGGTGAAGATGTAGCCCGACTGGAGCCGTGCCGCGATCCGGGTGAGCCGCGGGATGAAACCCATCGCCACGCCGTTGATCGTGCCGTCGATGACGTTGCCGTCGCCGCGCGTCCAGAGGAAGGCGCCGAGCCTTTTGGCCGGGCGGACGAAGACCGCGTCATAGATCTCGTCGAAATACCACTTGTTGAGCAGGAAGCGGTAGAGGATCGGCTGCTGCGCCGCGAGACGCCGGGGGATCGACGGGTCGACGATGTAGAAGACGAACGCGGTGACCAGGCCGATCAGCATGGCGACGAAGGGCGAGACCTTGACCCAGGCCGGCGCATGGTGCGCGTCGTCCAGCACCTGGTTCGACGCCTCCGACATGAAGATCCCGCCTACGGCCGCGTGACCGGCCTCGGCCTCGGCCTCGCCCGCCGGGGCGGCTGCGGTCGCCGCGTCGGTGGCGGACGGTTCGGTCGCCGGTTCGGTGGCGGCGGCCGCATCGGCTGCGCCCGCCTCCACCGTCGCGTGATGCGGCATGGCGAAGAATTCGATCATCCGCTCATGGTCGCCGAAGAAGGGCTTGTACCAGAGCATGCCCGCGAAAACGGCACCGATTGCGAGAACGCCCAGCGGCACCGTCATCGTCGCCGGGCTTTCGTGCGCGTGCTCGTGCGCGTGATGGTCGCCGCGTTCGGTCCCGAAGAAGGTCAGGAACATCAGCCGCCAGGAATAGAACGAGGTGAAGAGTGCCGCCACGACCAGCGCCACGAAGGCGAAGCCGTTGCCGGAGGCGAAGGCGCTCTCGATGATCGCGTCCTTCGACAGGAACCCCGCGAAGCCCCAGGCCGTCAGCGGGATGCCGACGCCGGTGATCGCCAGCGTGCCGATCATCATCGCCCAGAACGTGAGCGGGATCTTCTTGCGAAGCCCGCCATAGTTGCGCATGTCCTGTTCATGGTGCATCGCGGTGATGACCGAGCCCGCGCCGAGGAACAGCATCGCCTTGAAGAAGGCATGGGTGAAGAGGTGGAACATCGCCGCCGAATAGATGCCGGCCCCCGCGGCGACGAACATGTAGCCGAGCTGCGAGCAGGTCGAATAGGCGATCACCCGCTTGATGTCGTTCTGCACGAGGCCCACCGTCGCCGCGAAGAAGGCGGTGGCGGCGCCGATCTACATCACGAACGACTTCGCCTCGGGGGCATACTCGAACAAGGGCGACATCCGGCAGACGAGGAATACGCCGGCCGTCACCATCGTCGCGGCATGGATCAGGGCCGAGACCGGGGTCGGGCCCTCCATCGCGTCCGGCAGCCAGGTGTGCAGGAAAAGCTGCGCCGACTTGCCCATCGCGCCGACGAAGAGGAGGAAGGCGAGAAGGTTGGCCGCGTTCCAGTCGGTCCAGAGGAAGCGGATCTGCGTCTCGGCCAGTGTCGGCGCGGCGGCGAAGACCGCGTCCATGTCGATCGAGTCGACGAGGTAGAAAAGCCCGAAGATGCCGAGCGCGAAGCCGAAGTCGCCCACGCGGTTGACCACGAAGGCCTTGATCGCGGCGGCGTTGGCGCTGGCCTTGCGGTAGTAAAAGCCGATCAGCAGGTAGGAGGCGACGCCCACGCCCTCCCAGCCGAAGAACATCTGCACGAGGTTGTCGGCCGTCACCAGCGCCAGCATGGCGAAGGTGAAGAACGAGAGGTAGGCGAAGAACCGCGGCTTGTAGACCTCGCCCTCGCGCCAGTTCTCGTCATGGGCCATGTAGCCCCAGGAATAGAGGTGCACCAGCGCCGAGACCGTCGTCACCACGATCAGCATGATTGCGGTCAGCCGGTCGAGCCGGATCGACCAGGCGGTGTCGAGCGTGCCGGAACGGATGAAGTCGAGGATGTGGATGTGCTGGGTCGTCCCATCGAAGCCGAGGAAGACGATCCACGAGAGCAGCATCGACAGGAACAAGAGCCCCGTCGTCACCACCATCGCGCCGGTCTCGCCGATCGCGCGCCAGCCGAAGCCGCCGATGATCGCGCCGACCAGCGGGGCAAAGAGGATGATCGTTTCCATTTGCCCTTACCCTTTCATCACGTTGACGTCTTCGACGTCGATGGTGCCGCGGTTGCGGAAGAAGCAGACCAGGATCGCCAGCCCGATCGCCGCCTCGGCGGCGGCCACGGTCAGCACGAACAT